>DASYBM010000017.1 GCA_036500765.1 Candidatus Sulfotelmatobacter sp.
GTCGGTCGCCGCCACCACCAGAATGCCGCCATCCATCTGCGCCGCGCCCGTGATCATGTTCTTGATGTAGTCGGCGTGGCCCGGGCAATCGACGTGCGCGTAGTGCCGCTTCGCCGTCTCATACTCGACGTGCGCCGTGGCAATCGTGATGCCGCGCGCTTTTTCTTCCGGCGCGTTGTCGATCGAATCGAACGACCGAAACTTGATATTCGGATTGTGCTTCGACAAAACCTTCGTGATCGCCGCCGTCAACGTGGTCTTGCCATGGTCGATGTGACCAATCGTCCCCACGTTGCAGTGCGGCTTGGTCCGATCAAATTTTTCTTTCGCCATAACTCAGCTCTTAGCTCCTAGCTCTTAGCTTCTAGCTCAAACCAACCCCACCCCTTGTCATTCCGAACCCGCCGCTAAGGCGGGTGAGGAACCTGCTGTTTTCTGAACACCGCTGGATTCAGTAATACTGATACAGCTTTTTAAACTTGTGCCGCAGCGCCGGATCTACCGTTTCGAGCTTCGACAGATAAAACTCCCGCATCTGCGCCTGGTCCGACACCGGCAGCGATTCATATAGATGCTTCGCGCCCAGTTCCGCTTCGCCCACCACAGCCTCAAGCAACCGCTGCGCCAGTACCGCGTCAAAATCCCGGACGCGAATTCCCTTGCGATCGAGCTGCTTCAGGAAGCGCTCGACTCTCTCGGGCAAGAACGCCTGCTCGACCGCCGCTTGCAGCTTGGCGAACTCGTGCGCCTTCTCGACCTTGATGGCAGCCTGCTCGAAATTCACTGTCATCGTCCTCGCTAGATCCATGGAGCGGGAGACGGGAATCGAACCCGCGACCAACAGCTTGGAAGGCTGTGACTCTACCACTGAGTTACTCCCGCCAAAACCAGCTGTCAGCTATCAGCCCCTTCGCCATACGGCTCAGGGCAAGCTAAAAACAGCTCTCAGCCAAACTGCTGCGGCTAAAGCCGCTCGTTATACGACGCTTTACGGCACGGCTAAAGCCGCGCCCTTCCACTATCCTTCCAACTCAAACTCTGGAGCCGATGACCAGGATTGAACTGGTGACCTCTCCCTTACCAAGGGAGTGCTCTACCAACTGAGCTACATCGGCCCAAAACCAGCCGTCAGCCCTTGGGCGTCAGGCGTCAGCAAACCCTTACTCGGCGTCGCTCTTGTCCGCGTGAAGAACGTCGTTGCGCCGCAACACCGACTTCACCGCGAAAAATGCCAGGACCACCAGGGTCCCCGCCCTTAACTTCGCGTCGGTCAGCGTCGTCCAGGCCAACGCTCCCAACACCACGTAACACACCAGCGCAATGGACAATCTGCTCACAAATCAGCTGCTCTCAAATCAGCGATTCACAGCTTCAGCGATTCAGAAGTCATGGTGCACAGGGAAGGATTCGAACCTTCGTACCTCGCTAGGAGGGACAGATTTACAGTCTGTTGGCTTTAACCACTCACCCACCTGTGCAAAAACTTTCGGGCGATGCGGCTGGAAAGCACTTGCTATACCCGCAGACCAAACGCAGCAAAGCCACGCACTTCGATTTCACAATACAAGATTCGCTAAACAGGGAAACCAAGGCTCGCGCTAAGAAAACCGCGAAGATCACAGCACGCCGGAAAAGTACCGAATGGAGTGCGTTGGAAAAACCTGTTGCGCCACTACCGAGTCCGCCAGAACTGCCGCAAATTCACGTCTTAATTCTTTGCTACGATCTTTACTGCGATTCTTTTGCTTGCGATTCCGTTCCCGCGATTCATTTCTGGAGCTGGCGAAGGGATTTGAACCCCTGACCCTCTGATTACAAATCAGATGCTCTACCGACTGAGCTACGCCAGCAAATTCGGGAGAAAAACAAGCCTTCGCCCAAACTTATCCCTCTGATCCTTACCAGATGTCCGGGACAATTGTTTACGATATCACAAGGCCAAGATGGGGCGCAACCGGAGATAGTTGCGTTCTGCCTGACCATCACGACCGGGCTAAACTTCCAGCCGCACGTCTCCGACCCTTTGCTGCTATCATTTCATTCCTGACCTGCATTCATGCGAATTAGGCGCACTTTTCCTATCGCTCTGGCGGTTGTAGCGGTTGCCGCGGCGGTGACGTTTGCCGTCCAGTTACGGAAGCATGCGCCCCCGGAGCCGGCGCGGCTGCTGCCCGGCGCCGACGCCTTTATCTATGCCGATTTCGGCTGGGCCCGGAAGATGAATGGCGGAAAGCTGCTCCTGCCGGGGGCGCATAGTCCGGAGCACGATCCGGACTATGACCGCTTCATTCAGGACACGGGATTCGACTTCGAGCGCGATCTGGACGCCGTGGCCTTCGCCGTCCACTATCCGGCGAGTTGGCCGGGCGGAGGAACCGGGGGGGCCGCGCCGGAGCCGCGATTTTCCGAGGTCTTCACCGGCAAGTTCGACGGCACCCGGTGTCTCGCCTATCTGAAGAAGACCGCGAAGTCGGTCGAGAATTACCAGTCGATCGACATCTTTACGATTCCACTCTACGGACGATCCTTCCGCATTGCGATTCTCGGCGTCGATACGGTCGCGGCCTCGAATCATGACGACCCAGCGGTGATCCGCGGCATGGTCGACCGTTCGCGGCGGCTGGCTTCACCTTTTGGCGGTCCGGCCTTGCTGCGCCGCTTTTACAAGCGTGTGCAACTGGCCAGTCCGGTGTGGATGGTGGCACGGGTCGAGCCATCGTCACCGGGATTTGACGCGTGGTCTTCGATATTTCCCAAGCCTGCCGACCTGGTCGTTTCCGCGAGCTACAATCCGCTCCATCTGCCGTTGCGCACCGGGGTGCTGCATTTGCGCGCCGAGGCCGAAGCAGCCACTGACGACGACGCTCGTAGCATCGTCGACAAGGCCAATGTATTCCTGGCAATGTTTCGCAGCGCAGAAATATCGGTGGGCGCGCCGGGCAGCGACGCCGACGTGAAGGCGGCTTTTGACAGCCTGCACGTGCGCCAGGAGGGTTCGCGAGCAATACTCTCGGCAATCTTGCCCAGCGGAGTCCTCCGCAAGCTGGGCGAGACTTCGGATCAGACAACGGAAATGGGGGCACCCGCAGCCAATGCGAAGCCGGGGAAATCGCGCTGAGAATGCGGTCGGGTATCTGAACTTGCCATTAAGACCCGCAACTGCTGAAACTAAATCCTTCGCTGAGCGTCTGATCAATATGATCGCATGCGGTCAGATCGCATCCAGCAGGTACAATAAAAGCTAAGTAAAATGTCGAGCTCTCTCTCCAGTCTGCCGCTTCCTCTGGCCGCGTTCGTCGCGGGGCTGATTTCGTTTCTCTCGCCCTGCGTGCTGCCGCTGGTGCCGGGGTATGTTTCCATGATCTCGGGAGCCGCCCTGGACGAGCTCAAGGCGGCAAGCGGCGATCTCCGGCGGCGAGTCCTCATCAACTCCGTCGCATTTATTCTAGGTTTTTCGGTTGTTTTCATCGCGCTTGGCGCCGCCGCTACCGAGGTCGGCCAGGCGCTCGGACAATACCGATCGATCCTGGCTCGCGAAGCCGGAATATTAATCATCCTGTTCGGCCTGCACATGACCGGATTGGTCACTATCAAGGCCCTTTACACCGATGCTCGCCTGCACAACGTAAAGGGTGGCAGCACGATGCGCGGGTCGTTCGCCATCGGCTTCGCCTTCGCCTTCGGCTGGACGCCCTGCGTGGGCCCGATTTTGTCCGTGATTCTCGGATTCGCCAGCGCTGAGGCCTCAGCCCTCAAAGGTATTCTCTTGCTGGCGGCATACTCGCTGGGGCTGGCTGTGCCGTTCATGATCACGTCGCTGGGCCTTGAACAGTTCCTTAGCTTTTACAGCCGCTTCCGTCGCCACATGCACATCATGGAGGTCGCGAGCGGAGCGATTCTGATCGCCCTCGGACACCTGCTCGTTTTTGATCGCTTCACTTTAATCTCAAGCCAGCTTTCGTTCCTGGGCCGCTTCGAGACATGGCTCGAGGGAGTGGTCACCCACAGCAGCGTTACCGGAATCATTCTCGTGACGGCTGCGGTTGCCCTGGTGCTGTACCTCGCTTTGCGCCCGGGACGACGCGCAATCGCGCCGACGCCGGCAACACCAAGCGTGACAACCGATGCCGGCGCAACGCAGGATGCCAGCGATGCAACGGTTCCAAATTCCCTGCCAGAGTCGGCACCTTCGCAAATCGCAAGAGGCCGCAATCCTCTCGCCCTAGTCGCAGCGGCGCTGGTCGCAGCCGGGATGATTTACTTTGGCGTGCACATGGCGCGCCGCCCGTCGCCGCCGCAAGCCGCAGCGCAAGCCTCGCCCGCGCCCGACTTCACCCTCGAATCGCTCGATGGCAAGAATCTCAGCCTATCCGACTTGCGCGGCAAAGCCGTTCTGCTGAATTTCTGGGCAACCTGGTGCGGTCCGTGCAAAATCGAAACTCCGTGGCTGGTGGAATTGCAGAACAAATACGGAGCGCAGGGACTTCAAGTCATCGGCGTCGCCATGGATGATTCCGGCAAAGACGACATCGCCAAGTTCGCCAAAGATATGGGCATGAATTATCCCGTGCTGCTCGGTAAGGAAGCCGTAGGCGACGCCTATGGCGGCGTTCCCGCGCTGCCGGAGAGTTTCTTCATCGGGCGCGATGGCAAGATCGTCGACAAAATCGTCGGCTTGAGAGGGAAGGCTGAAATCGAGGACTCGATCAAGATGGCGCTCGGGACGCAGTCGGGCAACGCGAAAGACCAGAATGACGCCGCGCCACTAGCCGCGGCGCAGCCTCAGAACTGACACTAGGAACCGGTGTGCGCTCGCTCTACCATTGATCCAGACCGCAGTTGTCATCCTGAGCGAAGCCGTTTTTCAGGCGGAGGGAAGGATCTCAAGTCCGCGGGCGCGTCGCGTGAGCCCGAGTGCACGACTTTAGACGATCGCATTCGAAATGATTTCGCCAAGGCATAGCTCGAACCTGATCGTCATCCTGGCGCTGCTCGCGGTCACGGCATCCGCGCAGACCGGCAAAGCGCCATCGGTTTCCTTCGCGCCAGTGGCGCTGGTGACGGCCCCCCGCGCAGCGCAGACGATGGTGAGCCTAAATTTCCGCGTGGCCTCCGGTTTTCACATCAACTCCAACACGCCGAAGGACGAGTATTTAATTCCAACCAGCCTGAAGATGGACCTGCCCACCGACATCATTCTTGGAAAGATCAATTATCCCGAAGGCAAAGACTTGACCTTCCCTTTTTCTCCCGACGAAAAGCTAAACGTGTACAGCGGAGATTTTACGATCGCGGTGGCCGTGCATCCGCTGCACGCGGTAACGCCGGGAAAGTACGTGATGCACGGCGTCCTGCGCTACCAGGCCTGCGACAACGCGCAGTGCTTCCCACCGAAAACTCTGCCGGTAAGCTTCGATGTCAAAGTCGTCAAGGAACCGCCGGGACCACACAAAAATCCGGCCCAGAGCCCGCACGTGCATAACTAGATGTCGGCTTTCAGCTGTCAGCAACACCCGTAAACCGCGTTGTCATCCTGAGCGTAGCCGTTTTTCAGGCGAAGCGAAGGATCTCACACTTAATCGGCTCGGCGCGTAAGCCAACTGCACCACTACCGCTCTCTCAGTAACCTTGACTTCGAATTTCAATCTGCCGATAATTGAGTTGTAGCTGGACAGGCTTACGCCCCGAGTGCAGTTTAGCTCGGGTTTCGTTTTTCGGTTCCAGCCGAAAGATTAATCCGCGTTAGCTACTATTTCCCGCCCTGTCTCTTCTCGGTTCTCGCCCAAGCATCTTTCAACGCGACAGTACGGTTGAACACCGGCCTGCCTGACTTAGAGTCGGGATCGACACAAAAATATCCCAGACGTTCGAACTGATAGCGGGTTCCCGCCTCAGCGTTGGCTAGCGACGGTTCAAGCTTCGCGTCGGCAATAATTTCCAGCGAGTTTGGATTCAGATTGTCGAGCACATCCTCGCCTTCCTCTACATCGCTGGGATCTTCTTTCAGAAAAAGATTTTCGTACACGCGCACTTCGCCCTCCACCGCGTGCACGGCCGAGACCCAGTGGATCGTCGCCTTCACCTTGCGGCCGTCGGGAGCATTGCCGCCACGCGTCGCAGGATCATACGTACAGTGAACCTCGACCACTTCGCCGTTCTCGTTTTTCACGACGCTCGTGCAGGTAATGAAATATCCATAGCGCAGGCGAACCTCGCGTCCCGGCGACAGCCGGTAATACTTCGGCGGAGGCACCTCGCGAAAATCATCCTGCTCGATATAGAGCACGCGCGAGAACGGCACTTTGCGCGAACCGGCGCTTTCATCTTCGGGATTGTTCACCGCATCCATCTCCTCACTCTGTCCCTCGGGATAGTTGTCGATCACAACTTTCAACGGACGCAGCACCGCCATCACGCGCAGGGCGCGCTTGTTCAAGTCCTCGCGCACAAAATGTTCGAGCATCGCAAGCTCGATCGAGCCGGTGGTTTTCGATACGCCAATCGCTCCGCAGAAATTGCGGATCGCTTCCGGCGTGTACCCGCGGCGTCGAATGCCGCTCAGCGTCGGCATGCGCGGATCGTCCCATCCCCGCACGCGCCCTTCCTGCACCAGTTGCCGCAATTTGCGTTTACTCAGCAGCGTGTGCGTCAGGTTGAGCCGGTCGAACTCGATCTGCTGCGACGGAAAAATGCCCAGTTGCTGGATGAACCAGTTGTAGAGCGGGCGATGATCTTCAAACTCCAGCGTGCACATCGAATGCGTAACTTTTTCGAGCGAGTCCGACTGGCCGTGGGCAAAGTCGTACATCGGATAGATGCACCACTTGTTGCCGGTGCGGTGGTGCTCGGCGTGCAGAATGCGATACATCACCGGATCGCGCATATTCAAGTTCGGCGACGCCATGTCGATCTTGGCCCGCAGCACGCGCGAGCCGTCGGGAAATTCTCCCGCCTTCATGCGCTGAAACAGATCGCGATTCTCCTTCACCGACCGATTGCGATGCGGACTGTCCTTGCCCGGCTCGGTGAGCGTGCCGCGATACTTGCGAATTTCTTCCGCCGAGAGGTCGTCGACGTAGGCCTTGCCATCGCGAATCAATTTCAGCGCCCACTCATAGAGCTGGTCGAAATAATCCGACGCGTAAAAAAGTCCGTCCCAGTGAAAGCCCAGCCACTTCACGTCCTCCATGATGGAGTCGACGTATTCGGTCTCTTCTTTCTCAGGATTGGTGTCGTCGAAGCGGAGATTCGTGTGTCCGCCGAACTCGTCGGCGAGCCCAAAGTCGAGGCAGATCGCCTTAGCGTGCCCGATGTGGAGATATCCGTTGGGCTCGGGAGGAAATCGCGTCTGCACCCGCCCGGCGAACTTATTAGTCTTCAGGTCGTCAAAAATAATGTCGCGCATGAAGTTAGACGGTCGAAGCTCGGGCGCGGCCTTTTCGCCGGTCTCTGCCTCGGCATTGGACGTTTTCATACTGTGATCTTACCGCAAAGAAAGGCGCCCTCGCCCGCGCCGCTTGCTCGGGAAACCAAGCGGCGAACACGAACCGCAATCGGCACAACGGGGACAACGAGGTAGGCGGGAAAAAAAGAATTGCGACAATGAGATATCACATCTCCCTCTCCTTCCAACAAGCTGCCGACAAACGACATCCGTTGCCCTTGACAGGGTGGTTGGGCGCTTTGATAATGTTTTCCCCCGCGCTGGGCTCCCCCGTCTTACAACCTACTTTCCGAAGTGTCTCCACGACCCTTCACGAGGACAAATGTATGACTCTCACTCTCGCTAGACTACGCACCTTGGCAGCCTTGCTATTGGCTTTACTCGTAGCGGCGTGCGCCTTCGGGCAAGGCAACACATTAGATCGACCCGCGGCAGTTCGCGGCGCCCTGGCTTCCACATCCTCGCCTCGCATATCGAAACCTCCCATATCGGCGATGGACCAGATCGCGGAATTGACAGCTTCGGACGAGCAACAATTCAGCTACCTGGGAACATCGGTGGCAGTGAGCGGCAACACCGTTGTAGTCGGCGCACCTGGCACCGATGGCCAGGGCAATTTCGTTTCAGGAGCCGCTTACGTTTACGTGAAGCCGTCCACAGGATGGGGGAATATGACCCAAGTCGCGAAGCTGACAGCTTCCGACGCTGGCGGAACGGCCGGATTTGGTCTCTCGGTGGCCATCAGCGGAAAGACGATCGTAGTCAATTCGAATCTTCCGGAACTATATGTTTTCGAAGAACCGGCCGGTGGCTGGACCGATATGACCGAAACCGCGATCCTGAGCGTTTCCCCCGTCGGCCTGGGTCCGTGCCTTTGCGGCCAGTTGGGGATTGACGGAGACACCCTCATCGTCGGGTCGCCGCTCGACGCCTTCGGTAATTTTGGTTCAATCGAGGTTTACGTCAAACCGGCCACTGGCTGGCAGAACACTTCCCAACCCAATGCCACGCTGATCCAGGCCGATGCACAATACGAGGAGCAGTCCTTCCGGTCGGTTGCCATTAGCGGCGGCACGGTCGTCGGGGAAGGTCTCGTTTTCGCCAATAACACGGCAGAGAACTCCGTTTTCCTGTTTACCAAGCCAGCGAATGGTTGGAACGGGGACTACACTCCGCAGGCCGTGCTGTCCTCCACGCAAGCGTTGAATTACTTTGGCGGGGGCACCGTCTCCATCAGCGGCAATACTGTCGTCGCCGGCTCGAACAGTCCTAACTTAACTAATTTTCCGCCGCCCTTTGTCGACGTGTGGGTCGAGCCCACCTCGGGTTGGAGCGACATGACGGAAACGGCTCAACTCAGCGATGGCAACACTACCTTCGCTGACGAATTCGGCACCTCCACGGCGATCGTCGGCAACCGAATCCTGGTAGGCACGCCCGCTGCCTACGCTGTCAAAGCCGGCTCGGCCTACCGCGGAACGGTGTTCTCATTCACCAAACCAGCGAACGGCTGGAAAACCACCACCACCCCGAACGGCCGCTTGCTCAATTCCGACGCCACTAACAACGACGGATTCGGTTCCAGCCTCGCGGCAGCCGGAACCACCACAGTGGTAGGCGCTCCCTACGGCCCCACCTCCAGTTACAATGGCAGAGCTTACGTTTATTGAACGAAAACTGGGCTGGCCCATCCCTTGCAGTCAGCATGTAATGTGGTTGCCCCATCCTTCCCGCGTTTTGTGCGGAAGGGTGGGCCGCCACGAACGTCGCAGCGTTCCTTCTTGCCTCCATCATGCGCGTTACCGGCGCCTGGCGCATCCCACCCTTGTTTCCGCAAAGTACAAACGCAGACAAGGGTGGGGGTGCTTCCCGAATCGGAAGACTTAGGATCGTTTGCATCCAGCCTATAAAGTCAAGTCCACTTTCGTAGACATTGACCGTCCACGAAAGTAGACATTTCTTCCACAGCCTAACTAACTCAAAACAAACCGCTGCGAAAATGCCTCGTAACAGAATCAATGACTTGGGGCCCGCGATTCCGTGCTTTTCCACAGTGTTCCCGCAGGAACATTTGTACATACAAGGGCCGTCGAGTCCCCGGCGGAATTTTCTCCCTCCGGCCGTTAAACCCCGGCCGACACAACTTGCCCCGGTGCCACGGCCGCAGACGCCTCTCGCTGCGCCAATCGGCGGCGAAAATGCACGTGACGCAAGCGCGTCATCTCGACCAGCGGCTTCCAGACCGGATTCACCAGGTCGTGCTTGATCAGCAGATGCCAGAAGCGGTTCGATCTTTTATACAAATAGGACATTGCCAGGTAGAGGGGGATCGCCTGCCAGTCTTCCGGCCGGCGACGCCAAATCGAGGCGTGTGAAAACAGCCGCTGGTAGATCCAGGCATAGCCCTGCTCGAGTTCTTCGGGCGTCATGTGTTTCGGCTGAAAAACAGCGTGGCCTGTGTCATAAAGCGTCCAGTCACGATGCAGGATTCGGCGTTGCTCTTCCATTTGACGAAACAAAGGTGTGGCCGGGTAGGGCGTAAGAATGTGGAACGTGGAGCACTCCAGTCGATTTTCTTCGATCCATTCGGCGGTGCGGGCGAAAACGTCTTTGCGGTCGTGATCGAAGCCAAGGACGAACGATCCGTTCACCTGAATTCCGTAGTCGTGCAGGATGCGGACGCGCCGCGCGTAGTCTGAGGTCTTCGGCGTTTTCTTATGCGAGTCGGCGAGATTGTCGTCGGAGAGCGATTCGAAGCCGACGAAGACGCCGGTGCATCCTGCAAGGGCCATGTTGCGGATCAGGCTGAGATCGTCGGTTACGTCAATCGTGACGGCGGCGCTCCATATTTTATCGAGCGGACGCAGCGCGGCGCAGAGCTGGTGCAGATAGTCGCGGCGTGAGCCGAGATTGTTATCGATGAAAACCGCGTACGGCTGGTCATCCTCTCGAAAGTCATCCACCACCTGCTGCGGATGCCGCATGCGATAGGGCATGCGCAGGCCGTCCGTGGCGAGATAGCAGAAGCCGCAGCGATTGTGGCATCCTCGCGTGGCGATCAGGCTGGTCGTTGTCAGAAAGCTGCGGCGCGGCAGAATCGAGCGCCGCGGCGAGGGGTCGTCGCAATAATCGTTCTCATAGGTGGCGACATAGCGCGCTTGCAGGCGGTTTGCTTCCACGTCTTTTAAAATGCGAGGCCACAATTGCACGCCGTCGCCGAGCGCGAGCGCATCCGCATGCGGCGCGCATTCATCGGGGCATGACAGCACGTGCAGTCCGCCGAAAATCACTTTTGATCCGCGGGCACGGTACCAATCCGCCAGTTCGTATGCACGTTGCGCAAAAGTCAGATGCACGGTGATGCCCACGACCTGCGGCATGGGACGAAACGGCGGACGGCCGTCGAGCAGATTTTCGTCCCAGTAGTCGACGCGCCAGTGTTCGGGGGTCGTCGCCGCAAAGCTCGTCAGAGCCAGGCTCGGCGTGAGGACGTGCTTGCCGAAGCTGGCATTCGCATCCTTGGGATAGAACGGATTGATCAGCAGGGCGTAATGTTTTTCGCTCGGGATCGCGGGTTGGTTGCGATCGAGCGCGGGCGCGACGGTCATCTCGCGAGGAATCCAACGCTTTGGGACGGGGCGAAGGAAGGGTCTGTCGGGTGCGATCATGAACGTACTTTATACTACAAAGTACTTCGTGTAAAGAGGAATATGACCCCTGAACGCTTGGGTTCTTAATTTTAATGAGCGGTGTCCGGGACCTATTGAATTCGGTCGATCGCTTGCCCAATCCTTGCCAGCGTGGTCTCTTTCCCCAACACTTCCAGCGTTTCGAACAATGGCGGCGCGTTCTTGCGGCCGCAGACGGCGACGCGGATCGGCTGAAACATCTGTCCAGCCTTCACGCCCAATTCCTGCGCTGCGGCGCGCAGCGCCTGATCGAGAGGATCGTGTTTAAATTCGACATTGGGCAGAACTTCCTTCGCGCGCCGTAGAACTTTCAGCGCCATGGCTGCGTCTCCCTTTTGCGGGATCAGTTCGGCCGGATCGTAGGGCGGCAACTGCTCTGCAAAAAAGAAGTCGGCGGCTGTGAGCACGTCGCGCAGCAGCTTAATGCGCTCGCGGATGAGCGGCGTGATGCGCAGCATTTTCTCGGCTGTCGCAGTGAAGCCGGCGGCGTGCACGATCGGCAGAAGGCGCTGACTGAGGTCTTCGACGTTCAGGCCGCGAATATGCTCGGCATTGAGCCAAACCGCTTTGGGATCGAATGTTTCCTCCGGCGTGGCCGCTGGCTCTTTGAAGTTCACCACTGCGTTCGAGCGGTTGATGCCTTGCAGCGAGAATGCGTCTCGCAGTTCTTGCAGCGACATATTCTCGCGATCGTTTTTTGGCGACCAGCCCAGCAGGCACAGAAAATTGATGAAAGCTTCGGGAAGAAATCCAGCGTCGCGATAGGTTGTAACGCTTACGACCGGGCCATGGCGGCGTTTCGAGAGCTTGGTTCCATCGGGCGCGACCAGCAAGGGCAGATGCGCGAACTGTGGGGGCGAGAAGCCCGCGGCCTCGAAAATCAATACGTGCTTGTAAGTGTTCGACAGATGATCCTGACCGCGAATGATATGGCTGATGCGCAGGTCGGCATCGTCCGCGCACGAGGCGAGGTGATACGTCGGCATGCCATCGGATCGCAAAAGGGCAAAATCTTCAATGTCGGCGCCTGCCTTCACCTGTTTGCCGTAAACGGCGTCGCTGAAGCGCACGATCCGGCCGTTGTCGCGCGGAACGCGAAAGCGCAGCGCAAACGATTCACCGGCGGCGGCGCGGCGGTCGCTTTCCTCGCGGGAGAGTTCCCGCATCCCGGTATTGAAGAGCCAGGTACCCTGCGCGCCCGATCTCTCACTATCCCCGGTATGGGCGGGAGTGAAATCGCGGTAGGCCAAACCTTTTTCAAAAATCGTCTCGGCCATCCGGCGATGCAGTTCGCCGCGCTCGGACTGTTTATATTCTTCGTCCCAACCCAGGGCCAGCCACTTCAGGCCATCGAAAATGGAATTGACCGAGGCGTCTGTGTTGCGTTCCACATCCGTATCGTCGAGCCGCAGGATCATCGTGCCCCCATTTCGGCGGGCGTACAGCCAGTTGAAAATGAAGGTGCGGGCGCTGCCCACATGGAGGAACCCGGTTGGCGAAGGCGCAAAGCGCACTCGCGGCCGGTTTTGCGAAAGTGAGGTCATTTGTTCGGGCATAGAATCGGGTTAGGCAATGCAGAGTCAAGCAAAAGCGCCATAACGATTTGGCGTTCACCCTCGATGCAAAAGCGTAATCGTCGAAGTTGGCCACTGTACTTAAATCTTATTGTGTTTTTCAGGCCTGATGTGAAAACATTGCTGCACTGTTTCCCCCCCGAAACTGCGCCGCCGGTTTTGGCCAGAAGTGTGCTTCCCGACCTATGAACAGTATAGTCACTACGACAACGGTACTCGTCCCGGGTTTTGTCTCGGTTCTGTTGTTCCTCGTCTTTACTTATCTGCACGAACAAAGCCGGCAGCCTTACTTCCGCGCGTGGCAGCTGGCGTGGGCCGCTTATTCCCTGCACTACGTTGTGGATGCGTTCCCGTCGTCTCCGTTCTCCTTCCTGCTGAGTGAACTCTTCCTGGTGGCGATGGTACTGTGCATCTTCGTTTCCACCCGGCTGATGCGTGGCCCGGATCACCTGCGTTGGTACGATGCAGCGGTTGGCGGTGCGGGCGTTGTCCTCGCCGGCATCACATTGAGCCAGCACATTGTAGATGGCGCCTTTCGTCCCGACGTACAACCCAGCATTCGTTTGGGTGTAGGCCTGGCCGTCATTCTGCTGTATAGCTCGTGGTGCTTTTATGTGAACGGCCACAAGCGGGGATCGCTGGCCTTCCAGGTGCTCGGAATCTCGCTGGCGCTGTGGGCTGCGCTCTGGGCAGTGGGGCAAGTGCAGAGTCCGTTGGGAGAAATGTTTGGCAGCGCCAGCCGTTTATTTGGCGCAGTGCCGCAGATGCTCCTGGGCATTGCGATGGTGATGGTGCTGTTTGAGAACCAGCGCAATGCGGTGCAGGAGAATACGCTGGCCTTGTCAACGTTAGGGGTGGACCCCCGCCGTCTGCTTTTCGCCGAAGATCTCGTCCCCAGTATGCAAGCCGCGCTGGAGCGCCTGCGTAGCGCCCTGGCCATGGAACGAGCCGCGATCGTGATCACCGAGCGCTGGCGTAGTCTGTTGCCTTCGGTGCAGCAAGGTTTCTCTCCGGGATTTCTGGAGGCGATGGAAAAAAGCGGCGCCGGAGATTACATCTGCGAACTGGCTTACCGGCAGAGTGGAATTTATACCGTGCAGGGGCTGGCCGAAATGACGGAGCCTCTTCCGGTCGCGCCACTGGGGACTTTCGCCGAATTCAAGCGAATTCTCACGGAGGCGGACGTCCGTAATCTGACCGCAGTCAACCTGCGGACGCGCGAACACAATTTCGGCGTGATTCTGTTTCCGCACGCGGAACGCCGAGGGTTCGGTTCGTCAGGCCCGCATTTGATGGTCGGTCTGGCGTTACAGCTCGGGCTCACGCTCGAAAATTACGCCATCAGCCACGACGCTCATCGGCGGACGAAAGAGTACGAATTGCTGACCGAGATTGGAAAGGCCATCAGTTCGCGCCTCGATCAGGACGAAATCCTGCGCACGATCCAAATCGAACTGGGACAGATTTTCGATACCAGCCACTTCTATATTGCGTTTCAGGAAGGCGACCGGATCGAATTCGAACTCGAAGTCCGAGAAAACCGGGTTCTGCCCAAGCGCACCCGCGAACTGCGCAACGCCTTCACCGAGTACGTCATCCGCAGCGGCGAACCGCTTCTCATCCGCTCCGATCTTGAGACCACGCGGAGCAACCTCGGCATCTCACATATTCCAAGCCGTCCGGCGAAATGCCTGATCGCGGCTCCGATTTTCCTGAACAACAAGGCCTACGGAATCATGGTCGCGATGAATCCGGAATGCGAATTCGTCTTCGAGCAGCGCGATCTCGATGTTCTGGTCACTGCCGCCGGTCAGGTTTCAGTGGCGGTAGAGAATGCCCGATTGTTTGCCGAAGAGCAGCGCCGCTCGCGCCAGCTCGCCTTTCTTAACAATGTCTCGCGCACGGCCATCTCCAGCGACGATCCGGTCCACATGCTGGGCCAGATCGTGAGTGAGATCCAAAAGAATTTCAGTTTCGATCACATCGGAATCGGACTGCTCGACTACGGAACCAAAGAAATCGAGATCAAGGCCGAGGCGGGTGCAACGGCGCACGCCATGGGAAAGCGCATCCCGGTGGGCAGCGGTATTCTGGGCCGCGTAGCCCGCACCGGGGAACGCGCGCTGGTGCAGAACGCGTTACCGGGCAATCTAACGGGAATTCTTCCGGACTCCCGTGCGGTCCTATGCATTCCCATCACCTACGGCGAGTCGCTGCTGGGCGTTCTCAACATCGAAAGCCGCAACGAGAACGCGTTCTCTCCGCAGGACGTTCTCATTCTCAACACCCTGGCTGACTTGCTGGCCACAGCGCTGCACAATGCTTTCGTCTTCCAGAAACTGCAACAGCAGTCCATCACCGACGGCCTGACCGGAATCAAGACGCGGCGTTTTTTCTGGGAAGCCTTGTCGGCAGAGTGGAAACGCGCGTCGCGCTCCGGACGCCCGTTCTCGGTGGTGCTCATCGACCTCGACAAATTCAAAGAAGTCAACGACACCATGGGCCACTTCGAGGGCGATCTCGTGCTGGCTCGGGTGGGCCGCTTGCTCGAACAAAAATCGCGGCAATCGAACGTCGTGGCCCGCTATGGCGGCGATGAGTTCATAATTCTGATGCCGGAGACCGGTTCCGAACAGGCCCAGGTGCTGGCTGAACGCCTGCGCCAATGGCTGGCAACGGATCCCATGCTGAGCGAACACAAGATCACCGGCAGCTTCGGAGTCGCAAGTTTTCCCATGCACGGCTTCTCGATCGAAGACATTATTCGCGTGGCCGACGCTGGCATGTATGTCTCCAAGCGCTCGGGAGGGAATTCCGTCTCGACGGCGCAGGAATTTGTCGAGGGCCAGGACTTCGCCCGCCAACGCCAGCAAATCTCCGCGTATATCGAAGGATTTCTGCAACGCGAACACACCGGACCTGAGCATCTGGAAGAATTGACGTCGACCCTGTTCAAACTTTGCTGCGGTGACGAGGGCTGCAATGTGCCCGTGCTGAAAGAAGCGATTGAATCGCTGAGCCGCGCCGCCGAGTCGCGGGAGTTACAGGCCGCTGGGCATGGCGATCTGGTCGCGCGCTATACCGAGGTGATTGCACGGTCCCTGGGCTTATCCTCGGAAGAAACCGCCGATTTGGTGTATGCGGCCCGGATTCACGACGTAGGCAAGATTTTCGTTCCCGAGCGCATTCTGAATAAACCAGGCCCCCTCGCCGACGACGAATTTCAACTGGTCAAAATGCATGCGCACGTGGGCGCGGTGATGGTCGGAACCATTCCGTACAGCGACATGATGCGAGAGGCGATCGAGCATCATCACCAACGCTTTGACGGCTCGGGGTATCCCGATGGCTTGCGGGGTGAGCAGATTCCGCTGTGGGCGCGAATTATCGCACTCACCGACTCCTACGCCAATATGGTCACTGAGCAATCCTTCTCGGCCGCGAGAACGCCGGAGCAAGCCCTCGAGGAACTGTCGAAGATGAGCGGAATCCGCTTCGACGGCATGCTGGTAAGACTGCTGCTGCGCAGCCTGAAGTCAGAGCGCATGTCGTCGGGCTCGGGACACTGATCTCGTCGGCTTGAATTCTATCGGTGGCGAGCTTCGATTGAGGGCCGCCTTCAGGCGTGACCGTACAGACCACGAACAGCGGCTAACGCTTTCCACTTCCTTCGACTTTAACGGGCTTCGACTTTAACGGGCACCGCTGAAAGCGATGCCCTGTGACGCACCTTCGCAAAACGAGACCGTTACCGCACTCTTCGACTTGCAAGCGTGCAAAGGAAGCTCGAAACTAGTCAGTCATGTCGATCCCTCTTTCTCTTTCGGGCAAAGTTGCACTCATCTCCGGTGGTTCGCGCGGCATTGGCGCGGCCACGGTGCGCATGTTCGCGGCGGCGGGCGCGAAGGTGGCTTTCGGTTATCGCAGCGCCCGCGCGCAGGCGGAAGCGCTGGCCAAAGAATGTGGCTCCGCCGTCTGCCATCCCATTGCTTCCGATCTCAATCATCCGGATGCGGCGCGGGCACTGGTTGCCGAAACCGTCCGGCATTTCGGACGGCTCGATATTCTTGTCGCCAACCACGGCGTCTGGGCCGCCGCAGACGTGCCGATCGAGAACATGTCGGATGAACAATGGCGTTCCACTATGTCGATTAATCTCGATGGCGTATTCGGGCTGGTGAAACACGGCGTCGCGCAGATGAAAGCCCAGCCTCGCACCAACGCGCCAGCCGGACACATTGTGCTGATCAGTTCTACCAGCGGCCAGCGCGGCGAAGCCTTTCACTGCGACTACTCCGCGACCAAGGGCGCTCTCATCAGCATGGTCAAGGGACTGTCGACCGAGTTGGCGCCGGCCGGCATCTATGTAAATTGCGTGGCCCCGGGATGGGTCGATACGGAGATGAGCGCCGGGACCCTCGCGGACCCCAAAAGTGGCGACGAAATCCGCAGCACGATTCCGCTCGGCCGCGTCGGCCGTCCCGAGGAGATTGCCGCCCCGGTGCTGTTCTTGTGCACCGAGCACGCCGCCTTCATCACTGGAGAGGTCTTCAATGTCAACGGCGGCGCGGTTCTCGCAGGATAGATTTACCTGCCATGAGCGGCCGGAAACGGACAAAAACCAGGCCCTCCGCTTGCAATCCGCTCTTTTCCTGCATCCAAGGAACGAAAGGAGCTTTTCGTAGTGGGAACACTGCTGCGGGCGGAACGTCCACAAGAAACGCTACAATTCTGATTGCGCGCGATCACGCCCTCAAGTGGAATGAAACAGTTTCTTCCGATACTAGTTTTGGTGTGCTCGACCTGGGCTCAGGCGGGAGCGGAGCCTCGCGGAGTAACGCGACAGGCGTCTGCGCCGGCGACTTCCCAGTCATCTGCTCAGTCATCCCTCCAGGCGGCCAGCGATGCGGCCAAGACCGCAACCTCGCCGATGCAGAATTCGGCGAATCAGATTTCTCCGAAGCAGCCTTCTGCCGATCAGATTCCTCCGGATCAGGAGAATGCCCGCAAGGCCAAGGCTGTGATCGAGCAAGGGATTCAAGCGTTGGGCGGTCAGGCCTTCCTGACCATTCGCGACCGGGAACAGCAGGGACGCGGCTACAGCTTTCACCATGGCCGCGAAAGCGGCGGCGGAGTTTTCTGGAGTTTCACCGAGTTCCCCGACAAGGAGCGCGTGGAACTTACCAAAGAGCGCGACATCGCGGAGCTGTACGTCGGCGATAAGGCATACGAGCTTACCTACAAGGGCGCTCACCCCATTGACGAAAAAGAGCGTAGCGCCTACGTGCGGCGACGCCGATTGTCGCTCGACACGATTCTTCGCACTTGGATCGACGATCCCAGTGTGGTGATGCTGTTTGAGGGATTTGCCATTGCCGCGCAACATCCGGCGCAGCAGGTAACGCTGATCGACGCACAAGACGAGAGCGTCACGCTCTATTTCGATTCCGATACGCACTTGCCGATCAAAAAGACCTTCCAATGGCGGGATCCGGTGGACAGGCAGAAGAATCTCGAAGAGGAAATTTACGAAAACTATCGTTCCGTCTCCGGAGTGATGGCCCCCTACAACATCAGCCGATATTTCAACGGCGACATTGCGGCCCAGCGTTTTCTGAACTCCGTCACCATCAATCAGGGCCTGGACCAAGCCATGTTCGACCCTAATTCCGGCTACAACCCCAACAAGGTACCGGAGAAGAAGAGCAAGCGCTGAACCGCTCGGGCCCGATCAGATCTCAAGTTCCGCAGCAATTCATTTATCAACCTGGAGTTACGCGACTCGACTGTAGAATCGAAGGCGCTTACGAGATCGACTGACCGCGACGGACTGTGGCTTTTTTGCCACATACGACTTTTGTAACATTGCCGTAATCTAATGCATTCACTGCGACATAGCTGATTCATTCTTGACCCACGAGCAGACAATTCGCTCCGCAGTCGAGTGCAGCGGCGTCGGTCTGCACAGCGGGGCTCCGGTCGCCATGCGAATGCTGCCGGCCCCGTCGAGCACTGGTATTGTTTTTCGCCGTACTGATCTCGACGGTTTCGAAATCGAAGCCGTTAGCCGGAACGTTGCCCGCGTCAGCTACGCCACCAGCCTGATGAAGAAAGGCGTGCTCATTTCTACCACCGAGCACGTTCTTTCCGCCTTCATCGGGATGGGCATCGATAATGCCATCGTCGAGCTCGACAATCTGGAATTGCCCATCCTCGACGGCAGCGCCAAGCCGTTTGTCGAGATGATTCGCAAGGCGGGCATCCGCAAGCAGCGCCGCACGCGAAAGTATTTGAGAATTTGCCGCGAGGTCGAGATGCGTGAGGGCAACAAATTCATAGCCGTCTATCCCTCGCACACCTATTCCGTTTCCTACGCGATCAACTTTCCGCATCCCCTCATCGGCAAAGAAACTTTTCAGGTGGAATTGACCAACGGAAGTTACTTGAAGCATATTGCCGCCGCGCGCACCTTTGGTTCGCGCCAGGACGAGCAGGCCATGCGCAATATGGGATTGATTCGCGGCGCGTCCAGCGAGAATTGCATCGTGCTGACTCGAGACGGCATCGAGAATGGCCCCCTGCGCTTCCCCGACGAATTCGTTCGCCACAAAGTTCTGGATCTGGTTGGCGATCTGGCTCTGCTGGGAAAGCAGATTCTGGGAAAGGTAGTCGCCGATCGTGCGGGTCACGCCATGCACACGGCGCTGGTCTCGCGCATCCTGCGCGATAAAACGCTCTGGGAGGAAGTGACTTTCCCCGGCGAAGACGCCGACAGCGCTGTAACCCAAAGCGCCGAGGCCGCTGCCGGTTCGTCGCTCTAAGTCTCTTTGACGGGACTCTCTTCAGCTGAACTTCCCCGCCTTCACTTTAATCCGTCATTCCCATCGGAGCCGGAGCGCCGCCGTGGAGGGATCTGCCGTTTGCATCCACGTCCCGCAAATTCTCTTAGTCGGCGGGCCCTTAGTCGGCGGGCTCGCAGTTCGCTTCGCCGGAATCCTGCGCATCGTGCGGCTGCGCCTGAAGCAGTCGTTGCAACTCGGCTCTCGTCTCGTCAATCACGGCTTCGGCAAATTTGCGGGCCGCCTCCTGCCGCTCTTTCGATAGCTCCTTCACCCGCATATTGAGCAAGGGGATATCTTCCTCAAACCTGCGCAAGGTGTTTTGCACTTTGGCAATGCGAAATTCGTTCGTCAACATTCTGGCGCTCCCGGGTGTGAAGATGGGGTGAAAATAAAGATGGCGTGAAAAATAATCATCGCGCGAATCGCGATCTCTCAGATTGCCACGCATAAATACGAATCGCAATTGTAAGAAGAGATACCTCTTGGCAAGAAGGAGAAAGGACAAAGGAGAAAGTTCGAGGAATGACTTCGACGAGTCGAGCTGCGGGAGTGCGCTTAGCGGGGCGTTTCGGATTCCGCGGCAGCCACGCGCTCTTTTGTGCCCGGAAATTTCTGTTCGATCTGATCGTCAAGCCACTTTTCCAGTTTTTGTTTGGAACTTTCAGCGAAGTCGTGAAAACGGAAGCCAGCCAGACCTTTCACGTCCACCCAGGCTACCTCCGCCGCCACATCGATATGAATGCTGGAGTTGGGGAGAGTGAACTTCAGATGCGGCGCCGCGCCTTTTGGGGGAGCCTCTCGCAACATCAGCGCCAGGCCGCCTTCGCTGATGTTGGTGCTGGTCGCATTCAGAGTTTTCCCTTCGTAGACCAGTTTCACCAGCATTTTTACCGGCTGGCGGAAGTAGCGGCGACGCTCCTTGATCATGAAATTCAGCGCTGCGTGAAAGCAACGGGCCGCGTTGATCGAGCTGATCGGTTTCTGAAGAACAAAATTTGCACCCATGCCGAAGGCGTCCTGCATGGTGGTTCGATGCCCGTTCAGCACAGCGAAGGCGACGGAGTTCCTGTTGCTGGGCGTGCTTCGCAAACCCTGCAACACCGCCAGCCCCCCGTTGAGATCGTCGCAATCCACAATCACCGCATCGAACTTGTCGGTAATCAGAATGTCGGCGCCTGCTCGGGCCTCATGACAGATCTCTACATCGATCGACAGTTGCTCGAGGGTCGGCCGGATCACGCGCACCAATTCCGGGTCTTGGCTCAAGATGAGGGAGTCCAGCGTCATAGCGCAATTTTAAAGTTCAACCCCGATGAACGATAGTGACCAAGGTCATGGACCCTTCGTCGACCACACCAGTTCTAAATGCCAGGATCCCGAAACCCAATATTGTGCGGAGTAAAGGGAGCGGAGTACAACGGAACAGCGTGCCCAAACTTTCGGGCCTAACCTTTGATGACAAGCTGCGTCTTGTATCTTTCGCTCGGTTCGAACATGGGAGATCGCCGAGCCCACCTGCGCGAGGCCCTGGAACGGCTGCAAACGATCGGTCGTATTGTTTTGGTTTCTTCGTTCTATGAAACCGAACCGGTCGAAGTCACCGATCAGGCTTGGTTCTTGAACTGCGCCGTGGCTTTCGAAACGATCGAAAATCCCGGGCATTTGATGGCGAGGATTCTCCACATCGAGCAGCAGATGGGGCGGGGACGAGTCCGGAGCAAAGGCCCGCGCACCATCGACATTGACATCTTGCTGGCTGGCGACATGGTAATCGACACGCCCGACTTGAAAATTCCCCACCCCGCAATGCACCACCGCCGTTTTGTCCTGGAGCCTCTGGGCGAAATCGCTCCGGACGTCGTTCACCCGCTACTGAAGAAAACAATTCAGGAACTGCTCGATAGATTGCCCCCGGGGCAGACCGTTCGCCGCGTACGGGCCAACGACTAACAAATAACGACTAACGACCGACGACGGCTCAGGGCAGGATAATCCGGCTCCCCGTCTCTGCGGGTACGACGACCGCCTCTTCTCTTTCAGGGAACTGGGCAAACAGAAACTCGACAAACGCTCGCGATTTTGGCCGCCCCGTCGTATGCCCTTGCGCCAGTCGCACCAGAAACACCAGCGCCTTCAGCACATCTGAATCACGCAAGCTCGAATAACCGGCGTGCTTCTGCTCCGCCTCGCGATACTCCTTCACCATGGTCTCAACCTCACCCGCAACTCTGCGCTGAGCATTGTTGGTCAGCGGTTGCTCGTAGTGCAATCCTGAATTCGCCAGCCGCTCATAGCGTTTTACCAATGCCGAAAGCGTGGCGATCAAGTCCTGATCGTGCACCCCGCGATCCGACCGCGCGGCCTTGGCCAGCGCATAGGTCAGCCCCAGCAGCAGATGTTCTTTCTCATACATGAACTGGTCGGAAATTTCGATCTGTAGAAATAGTCCTGAGGGGTCTACCTGGTCGGCAGTGCGCGGCTTCTCGTGTGCGCGCGCCTGCACCAGATAAGGGCAGTCGCTCGGACAATCCAGCGTTACCTCGCGCTGCTCGCCACAGCATTGGGCGCAAATGCGTCCGTGCACTGCGGGACAAAAGCGTTTCTCTTTGCGAATCTCACAAATCGCGCAGACCAAAATCGAGGCTCCTGCAAGCATTATGGCACCCCAGCGGATTTTCAGATTGAAGATTGCGGATTTCAGATTGAGAATCGTGCTTCATTTTTCAATCTGCAATCCGAACTCGCCAAATCTGAAATCGCTTTTCCCGGTTACCACGTTGGTACGCATCCTATGCGCCTGCCGCCATTAGCATGCAAAGAAAGTGCTGTAGACATGCCCGCTTCCGCGTCTACCACTAAGAAAACCCTTATAAAATAAGGTGATTTCCACAGCCGTTAAGGTATAAGATAAGCCCCGCTGGTATTAAACCGATTTTTGTCGAGGAGAACACATATGGCAGCAGGATTGACCAAGACCCAGCTCATTCGGCATCTCGCCGAGAAAACCGAGCTTCCCAACAAGACCGCGGCTTCGTTCCTGGAGCATCTGGCCGACACCGCGATCAAAGAAACCAAGAAGAACGGCATCTTCGTTGTGCCCGGCCTCGGCCGTCTGGTTAAGGCGCACCGCAAGGCTCGCGTGGGACGCAACCCGCAGACCGGCGAACCGATCCAGATCAAGGCGAAGACCGTTGTGAAATTCCGTGTCGCCAAAGCCGCAAAAGACGCAATCGCGCCGAAGAAGTAGTTGTGCGTTGAAAGTGATTCGAGGCCGGCGTAAAGCCGGCCTTTGTTATTTACTTTCGTAGTGCCGGCATCTTGCCGGCTGTCCGGCGGGCGTCTCGCCCGCCGCGTCGAAAGCTGCATGAGTCTTCGCAGTTCTTGTAGCGATAGTCGTTTCAAAAAGGCGTCATGCTCAACTGGCTCGTAGTCGGAATCGGCGACATCACGATCCGCCGGGTCATCCCGGCGATTCAAGCCGAGCCGCGCAGCCGCCTCTACGGCCTCGTAACCCGCGATCCCGCGAAGGCGGCGCCCTACATTTCCTCTGATGACGTGCGCGTCTGGCCGACTCTCGACCAAGCTCTCGCCGACAATGCCGTCCAAGCCGTCTACGTCGGCACTCCGGTCTTCCTGCACGCGCCTCAAACAATCCAGTCGCTACGAGCCGGCAAGCACGTACTCTGCGAAAAGCCGCTGGCGATGAACGAGCCCGAGGCTCGCACAATGCTGCAAGCCGCCAAAGAAAGCGGTAAGACTTTCGGAGTAGCGTACTACCGTCGCTGCTATCCCAAAGTCCAGCGTGCGAAAACGTTGCTCGCAGCGGGCGTAATCGGCAAACCAGTTCTCGCCGAACTCTCCTGCCACATGTGGTTCGACGGACGAGGCAGCCGCAGTTGGCTGGTCGATCCCGCGAAAGCCGGAGGCGGACCTCTATTCGACATCGCCTCGCACCGCATCGACGTTCTGAATTTTCTATTCGGCCAGCCGCTGCGGGCCAGCGGACAGCTCTCGAACGTGGTCCATCATTACGCGGTGGAAGACAACGCGACTGTCATGATCGAATACGCAGGCGGGGTCCGCGGGATCGTCGACGTTCGCTGGCATTCAAAAGTGCCGCGCGATGAATGCCGCATCCGCGGCACCGATGGCGAGATGGAACTGAGCCCGCTGAATGGCCCCGATCTCATCCTTTCCACCGACCTCGGGTCCAACGCCAGCCGGTCCAGCACCAGCGAGCCTGGCAGCCGAGAAACTCTCCCGACGCATACCAACCTGCACTATCCCATGCTGGAAAATTTTGTAGATGCGGTAGAAGACAAGGCAGAGTTACTCTCCAGCGGCGCCTCCGCCTACTGGACAGACTGGGTCACCGAGCAGGCGAAGCGATAGCCAAGCCGTCGCTGATGAGATACCTTGGTGGCAAAGTTGGGCCCTCGCGATGACCGTGGAGGTTCTTATGGCGTTGGCCAGTATGCTTCAAAGATCGCGCTGTCTTCTCGCTGTCTTTCTAACTGTTCTGCCGATTTGCACTCGACCCTCGCTGGCGCAGGGTGCGCCGGCAGACCTTCCACGCGTGACCCTGCCGGATGCCCCGAGTCTGATCTATTCGAGGCGGCCCGACGATCCCTGGAACCAGATCTTCTATTTTCTTTTTTCGCGACGCCTGGCGGTTCGCCTCTCGCCGGATTTTCCGGAAGGCGCGCCTTTCCTTGACCCAGGCGAACGCATTTCGGTCAGCCGACAGGTGTTCGAAAAGGATGAAATCGGCGATCGCGCCATCGAGCCGTTGTATCCAACTTTTTTTGTGGGTTTCGGCGGCATGCTGGTGTTGCGCGACCCGGCGTATTCGAGATTCACGAAGTCCCTGAAAGCCGCTCTCGACGATGACTCTCCTCGCAGCGCGGTGGCGCGGGCGTTGATGCAGAATGATTTATGGGGAGCGTATGACGAGTTTTTCTTCCCACTGCTCCCCGATGATGAGAAACTTCTGGGCGTAAGAAGGATGTCAGCGCTCGATCTGATCGGGCATTTCATCCGAAAGATCGCTCTCACTCCCGCCGAGATCGGCGCACTGCCGGAAAACTACTCTGCCGTGGCACGGCGACAATCGTTGCCCGATGTATTCGGGAAAGATAGCGGATGGACGGAGATCGAGTGGTTCATGCCGCGGGCGCACGATGACGCGGCCGGATTTCGAAAAGTCAGTCGAGTGTTTCTGAAACCGGACCATCCACCGCGCAATATGAAGAAGTTTCTGAACTCCCTGGCCGACGATCCCCAGAATGTAACCAGTCTGGCAGGCGTGGCGCTCGTCATCCAACTGCTCTTGGTCGACTCGCACGGCGATCTGCGGCCAACTAGGCTTGTCGTCGATGCTCAGACAAGACTCTTCGAACGGACTCCCGAAGGCAAAATCAAAGCCAGCGTCAAAGAGGCCGAAATCAGCCGCAAATTGTATAGCGAAGACCCGAACTCAGGCGGTCTGGTACTGGAAGACGAGCGGACTCCGGCATACCTGAGCAATGGTGGCAGCTACGAGTTTGCGGAAGGCCAGATAATGCCAGGGCAAAAACCCGAAATCCGGGAGCCGGTGCAAGTCCGGCTGCGAACGCGGTGCGCACTTTGCCATGGCGAAGATCTCCAGCAGTTGATGACCTTCTCCATCGCCAGACCGCCTCATCACAAGGGTCCCCCGATCAGGCAATTGGACCGCGAGGCAACCGAAGCCGCAGATGTCGACATTGGAGCCAAGCGTAAGCAGGAAACGTTCAAAGCTTTGCTCGAGTATTTCCGCTGAAGCGCGCGAGGCTTACTTCCCGTACTCGTTCTTCACCACCTCGCCGCCCTTCATCACAAACTTCACGTGCTCGAGGGTCGTCACGTCCTTCACCGGATCGCCATCTACGGCGACGATATCGGCCCACGCGCCCGGCTCCAGGCTGCCAACCTTGCCCGTCCATCCCAGCAGATCGGCGGCATTCACGGTCGCGGCCTGAATCGCCTGAAGAGGCGTTAGACCCAGCCGCACCATTACCGCGAATTCGTGCGCGTTCAGGCCATGCGGATACACCGCCGCATCCGTTCCAAACGCAACTTTCACTCCGCTGGCAAACGCGTGCGCAATATTCTTGCGCGCGGCCGGAATTACCTCTTTCGCCTTGGCCAGCAGCGGCGGGGGTAGGCGCGTCAACCCTGCATTGTCGATCATCCAGTCGCCCAGATACAGAGTCGGCACCAGATACGTGCCGTGCTCCTTCATCGCCGCGATACCGGCATCGTCAATGTAAGACCCGTGTTCGATGGAATCCACACCGGCCTCTGTTGCCCAGAGAATTCCCTGCGCCCCATGGGCGTGCGCAGCCACTTTGCGGCCCAACCGGTGCGCGTCGGCCACAATCGCCTTCATTTCCTCCAGCGTATATTGCGAGGCCTGCGGATTGTCACCCAGTGACAGCACGCCTCCCGTCGCGCAAATCTTGATCAGATCCGCTCCATACTTGATGTTCTCGCGAACTTTGTGTTGCACCTCTGCGATGCCGTCGGCGACGCCATCGCCCACGGCGTGATATTCGTAAGGCAACATATTGTTGTCGCAATGTCCGCCGGTAATGCCGATGAGAGGGCCGCTGACCAACATTCTGGGTCCGGGCACGTCCCCGGCATTGATGGCGTCGCGCAGGGCGACATCCGTGAAGCCGCTCGCTCCCACATTACGGACCGTGGTGAATCCCGCCAGCAGCGTGACTCGCGCGTTCCTGGCGCCGATCAGAGCCTCCCGCGGAATTGAAATCGCCAGCGTTTCGTAGCCGAACTTCGGTTCCATGGTCAGGTGAGTGTGCGCGTCGATCAACCCCGGCAGCACGGTCGCACCGGGCAGATCGATGCGGAATGCATCCGCGGGAATCCTGGCGTCGGCGGCAGCACCGGAGCCGACGATTCGGCCGTCTTCAATCAGGAGCGTCTGATCGGGCAGCAGCTTTCCTGTCTTCAGGTCGAGCAGATACCCCGCATGAACCGCCACGTGGCGTGGAGTCTGGGCGATTGCCGCCGTTCCCAAAAAAACCAACGCGACGGCAGCCATCACGTTCCTGATGCTCACACCCATGCTCATGAAGTCCCTTTCTTGAGGCCCTAGCCCCCCGGCCCATCATTGGAAACATACTGCTCGAGCGCATCGAGTTCGTGGCTGAGATCGTCCACTCGCCACTCCAGCAGATTTCGTATGGAGAGAATCCCCAGAAGCTTGCCGTTGTCGTCAGCCACGGGCAGATGGCGAAAGTGCCGCTCCAGCATAATGCTGAGCGCCTCGCCGGCTCCGGTGGCGCGCGTGGCCATCTCAACCGGAGTGGTCATCAGCTCGCGCACCGAAGTTAGCTTTGGATCCACATGACTGAGCGCCATTTTTCGCAGGACATCGCGCTCGGTGAAGATTCCCGCTACCCGGTACTCGCTATCGACCACGGCGACCGCGCCCACATGATGGTCCAGCATTTTATGAATCGCATCGGCGACGGTAGCTTCCAGACCTACCGCGGCAATTTCCCGATCACAAAGATCCAGCACGCTCATAAACACCTCCGTCGCTTAAACGGGATTGACGCATTATGATCGCGGCCCGGCGCTTGTCAAGGAAATTTATGAAACAACAGATTCGCCTCAGTTCGGAAGGTCCGCAGTCGCCGGGCATGATGAGAAGCCACACTCTGAAGTTGAGTTAGTCCCCCACCACCGCATCGGCCTCAATCTCCACCAGAATCTCCGGGGAGATCAGCGCGCTCACCTCGACCATCGACGTCGCCGGTCGGATATCGCGAAAAAATTCTCCATGCGCCTTTCCCACCTTTTCCCATTCCGCGATATTGATCACATACATCCGCGTTCGCACCACGTCTTTCATGCCGGCGCCCGCTTTCTGAAGCGCACTCTCAATGTTTTTCAGCGTCTGCACCGCCTGCGTATATACATCGCCATCGCCTACGATCTTTCCGTCGACACCGGTGGCGGTCGTCCCCGACACGTGCACATAAGAGCCGACTTTCACCGCACGAGAGTAACCGACAATGGGTTCCCACTTGGTGCCGCTGGAAATCTTCTGCCGCTGCAACTTTTGGGCTGGCATAGAAAACTCCTCCGTAACGGTGTTCATTTTATACGCGGAAAGTGTTCATCGACTTATACGCGGAAAGTGTTCATCGACGGGCGGGTATTGGCAGCCGGCCACTCCGAGTGCCAGCAAATACAGCTAATCCCTCAGCGCTCTAATCGTTTCCGTGCACAACGCCCTCGCCCTTCGCTCTCTTCTAATTGATTGGAAAAACGAATCATGCCGATAAACAGAAGTCACTTGCGTAACACATCGACATGAGATATCACTCACGCAGGTGACTGAAAGTCCGTGTCCGCTAGGGAGTTCAGGGGAGGTCGAAAATGATTCCGGAATCGCATCCGCTGCAAGAATTGTTTCAGGATCTCGTAGGGCGCCATTACGCGGAGGAGATCGGCATTCGCGATCCGCAGATCGTCGCCTACGTTTCTCATTTGCTGGCGGAGTTCTGCGAAGCCGACCAGTTCTACAAGATTCACGGTGCGCAGGATCGTCCATTATCGGATGTCGGCGAGATGCTGCTCGAATCCGATCCCGTCTATGGCCCCGCGCCGTCCTTTGACCGCGAGCGCCAGGTACGCAAACACATCGGCGACTACGCGCTGTTCCTGGCGGGCATGTTTCCCGAAAGCATCAATCATTTTCGGCTGCGGCGCCAGCGTCTGGAAAGTTTCGTCGAATGGGTCAAGGCCGGCAAGGAAAGTTACTACATCGTTTCCAAGTTCGAGCACTTCGAATACGCGAAAGTCGCGCCCCTGTTCGCCACTCTCTCCCGCAACTTCGAGGAATGTGTATATGGCTTGAACATGGTGAAAAACGACCTGCAAGAGATGCAGCACCCGATCGTGCGGCGGTCCGACGATTTAATCATGTAGCCCGTAATCGCAATTCGCGCTTCACACGCGTAAATCGCCCGCACTGCCCATGCGGTAGAAGCTCAAGGCCGCACCACCCTGCGCCAAATGGCGAAACCTGCGCAGCGGGCCGAATTCCTCTCCGGGATCGAATTTCTTTTCGTGTTCGGCAATCACCACTGACATCGCCCATACCAGCGAGGAATCAGCCAGCGCCCTCAGCGTTTGCATATAGGAATCCTGCAAGCGATATGGAGGGTCGATAAATACCACGTCGGCCGCGACATGCTGCCGCTCCATCCGCCAGAAGGCGCGCGGCAGTTCCTCCTGCAAAATCTTGAACCCAGCGGAAACCCCCAGACTTTCCAGATTGCGCCGTATCGCGTCCGCCGCCGCCATCGTGTGCTCCACGAAATACACTTCTTTCGCGCCGCGGCTCAGGGCTTCGATTCCGACCGCTCCGGTTCCTGCGAACAAATCCAGCCACACGCTGCCCTCGAGCGCAGCCGGGTTTCCGGCCGTCAGCACATTGAACAATGTTTCCCGCAGCTTGTCCGACGTGGGGCGCACATCCATCCCGCGTAGAGCCCGCAACGGCCGGCTTCGATATTTTCCCGCGATCACTCGCATGGAGCTGTACTTTGGGTCCCCACACTCACTATATCCATCCATGTAGAATAAGAGTAGCTAAGGCCGATGCGAAGCTGGTCCATCCCGATTGGACGACTGTTGGGCGTTGAAGTCCGCATTCATTTCACGTTCCCGCTACTGGCCCTATTTATCTTCTGGACCGATTACGCAGCCCATGCCGGGAATGCGACCGGGCCTCGCGACCTAGCCATCGTCGCAATCCTTCTGGCCTGCGTGGGCGCCCATGAATGTGGACACATGGTGGCCGCACGGCGCTTCGGTATGATTCCGAAAGCCGTGATCCTGTTGCCGCTCACTGGCGTGGTGGTCTACGACGAATCGCGCGCCGACAAAAGTGAGGGGGGCAATAGCACTAACAATGAAAAGCCGCAAACGGCGCTGGCCTGGAAGCGTGAAATTCGCCTGGCCCTGGTGGGACCGCTGGTGAGCCTTGCCCTTGCCTGTCTTGCCGCATCCGCCGTAACCGCCTCCGGAAACGATATTGAACTGTGGAAGTGGCCATTTTTGCAGGCCCGCAACCTGCCCCGCAGCCTGGTGTGGGCCAACCTTTATCTGGCAGTTTTGAATCTCATGCCCGCTTATCCTCTCGATGGCGGCCGCATCCTGCGCGCTCTGTTCTCGCGCAAGCTGGATCTTTCCGCGGCCACCCAGCGTGCCGTCTCCATCAGCAACGCCATCGCCATGGTCCTGATGATCGCCGGCCTGTTCAGCGATAACTGGCTGACGATGGTCGGCGTCATCGTCTTCTCGGCCGCTCAGCTAGAAGAACGCGCCCTGGTATTCCAATCCGTACTCGATAATGTTCGCCTGGAAGAAGTGATGCTCACCGATTTCGCCACGCTCTCTCCCGCCGACACTCTGGAAGACGCGCTCGAAAAGGCTGTCCACTCTTTGCAGGATGATTTCCCGGTAGTTCGCGGCAGCGATATGGTGGGCGTGATTTCGAAGCAGCGAATCCTCGACGCCCTGCGCGCGGAAGGCAATGGGTATGTACAGGCTGTGATGAATAAGATTTTTGAAGTTTCGCTTCGCCAGGACTCGCTCGGCTCGGCCTTCCGTAAGCTTACGTCCCGCAATTCCAGCATCATTCCGGTCGTCGAAGACCAGCGACTGATCGGCATCGTCACCCTGCAAAACCTGATGCACTCCATGGCCCTGCTGGCCGAAACCCGCAAACTGCGGCGGGAAGAATCGGAGTCGTAGCTCCGCCGTCTCGGCGGCTGTCGCGAGGGCGTCTCGCCCTCGCATTTCTAGAACAGCCGCACCGCCTTCGCCTCCTGCACCGCCGGAATCGTCCGCAGCTTGGCCAGCACTTCCTCCGACACACGTCCGTCGACGTGGACCACCGCAATCGCCTCACGCGGCTGATCGGATTCTGCCTGAGGATCTTTTTCTACAGAACGCCGCCCCAGCGAAAAGTCGGCAATGTTGATCGACTCCTCACCCAGAATCGTTCCCACTCTGCCAATCACTCCGGGCACATCGCGATTGCGCAGATAAATCAGACTGCGCTGCAGCGGAGCTTCTACGTCGATGCCATCCACGTGCAGCAACCGCGGCGCTTCCCCATGGAGCACCGCTCCCTTCACGATGTGTTCTTCGGTAGCCGTCTTCAGAAAAATCGAGAGCACGCTGCCCGCGCCGCCAGTCGAGGCTTTCGCCTTATGCGATTCCAGGACGCGCAGTCCGCGCTCGTCCGCAATCGTGGCCGCGTTCACCAGGTTCGCCTTTTCCTCCAGCGCCTGATTCAGAATGCCTTTGATCGCGCCATTGCGGATCAGTTCCGTCTTCCACTCGGCAATGTGTCCGCCGTAGCGGATCGAAATTTCCTCGATGCTTCCCTCCGATACCTGCGCCAGAAATCCTCCCATGCGCTCCGCCAGCACAATGTAAGGCGACATCGCCGCATATTCTTCGGCCGAGACCGATGGCACGTTCACGGCATTCTGAATCACGCCGTGTTTCAGATACTCCTTCACCTGCTGCGCAATCTGCACTCCGACGGCTTCTTGCGCTTCAGCCGTTGACCCGCCCACGTGTGGAGTGAGCAATACATTCTCCAGCGCGGTGAGGGGGGAATTTGTCGGCGGCTCCTCGGCAAATACGTCGATCGCCGCCGCTGCCACGTGCTTCGACTGAAGCGCCTGCGCGAGAGCGGATTCATCCACCAACTCGCCGCGCGCGCAATTCACCAGCCGCACACCCTTCTTCATTTTCGCGATTGACGCTGCATTGATCATCCCGGCGGTCTGCGGAGTCAGCCCCACGTGCAGCGAAATATAGTCGGCAACCGCGTACACCTCGTCGAGCCCCGCCAGCCGAATGCCCTGCTCCTTCGCGACGGCCACCGACACAAACGGATCGTGCCCCAGAAGTTCCATGCCGAACGCGCGTGCGCGCCGCGCCACTTCCATGCCCACGCGCCCCAGCCCGATAATGCCCATAGTCTTCCCGCGCAGTTCCGTCCCCTGCAATGATTTCTTCTCCCACCTGCCGGCGTGCATCAGGGCGTTGGCCCGGCACAAATGCCGTGCCATGGCCAGCATCATCCCCAGCGTCTGCTCCGCCACCGCGACCGCATTGGCCCCCGGCGTATTCATCACCGCGATGCCTTTGTGCGTAGCCGCTTCGAGGTCGATGTTGTCCACTCCGACGCCTGCTCGCCCAATCACGCGTACCTTCTTCGCATGCTCCAGCAGCTTGGCATCGGCCTGGACCGCAGACCGCACAATGAGCGCATCCGCGTCTTCGAGTTGCTGCTCCAACTTGCCGTCGAGCTGATCCGGAGTCAGAACGGTCCATCCCGGTTCCTGTAGTTCGGCCACGGCTGATGCTGAAATCTTTTCCGCCACGATGATCTTCACGAATGATTTCCTTTAAACGACTTTGGATTCGTTTGATACCGGCCCGCCGGCCCGCCGATTTTTCTCGGCGACCTTTGCAGCATTTCTCAGCGTCCTTCGCGCTTTTGGAATTTCGGAAAAAGGACCGCAATACGCCCACGAAACGGAGAATCTGCCTGACAACCAAATGACGGGAAAATGACGAGTCGCTGACATTCCTCCCAACCAACGTTTCTAAGCTTGTTCTCGCTGGACCCCAGGGAGAACAACTATGAACAAAACCATGAAAACTTTACCAATGCTGAAACCCGTCAAGACAACCGCGCTCGTCGCCGCACTCCTGGCACAGATCACCCTCACATTCGCCTGCGGTTATAGCTCCAAGACTACGCCGCCAGTCGCTGGAACCATGCCCACCATCGCCGCACTCGCGCCCAACAGCGCCACCGCAGGCGGTGCGGCCTTCACCTTGACCGTCAACGGAACCAACTTCGGGACCCAAGCGGTGGTGAACTGGAATGGCACCGCGCAAACCGCGAACACAACTTTCGTGAGTGCCAGTCAACTCATGGTTGCAGTTCCCGCGTCGGCCATCGCCGCCTCGGGGACTATCAGCGTGACCGTTACGAACCCGGGCACCGCGGGAACAGGCATATACGGAACCGGCGGGACGTTGGCCGAGACTTCGATGCCGATGGACTTCACGGTCAACTAGTTCGGGCCCAGCGCTACGCGAATAGGGCTCGATATGCGGGCTTCAGGCGCCGACCAATTGTCGCTTCCCCGGCTGGGTGCGGGCATAGACTTGCTGTGCTGCCCGCACCGCCACGCCATACTCCACGCTTTGGTCGGTAACTTTCGCAAGCACATGTTCGAGCGCGCCCAGAATGCCGATGGTGTCGAGATAGTCGTAATACCCGATGTGCGCGACGCGAAATAGCTTGCCTTTCATTTCGCCCTGACCGTTGGCGACGACAGCGTCGAACGATTCACGGAACTCTTTCACGATCTTGCCGGAATCGACTCCCTCCGGCGCGCAGATCGCAGTCAGCGCCGCCGCCGGGGACGACGCATAGAGTTTCAATCCCAGCGCCTTCGCGCCGGCACGGGTCATCTCAGCGCAAAGCTCGGCATTGTTGACCAATTCTTCGCGTCCCTTGGCCAGATCGCCCTTCCCCATGCCGCGCACAAATTCCAGCGCCGCTCCCAACGCCGCGAACAACGACGTTGCTGGAGTGTACGCTGTCTCGCCCTTCGCTGCCGACTTCCGCTCCTTGCGCAGATCGAAATAATATCGCGGTGAAGTCGTCTTCTCCATCGTCTTCCATGCCCGCTCACTCACCGCGCAATACGCCAGCCCCGGAGGCATCATCAGCGCCTTTTGCGATCCGCCAATAATCACGTCCACGCCCCAGCCATCGACATCGAGATGGGTTGTGCCTAGCCCCGTGATTGCATCCACGACCAGCAGGGTTTCGTTTTCTGAACCCGCGCCGTGAGCCCGCACAATCTTCGCGATCCCCTCAATGTCATGCCGGGCCCCAGTGGAACTCTCCGTCGCCTGCACGAAGACAGCGCGGGTGGCGTTATTTACGCGCGCTCGAACGTCATCGAGATTGAACGTCTCGCCATACGGCACTTCCAGCACTTCCACATGGCAGCCAAAAGCCTTGGCCAGTCCCGTCCAGCGCTCACCGAACTTACCGGCGGTCAGCACTAGCACGTTGTCTCCCGGCGACGTCAAATTCGATACCGAAGCCTCCATCACGCCCGTGCCCGAACAAGCCAGCACCAGCACATCGTTCTTCGTGCCAATGAATTCCTTCATGTCGGCCAGTACCCGTTGAAACAGCGCCTTGAAGTCGGCAGTCCGATGATGCGCCGTAAACGAAGCCATAGCCGTCTGCGCCGCCGGCAACAGCGGCGTTGGTCCCGGAGTAAAAAGACGATTCTTACGCAACATATTCGAGGAAGCCCCTATGAGTGAAGTCCGGCGTGAGGAATGCGTTTACTTCAGTAGTTTAGCGGAAGGCGGCCATAAGGGCACGCCCCGCCTGCATCGTGAAGAGCAGGCGGGAGTTCTTTTCGTGTTAAGGTCAAGCGTGTTAACGTCGAGCGTGCTTATTTCGAGGCAAGGATCTCGGGCTTACCGATCTCGGGGGGTTTAGCCAAAAGCTCTCCCGCCTTGGCAAACAGAGCCTTGGCGATTTCGCCATTCAGATGAGCGTTGCGGCCATTCTCGTCGGCAAAGGTATCGAAGATCCCATACTTTCCCGGCCCCATCTTGATGGCATACCAGGTAAGAGTCTCCGGCTCGGCTTCGGCCAGCGGTTGCGCGGACTTCAGGAATGCCTCTACTTCTTTTTCTTTGCCGGGCTTGGCTTCGAGTTGCGCCCAAATCGATACTTTTCCCATGGATTTCTCCTCCTAGGCATCTGATGCACGAGATTCGCTTTTGGTACTGACTAAGAAGTAAGAATCGACATCAATTCTGTCTCGAAACCACTCCGCTATAATTGCGCCATCATGACTCTTGTAGAACAGATCCAGAAAGACATCGTCACCGCCATGAAGGCCAAGGACGAAGCGCGCCTATCCACGCTGCGCATGGTGAAGAGCGCGCTGATGAACCGCAAAGTCGAGAAAATGGCCGAACTCGACGACAAAGAATCGCAAGCAGTGCTGGCCACGCTGATCAAGCAGCGCAAAGAATCCGTCGAACAATTCACCAAAGGCGGACGCCAGGAAATGGCCGACAAAGAAGCCGCCGAAATCGTCGTGATCGAGAGCTACCTCCCGAAAGCCGCCGGAGAAGCAGAAGTAATCGCGGGCGTAAAAGCCGCCATCGCCGAAATGGGCTCTCCAACCATGAAAGATATGGGCACAGTCATGAAGAACGCCATGGCCAGATTCAACGCCGCCGGCATGCGCGTGGACGGGAAGATGGTCAGTGAGATTGTGAAGAGAGAGCTAGCGGGGAAATAACTCTGCGCTTGCGGACTCGAGTTGAGGTGAACCTTACGAAAGCACAGATCGACCGAATGGGCCCACTCAAGGCTAAATGGGATGACCTCAGTCTGAAGGTGTTGGGCGAGCTCGAACTCCCTCCGTCTCGAGTTCTTTGCTGGTTCGATGACAAACTCGATTCGGAGCACCTGTGTTGTCCGTCAGTTCCAGCCGTATTCCTCCCCCTCAAGGGAAATAAGGGAAATCGTGAGCGTCGTCCTCGCGATGTGAAAGAGCACGTTTGCGACGAAGATGGCGAAATGCGCGACGCGTTGGTCTATCTCTCCGGATATGCGTGCTTACCTAGGGATGACGTTTTCTTTGTGATGACTTTCGCGCACGAACTCCAGCATTTCGTGCAGTGGGGGCATTCGCCAGAGAGTTGGAAACAATGTTTGCACGGCTTTCCCGGAACCGGTCGTTGGGATGTTCCTACGGAACGCGACGCCTTGATCGCGTCAAGACGCATCACGATCAAAGTCATCGCCCCGGACGCGGTCGCAGCATACGCCCAGATGAAGATCGACAAAGGAGCCGACACAGCGTACTGGTCGCTTTTTCAAAGCATCTCGCCATTCGAGCAATACGACTGGGTCGGAGAAACGGAGCGTCTGACGACTCAAAACCGATCCCAAGCTTCTCGCTAGCGAGAGGTCTGCCGCTTCACTTTTTTCACCGGCCGCCGTAGCTCGGCTAGGAATTCGCTTGCGTCGCGCACATTGCCAGCCAGGTAGTCCCGATGGCCAGTCTTGATTTGTTCCTTCAACGCGCCATCCTGCTGGTCCAAATAATCTTCCAGGTCATCGACGTGCATGATCCCTGCGACGGGAATGCCGTCCTTCTCAAGAATAAAATACTCGCGGTTGATATGAGCACGCCGTACGACCTGGCCGAGATTAATGCGCGCTTTCGTGAGTGGAATTCGATGTACTACGCTCTTCGTCGACTTTGAAACAGTCATTATGGCCCTCCGAGTTAATTGATTAACGTTAATCAACTTCAATTATCTCATGAGTGGGGCGAGGTTCAGCACAGTCGCCTCACTTGCTCCTCTGCCATTCCCGGTAAGCCTCGCTCTTCGAAACTCCCCGCTCCTTCGCCACTTTTTTCAGCGCCGCCTTCTCATCGACTTTCTCTTCCGCCATGATCTGCTCCACCCGCTGCCGCACCGACGGACGGACCCTTCGACTTTGCTCAGGGCAAGCTGCGTCCGTCCCTACGCGAGCCACTTCTTCTTCGGCTTTGCCGATCAGCAGCGTGATCTCGCCTTTCACCGCTGCGCGCGCCTTCAAGTTTTCCAGCACTTCACCCGCGAATCCGCGTAGAAACTCTTCATGCAGCTTGGTCACCTCGCGCGCGATCACCACCTGCCGGGCGTTTCCCATCACTTCGCAAATATCTTCCAAAGTCTCGACCACCCGGTGCGGAGCCTCATAAAATACCTGCGTCCGCGGAGAATTCTTGACCGCCTCCAGCGCCGCGCGACGCTCACCGCGCTTCGCGGGAAGAAATCCACTGAAGCGAAATGAATCCGTCGGCAAACCGCTCGCGACCAGCGCAGAGAGAAATGCTGATGCCCCCGGAATCGGCACCACCGACACATGATGCCGAATCGCCAGCGCAATCAGCCTGTACCCGGGATCCGAGATTCCCGGCATCCCCGCATCCGTTACCAGCGCCACGCTCGCGCCCTCCTGCATATCCTTGACCAGTTCCGCCGATTTCGTCATCTCGTTATGTTCGTGGTAACTCGTCGTGCGGGTCGCGATCGCGTAATGATTGAGCAGCTTCTGCGTCTGCCGCGTGTCCTCGCAGGCAATCACGTCGACTTCTTTCAGCACGCGCAGCGCGCGCAGCGTGATGTCCTCCAGATTCCCGATCGGCGTCCCCACCACATAAAGCGCCGGCCCGGAAGACTTCAGGGTCGCGCGGATTTCTGCGTCAGCGTCGTTCATGGCGGGAAGTCTACCACTGGTCATGTGGGGACAGCCGCCCCCGGCTGTCCGGTCGAGCGAAGCTCGACGGTATGCGGCGGCCGTAACTTTCCAAGCGCACGGGCAGTTATGTTAATGTACGTTTCCTTGGAGGCCTCTACATGACCGCCAACAACTTCCGCGAAATAGCCCTCGCACTCCCCGAAACCGAAGAGCGCCAGCACATGGACCATCCTGACTTTCGCGTAGCCGGAAGGATTTTCGCGACACTCGGCTATCCCGATAAATCCCGAGGCATGGTAAAGCTCTCGCCGGAAGATCAGCACAACTTTGCCAAGGATTATCCCGAAGTATTCACTCCGGTGAACGGCGCTTGGGGACGCCGCGGGGCGACCAGCGTCCTTCTTAAGCCGGGGAAAAAAGAAGTTCTCGGCAAAGCCATCGAAGCCGCCTGGCGCAATACCGCACCAAGGCGTTTAATCGCAAAGTAAACCAACCGTGACTCGACCCAAAACAACGGCAGCTACCGCCGCGACCCAATTTTGCATCCAAGCAAGGCGATGCGGCTCGCTCCAAAACCCGCCACGGTAGCCCTGTTCTGCGGGTTGACACTATGCGTCTGCCCGGCGCAACAGGCCTCGCAGCAACGCGAAAATGCGAGCGCCACTCGCCCGCGGACAAATGAGAATTATGCACGACGGTCCGATAAGACCTTGACTGCCGACGAGGGCCTCGCCGTAATTTCCGCCGCGCTTGACCGCAGAGTGCGCCGCTATTCTGGACAGGACTGTTCTCATCTGGTTCACGCGATTTACGAACGGGCCGGGTTCCCCTACCAGTACGCAACCTCCGACGATCTTTATGACGGAGTCCCGAAGTTTCAGCGCGTAGCCGAGCCGCAGCCCGGCGATTTGATCGTCTGGCACGGCCACGCAGGAATTGTGGTGCGGCCCTCGCGCCATGTCTTCTTCAGCTTCATGAGCGCAGGCCCGGGCATCGACAACTACGAAAGCCGCTATTGGAGCCGCCGCGGACACGCCCGCTTTTATCGCTACATCAAAAATGAAAGGTGCCCAGGATGCACCGCGGTCAGCAAAAACGTTCGGACGAGACGATAAGAGAACGAGACGATAAGAGAAGACGATAAACCGTGCAGCTCCCAGAGTCGCCGCTATTTCGCAAATTGACGCGATCGCTCCCCAGCCCCTAAAATCAATAGGAATCTGATTGTTCCTCGCAACCGTCTCACACTCATGCCCCTTTACGAATACGAATGCAAGAAGTGCGGCCACCGCTTCGAGAAAATCCAGAAATTCTCCGACAAGATGGTCAAGAAGTGCCCCGAGTGCGGAGGCGTGGTTGAGCAGATGATCTCCGCTCCCGCCGTCCAATTCAAAGGCTCAGGCTGGTACGTCACCGACTACGCCAAGAAACCCGCATCCTCAGGCAGCAGCAGCGGAGAGTCGAGAGAGAAAAAGGACGACAAATCCAAGTCCGACGGCGGCGCTAAAGAAACATCGTCAAAAGATAGCTCGACGAAAGATAACTCGCCAAAGGAGAGCTCCTCGAAAGAGTCCAGCTCGAAGGACAGCTCCTCTAAGGAAACGTCGCGCAATGGTTCGGGCAGACATAAATAAAGCGGCTCCGATTCGTCGAGGCCGCCGAAATCTCCATCCGCGCATTCGCCACTAATCACTGACCACTGCTACTTCAGCTCCCGCTCAAAGTGCTCTTCAATCATCGTGAACAGATGCACCCGCGCATCTTTCCCCGCAATGCTGTGCGTCTTGTTGGGATAAATCATCAGCCGGAACTGCTTCCCCGCCTTGATCAGCGCATCAATCATCTGAATGCTGTTCTGGAAATGCACATTGTCGTCGCTCGTGCCATGCACGAGCAGCAGCGCCCCGTGCAACTTGTCCGCATCCCTCGTGACGTCAGATTGTTCGTACCCTTGCTTGTCGTCCTTAAGCAGCCCCATGTAGCGCTCGGTATATATCGAATCGTAGTTCACCTGATCCGTCACCGGAGCCACCGCGACGCCGGCGCGAAAGCGGTCGGAATGCGTCATCGCGTACAGCGTCATCGACCCGCCATTCGACCATCCCCAAATCGCCACCCGATCCTTATCAAGCTGCGGATACTGCGCCAGCAACTGATCCAAAGCGGTCAGCTGATCTTTCAATTCGATTGCACCAAACTCGTGCCGGATAGCCGTCTGGAATTTTCGGTCGCGCCCCGGAGTACCGCGGTTGTCCACCGAAAAAATCGCGAACCCTTTCCGCGCCAGAATTTCGTCAAACGGATCTGGCGGCCCTTTTCTTACCGTCTGCGCCGCCGGACCTCCGTAGATGTTCACGATCACCGGAATCTTGCCGCTCGCAGCGTCCGGCGGAAGCAACAGCCGCCCATAGAGCACCGTTCCATCGTCAGCTTTAAACTCCAGGTACTTCGGCGCCCGCAACCCATATTCTGCGATTGCGTTGTGTGCCTGCCACACCGGGCTACACGCAGCTCCCACCGTGCACAACGAGAGGCTGGGCGAATTCTGCGGACCAGAATGCATGTGCGTATAGTGCTTGCCGTCGTCGCTGAAATTTCCAGAATGCATTCCCTCTTCCGGTGTGAGATTCTTGAAATCCGATCCATCCAACCTCACGGAATAAATGTGCACTTCCCGCGGATCATCCTTATTCGCTGCAAGAAACACCGTGCCCGCGGCTTCGTCCGCACCCAAAATCCCCAGCACCGCGTAGTCGCCCTTCTCCAACTGCCGTTCCAACTTGGCATCAGCGGCCATCGGATTCTGCTTGTCAAAGCTGTAAAGATAAATATGCATGTTGCCGTCGCGCCAGCTTGGCCAGAGGAACTGTCCGCCGGATTTCAGAAAACGAACCTCGACATGCTCGAAGTCGATCCATGCTCCCGGCGTAGTCTCAGTCAATACGATCCGCGACTTGCCGGTTTTCGCATCGATGAAATACAGGTCCGACTTATCTTCTGTTCGATTTAGCACCTGGGCCCAGATCACGCCTTCGCGCACCCAGCCGAATCTTGGAATGTAGGAATCCTCGTCGCTGGTCGGCGAAATCCAACGCACTTTCCCCTTCTCCGTGTCCACCACCCCCAACTTCACCACCGGATTGGGATCGCCCACCTTGGGATATTTCTCGTTGTCTACATTAGGATGTGTCGGCATCCAGTCGGTGATGGGATAAGTGGGCACCTTGGTTTCATCCATGTGCATGAACACGATCTCTTTGCTATCAGGCGACCAGAAATAATTGCTGCGCACGCCCAACTCTTCGGCATAAACCCAGTCAATATCGCCGTTGAAGAGACTATCGCCCGTGTCTTTGGTCAGCGCCTTTTCGTCTTTGCCGCTGATCGGGCGGACATACAAATTGTGTTTGCGTACATAAGCCAGTTGATTGCCGTTGGGCGAAAACTTCGGATCGCCGCTGGGGTCGCCTGCCGACGTAAACGCCACCGCCGTCTCCGTTCCCAAATCGTAAAGCCAGAGCTGACCCTGCGAATCGAAAATCAAATGTTTCGAATCCGGCGCCCACAAATACGACGCCACGCGATAGCGCGTTAGGCGTTCTTTCTCGCGCTCGTTCTTGACTTTATTCACGTCAGGGTCGAGCGACGCCAGTTTGGCCGCGCTCACCAGCACCTTCTTCTCGCCCGTGGCCGTGTCCACATACCACAACTCACCCTTCTCGCCCTTTTCGTCGCGCTGCACGAAGGTGAGCTTGGTTCCGTCCGGACTCCACTCGATCGTCTCTGGCCCGCGTCCGTTGAGGCCTCCGGTCTGATAAATGGCTTCAATCGTCAACGGCTTGGTAGGCGCGGTTTGCGCGGGAGCCGGGGTTAAAAAGCCGAGAACAACAATAAGTGCGAGCAGGGAAAAGCATGCCAACGAAATCTGTCTTTTCACGAAGTGACCCTCACAGGAAAATTCTCACAGGAAGAATTTAGAGTGTACACCGACCCAGCTCATGGAGGGGCGGACGCCTCGCCCGCCCCGAAGTGTGGCGCAGACATGGCCTGCGGCCATCCCGGACGAGGCGTCCGGGGCTCCACTAAGTTTTCTTGCTATCGAGGCCGCGGCAGCCGTCGCAACCACCGCAATTCGCCCCCCGCCGCATGCTAGAATCATGAGAGGGTCAATGCTTCCCGACATCGAAAATCTGCTGAAACTGCAAGACACCGACAAAGAAATCCGCCGTCTGCAGGACGAAGTCGCCGAGTTCCCCAAACGCGTCGCCGTCATCGAGCAGAAGCTGGCTGGCACCAAGGCTCAACTGGAAAAAGCTCAGACTGCCGTCAAGGCCGACGAAGCCAGCCGCCGCAAGTACGACAGCGCCATCAACGACCTGCGCGGCAAGATTTCGAAGTATCGCGATCAGTCTCTCGACGTCAAAACCAACGATCAGTACAAGGCGCTGCTGCACGAAATTGAGTTCGCCGAAAAAGAAATCGCGGCCAACGAAGACAAGATTCTCGAGCTGATGGTCAATGCCGACGCCCGCGATAAAGAAGTCAAAACCGCGCAAGCCGAACTGAAAGCCGAAGCCGCCGAGATCGAAGCCGAAAAAGAACAGGCCCGCCAGACCACGGCCGCCGACGAAAAGCTTCTCACCGAGTGGCGCGGCAAGCGCGATCAGATTCGCACCGGCATCAACGAAGACCTGCTGCGCCATTTCGAGCGCGTTTCAAAGTTCCGAGGCAGCGGCATCTCAGAAGTTCGCGATCAAAAATGCATGGCCTGCCGCGTGATGCTGCGGCCGCAGACCTACAACGAAATTCGCTCCGGCCAGCAAGTCATCGTCTGTGACTCGTGCCAGCGCATTCTTTATTTCAATGCCGCGGATGAACTCGTGGACCAGGTTCCCTCCACGCATCGGCCAAAACGCCATCACCCTAAAATCGACGCGCCCCAGGCCTGGTACTATCGTCCCGAGTTCCAGGACATCGGCGAAGTATTTCTGTGCCTGACGAATTCGCGAGGCCAAGCCACCCGCCGCGTCTACGACGTCCACACCGGCCGCCTCATCGGCGACATTCTCACGCGGGAAGGCGACTACCGCCAAGCCTTTCCTGAAGACATCGCCGGCGCGACGCGCCTAAACGGCAGTTGGACCGAAGACGAACTTGATGCCTTCGGCGCCGAACTTCCCATGGTCGCCCTGGACTCGCTAAGATTCGATCTAGACCACGCCCGCCATGAAGCCGCCACCGGCTCGCACGTAAAACAACCCGCCCCCGCAGCCTCGACCGAACAAGCCGCCAGCTAAGCTCTCGTGGGGACGCAGGTTTTGGTCTTGACTTCGACTTCGGCTTCTTCTTCTCCTTCTTCGTCTTCTTCTTCTTCCTCTTCTTCTTCCTCTTCTTCTTCGAAATCAGAGTCGTCCCAGATGTGCTCGCCCAGGAGATTTTCGCCGAGGGCGCGAGGATCGACGATGACGTCGCGAATATAGGGCTCGAAGGTGGTGCGACTGAGATTGGCGCTGGCGGTTTGCAGAGCGTAGAGCAGGAGTCCGGCGGTTTTGTGATCGATTTGGCCGGAGACGAGGTAGCGCATGATCTGCATGAGGGAGACCTGGATGGAGTTGGCATCCTCAAGCACGGGGAGTGCGAGCGTGGCTGGGGCAAGCGGGCCGTGGCCGGCTTCGATGCGAGCGGCGTTCAGCGCATTTTGCCGGAGGCGATCGAGGCTGAGTTCGAGTCGCTCCTCGTGATGGCGTTTGTGAAAGTAACAGAATTTGTTGCGGCGCAGGGCGGGCGATCCGCACTGCGTGCCGTTGACTTTGATGTGCTGACAGCGATTGGGAAACGAATCCATTTCTTTAAGCTCCTGGCTCCTAGCTACTAGCTTCTAGCTAACATCGAACTTCTGACTCGGGCTGCGGGTTCCTTCGATGTGGTACCCCTCCCCCTCCCCTCCCCCCTCCTTGATCCCGATCTATTGGAATCACGGAGTTGGCGGGATTTTGCGAATTGATCCTTGGGCTGCAATAAGTTAGGGGGAAAATCTTGAGTCCCTTGGACTTAAGTGCGGCGGAAGAATCTATTTTTGTTTTGTGCTGGCCGAGTATTCAACAGCTAGATTTCTCAGTCAAGGTTGGATGAACATTGGGAGGGTGTGGAAAAGGTCGGGTTGGAAAGGTTGGAACTAAGGACGCGCGCTTGCGTTAAGATAGCCCGAGTGAGGGGCACATGGCACAGATGACACCGCAGGTTTCCGAGTTGCTGGAGCGCGCTCTGTCGCTCTCGATTGAGGAGCAGGAGGCATTGGCGGAATCTCTGATCTCCTCTTTAGGCGGCAAGGTAGATGAGGGCGTACAAGCGGCCTGGGAGTCCGAGATTGGAAAGCGCATCGCGGATTTGGATTCGGGACAGGCCAAGACTACCTCATGGGCAGAAGTGCGAAGACGCAATTTAGCGAAGTTACCTCGTGCCCAGTGAGCCAGTCGAGTTTCACGACGAAGCTACCGCCGAATACGATGCGGCGTTCGATTGGTATCTGGAACGAAGTCCTGACTCCGCTCTGCGCTTCGACGCGGAAGTTGAACGAGCTCTAGCAGAGATCGTGGCTGCTCCTCGACGTTGGGCCATGGGCCCGTACTCTACGCGCAAGTTCCTGCTGCGACGGTTTCCCTTCATTCTGATTTATCGCGAGCGACCGTCGGGGAGCATTCAGATTGTCGCGGTCGCTCATACCAGCCGCAAGCCGGGATATTGGAAGGGACGACTGTAGGTCGAGATGCGCGGCCAGGGTCCGTGCCCCCATGTTTCGAGGTTCTGAGTGAGCTTTGCGACGGATCTCTTGCTGGCCTTGTTGCTTCAGCAGAACGGAGGTATGATCGCCGTTTCAAAGAGCTGCCGCGATGCACGAGCGACTGACGCTCGGCGTTAGGGAAAAAGCTATGTGGATTTTCCTCGGCCTTGCAAGTTTTCTTTTGTTCTACAAGCTGTTCATCTCCTACTATCTCGGAAACGCAGGTCGGGGCCCACTAGACAGCCCTCCAGTATTCGCTCGAAGTTGGTTTCATCGCGTCGTTTGGTCTCTGGCCTTGCTGCTCCTCGGCCTGTCGGCGCTCTTTTCCTACGCTGTGAGCGGCTGGCTCGTTCCGGTTCCGCTGATATTAGCTCTTATTCTCCCGGGCTGGAAGGCCTTTAGGCGCGACGCCGAACTAGATGCGACGATCAAGAAAAGCATCGTGACTCACTATGAGTTGAAGGGGCAAGGCGTCCCTGAACCAGAGATTTTCAAGCGTGTTGTGACCATCGTCGCGGGAGCCGAGGCAGAAGATTACGAATTTCTGTGGGAATCGGCTGATTATGATTGGGATTTGGAGCGCGTGATTCAGTACATAATCCTTCCTGCCAAAAAGCTCCACTCAAACCACCCAGGACAGGGTGTACACGGCGTTGAGGCGAGTGTAGAAGTCAGGAACCGCATCAGAGGATTCGTGGCCTCCTTTGAGCGCCTGAGGGTCGGCCATGAGGAGCGAGACTCGAAGTAAGCGACAACGGAGTTGAATCGGGGCCGCCGCTCCTCTCCGACTATCCAGTGTATCCGCCAAGATTACCTGATATCGGACAACTCGCAGCGCGTCTTTGCGGATCTCGTGGAGTTGCGCTTAGCTCCTCCACGCACTCTTCTTGATGGGTCTCGCAGAAGAATTTCGATCTTCTGCCGTCTGGATTGTTTACGACGATGCATTGTTCGCGGGCCACGATTTCTTACCTCCTGGGAATTATTCTAAACCCAAAAGAAAAGGCCATCAGATCTCTCTGACCGGCCTTCATTAATGCCGGCGACGACCCGCTCCCGCACACTTTCGCGCGCAGTACAATCGGCCGAGCGAAAATCCCTGCGGCCCTCAGGGGCTAAAGCCCGCGATCTCTTGGGCGCTTTACGGTACGGCTGAAGCCGTACCCTTCCACGAACCGGATTCAACCCTTACGGTACGGCTAAAGCCGCACCCTTCCACGGGCCCGGATTCAACCTTTACGGTACGGCTGAAGCCGCGCCCTTCCACGAACCTGGTCCACGGACCCGGATGCAAAAGAGTTCCAGGCATTAGTATGGGCGGATGTCTCCATCTGCCCATTCGACTCTCCCCACCGTCAAGATCTCCCCGCGCGGCGCCGGCCGGCTCAAGTCTGGACACGTCTGGGTCTACCGCTCCGACATCGTTTCCACCGATGGAGTCGAGCCCGGTTCGTTGGTCCGCGTCGTCGACCACCGCGGCAAGTTCCTCGGTACTGCCCTCTACTCCAGTTCCTCGCAAATTGCGATCCGGATGATTTCGCAGGATCCCGTGGCTGACTTCCCGGCACTCCTCCGTCAGCGCATCGCCGACGCCATCGCCTATCGCGCGTCGATCATCGGTCAAGGCAGCGGCGAACGCAGCGTCCGCGACAACGGAGCCTACCGCGTTATTTTCAGCGAAGCCGATTTCCTTCCCGGCCTTATCGTCGACCGCTACAACGACATTCTTTCTCTGCAAATCCTCACCCAGGCAATGGACGCCAACCTTTGCCGCGAAACTGTCATCTCTGAACTGACCGAACAGTTCCATCCTGCCGCGATCGTTGAGCGGGTTGACCCGCGGGTTCGCGAACTCGAAACTCTTCCACCTCGCACCTCTGGCCTGTTGCACGGCGAAAAGTCCGCCACCACTTTCACCATGAACGGCATTCAGTTCAAATTCGACGCCCTCGAAGGCCAGAAGACCGGAGCCTTTCTCGACCAGCGCGAAAATTATGCCGCCGCCGCGCAGTACGCCCACGGTGACGCCCTCGACATGTTCTGCTATCAGGGCGGATTCGCTCTTCACCTGGCTCCGCGCTGCTCGCAAGTCACAGGCGTTGACAGTTCGCGCCCCGCTCTCGAAACCGCCGAGCAGAACGCGGCGCTGAACGCTACTGGGAACGCTTCTGGGGCGAACAAGACTGGGGTGAATAAAAACGAGATCGAATGGATCGAGGCCAACGCCTTCGACCTGCTGAAGGACTATGCTTCGTCAGCTCGCCCGGGCGAAGCTCAGCGCTACGACACCATCGTCTTAGACCCGCCCGCGTTCGCCAAATCCAAACGCGATCTCGACGCCGCCCTTCGCGGCTACAAGGAACTGAATCTCCGCGCCCTCAAGATGCTGCGTCCCGGCGGCATCCTGGTTACTTGCTCCTGCTCTTACCACATCAGCCAGTCGAATTTCCTCGAAATGCTGGCTTCGGCGGCTCTTGACGCTCACCGCATCCTTCGCCTGATCGAAGTGCGCGGACAAGCAAAAGATCATCCCGTCCTGCTGAATGTCCCCGAGACTGCCTACCTGAAGTGCGTAATTGCGTATGTAAACTAATGAAAATGCGGGCAATCTAATACTTGACAACAATACACTAAGCTTTTATGATTCTTTTACGCTAACGTTGCGTCTAATGAAGTGACCGCCGCTCTAATGCTCGCGTAGCTCCGGATGCATTCGTCCGGGATCAGCCAGCAGAGCCGGTCGCAATTCAAAGTCTCTGACTTAACCAAAATCTGAAGGAGGATTTAGTCATGACCGTTTTAGCCCGTTTTGAGCCTTTCCGTGAGTTTGCCACCTTGCAGGACCGCATCAATCGCGTTTTTCGCGATTCCTACAGCGGCGCCGGCCAGGGGGATGACTCTCTGACCACATCGAGCTTCGCCCCGGCGGTGGACGTCTATGAAGACGAGCACCAGGTCACTCTGAAGATCGAAGTGCCCGGAATCGAGGAGAAGGACATCGACGTCCGCGTAGAGAACAACACGCTCACCGTGCATGGCGAGCGCAAGATCGAGAAGGAAGAGAAAGAAGAGAACTATCGCAGGGTCGAGCGCCAGTATGGCAGCTTCACCCGTAACTTCACTCTGCCCCAGACCGTAGACACCGAGAACGTTTCGGCAACCTACGACAAAGGCGTGCTGAAGATCTCTTTGCCCAAGAAAGCCGAAGCCAAACCCAAGCAGATCAAGGTAAACGTGGGCAGCGGGAAGTCCCTCGAAGCCAGGACCTCGGAAGGCAAAGCCCCCAGCAAGGCCGCGTAAGCGGGAACTGGTGGAGGGCGGACGCTTTCGTCCGCCCGAGAAGCTCAATGCTTTTTGCGGGAGGCGGCCGAAAATCCGCCTCCCGTAACCCCGTCTGCCACTTGCTTCCGCAGCGCTCTGCTGGCACCTTGAATGTTGACAGCCGAGGTGGCGATGGACGGCAGCATTATTACGGGCTTCGCGTTTTTTCTGTTCGCGGCTGGCGTGCTCCTCTATGCCGTCATCATTTACAACGGCCTGGTGCGGCTGCGCAATGGGAACGACCGCGCGTGGGCAAACATCGATGTGCTGCTCAAAGAGCGCCACGATGAAATTCCCAACCTAGTCGAGACCGTCAAAGGATACATGCAGCACGAACAGCAGACGCTGCTTGCCGTGACCCAGGCTCGGACGGCGTCGGCGGACGCGGCGAGCATCGGCCAGAAGGCCGTCGCCGACCTGAAGATGGCCAGCGCGCTGCGCGGCTTGTTTGCTGTGGCAGAAAGTTATCCGCAACTGAAGGCCAACGACAATTTTCTGAAACTACAAAACCGCATCAGCGAGATCGAGGAGCGCATTGCCGACCGCCGCGAGTTTTTCAACGACGATGTCAACATCTATAACACGCGCATCGGCCAGATCCCCGAAGTGCTAGTGGCCAGCTTTCTAAGCCTGAAGCCGCGCCAGTTGTTCGAGGTCTCTGAAGAAGATCGCAGGCAGGGGGAAGTGAGCTTTGCCAGCGGGCAAGGGGCATAGCTGCTTGTGGGGCGGACACCCCTGCCCACCGCATTTTGCTTCTGCATCGACGGGTTCCGTTCGGGCTAAGTCAAAGTCATAGGCTGCGAACAGGAGTGTCGATCCGAGACAGCGGCCATTATTTCCAGGCCGATAAGCTACGATTCAAGAGGGCTTCGAGTTCAACCACGTCAGGGCGGAAGAGTTGGCGCAATTTCTCCCGCTGCGCCGAGGATAATTCCGCAAACGCGGGTCCGCCGCCGACGAATAGTTTCAGCGCTCCGAACCTTTTGGCAGTGGCCACGAGTGAGTCGAGCTGGCGCGTCTTCGCCCACTCCGCCAGCCGAAAACCAGCGCGAGTCCAGTAATAATTGCGCGGCTCCGACATGTCTTCCGAGGTCAGGACACGACGAATCTGAGGCGGGCGCAGGGTAATCCGCGGCACTCCCACAAAGTCGACCAGCTTGTCCAGATAGGACTGCGGATCGTTTTGGATGTCGTCATGCACGGTTACCATGACCTGATCGTTTCCGAAAGTCCGCTTCCACTCCTTCAGGTGAGCCGCGTACCGGCTTGATTCCATCAGTTCCGGATCGCGGGCCAGGGCTTCGTCGAAGCTCCACGGGATCAAGCCGTAGGCGCGTTTCAGCCGGTAGAGCGACACGACACGATCCACGGGGTTGCGGAAGGTGCACACAATTTTGGCGTGCGGGATGAGCCGAGCGATCCGTTCGCGCGCTTCGGGCGAGGCGAAATAAGTGGGAGCAACTTCCCCGATGGCGCGTCCGTCGCACACTTTACGGTAGTGCGAGCCGTACCAGCTCAGTCCGCGGTCAAAATATTTATCGAAAAACCTGGTCTCTTTCGTGGGATGGGAGAGCCAGGCCCCCTTACTCAGGACGGTATGCAGCCAGCTCGTTCCGGTGCGCGGAGGACCGACGACGAAGAAAGAGGGCAAGGGCGAAACGGCGCTTTTGACAGCAGCTCCAGCCGCTATCGCGAAGCTGTTGGTGGACATTCCGAACGTTCCTTAGTTAGAAATACGCCGTTCCTGCCGGGTGCGCGGCATAGCAACGACGGTCGGGCCCCATGCGACAGAAAAGGAGCCTGAGAATCATTTTTAACGGGTGGCCGCTAGTAGATGCGCGGCGCCACGAGTGGGTTGTCCAGATAAGTATGGCCTGCCGGGCAGCCGACCCGACTGTCAGCCCAGCAACCTGGCGGCGTCCTTGGCGTAGTAGGTCAGGATGATGCTGGCGCCTGCGCGGCGGATGCTTAGGAGGCTCTCCATCATGACGCGGTCGTGGTCGATCCAGCCATTTTGGGCGGCGGCTTCCATCATGGCGTATTCGCCGGAGACTTGATAGGCGGCGAGCGGCAGGTCGAAGCGCTGGCGGGCGGCGGCGATCACGTCGAGGTATGGCAGGGCGGGCTTGACCATGATCATGTCGGCGCCTTCTTCGATGTCGGCTGCGATTTCGCGCAGGGCCTCGCGGAGGTTGGCCCCGTCCATCTGATACGACCGGCGGTCGCCGAATTGAGGGGCGGAGTCGGCGGCTTCGCGGAAGGGGCCGTAGTATCCGGAGGCGAATTTGGCGGCGTAGGAAAGAATGGGCGTGTTGGTGAAATCGGCTTCGTCAAGGGCGCGGCGGATGGCGGCGACGCGGCCGTCCATCATGTCGGAGGGAGCGATGATGTCGATGCCGGCTCTGGCCAGGGAGACGGAAGTGCGGGCCAGGAGTTCGAGTGTGGCGTCGTTGAGGATTTCGAACGTCGCTTCAGAGGCTCGGATGGCGACGGCGGCCAGCGCTTCGATAGCTCTTTCTTTTTCGTCACCGTTTTTTACTGCGACCGCGCGCACTGAGTTCGTTGCGTCGCGCGCGGCCGCGCCCAGAGACTGCGGCGTCAGGGCGGCCTTCACGATTCCACAATGGCCGTGCGACATGTATTCGCAGAGGCAGACGTCGCCTATCAAGAGCAGGCCGGGGACTTCGCGTTTCATGGCGCGGGCAGCTTGCTGCACAATTCCATCGTCGGACCAGGCGCCGGTGGCGACGTCGTCTTTTTTGTCGGGCAGGCCGAATAAAATCACGGCGGGCACGCCGAGGGAGTAGACTTCCTGCGCTTCTTTCACCGCTTCGTCCACCGACAGATTGAATACGCCGGGCATGGAGCGGACTTCTTTGCGGATACCTTCTCCGGGACAAACGAACATGGGATAAACCAAAGCATCGGGAGTTAAGCGAGTCTCCGAGACCAGGTTGCGCAGTTGGGCAGTGCGGCGGAGGCGGCGAAGGCGGGTTACGGGGAATGCCATTGGATGATCACCAAGGGAAAGCTGGAAGTGCTTCCTGATTGATTCTAAGATCAAACTGGCCGCTCTGTCTCGCCAAAGGGACGGCGGTGGTGTCGTAATTTGAATTAGGACAGTACCGGACGGCGACAGAAGGACGAAGCAGCCAGCCCGGGGTGACCAAAGTAATTGGAAGCGTTCCCATCGGTCCTCGGATTCCCGGATCGAAGCTCATAGAATGGGGACGGATGAGTCTGTTCCAACGTTACCGTTGGTTTGCCGGAGCGATCGGAGTCACTCTGATCTTTGCGGCGGTGTGCCTGACCGGGCACAAGAGCGCTGGACTGACCGCCTTCGCCGATATCACAGGTCTGGTGTTGATGGCGGCGGTCGCGGGAATCACGCTAGCGAACACATTTTGGCGGCCGGCCCAGGAGCGCAGTTTCTGGGCGTTGCTGTCGCTGGGGTTCTCGCTTTGGGCGGCCAACTGGGCCGCCTGGGCTTGGTTAGAGGTTGGACTGCATCGAGAAATCCCCGATCCGTTCGTCTTCGATATCGTTTTGTTTTTTCATGTGGTGCCGGTGTTCGCGGCGGTGGCATGGCGTCCCGATCTGAAGAACAATAAAGAGGGAAAAGTCCTGCTTAGCCTGCTGAATTTCCTGATGCTGGTGGGCTGGTGGCTGTTTCTTTACGCCTTCATCGTCTTCCCTCATCAATATGTGTCTATAGAGAAAGCCACGTACAACAGCTATTACGACGCGCTCTATGGCGTCGAAAATGTTCTTCTCGCCGGAGTTCTGTGCCTGGCCGCATGGACCAGTTCGGGGGGGTGGCGGCGGTTCTACCTGCATTTTCTCGGCGTGTTCGTTGTGTACTCGATCGATGCGCAATTTGTCGACCAGGCGACGGCGAACAACTCCTACTATTCGGGAAGCCTGTATGACATCCCTCTGATCGGAACGGTGGCATGGACAGCGGCGGCGGCTTTGTCGGCCCGCGAATGGAACCTTGAAAGCGTCGAGTCTCGGTTTAGTCCGCGCTGGAAAAGTGCAGTGCCGCGGCTCGCTACGATGGCGCTGCTGTCGCTGCCGGTCCTGGGAATCTGGACGATATTGCTGGACAATTCAGCCGGGCCTTCCCGGGCATTCCGCGTTTTTACTGTGCTGGGTGCGATGTTGTTGCTGGGAACATTTGTATTCCTGCGCCAATATCTACAGGACCGTGCATTGGTCGCGGTGCTACAGGAGTCGCGCCGGGGATACGAAAGCCAGAAGCGTCTGCAAACCCAATTAGTCCAGAAAGAGAAGCTGGCGACGCTGGGAAATCTGGTGGCGGGAGCGGCCAACGAGATTAATCATCCTCTCGACTCCATCATGAATTATTCGGAACAACTCTGGGGGAAGGAGGGTCTGACGGAGGAGCAGAACCAATTGGTGCGCAAGATTGTGAACCAGGCCCGGCGGACTCGCGATCTGGTTTCGGACCTGCTGCGATTTGCCCAGCAGTCGCCCGGAGAAAAAATTCTGGTCGACCTCAGCGTGCTGCTGCACCGCGCCACCCAAATGCTGGAATTGCGGCATCCTGGCGGTAAAATTCGTATCACGGTTTCAGTTGCGCCGGATGTACCGCGTGTGCAGGGCAATGCCAACCAATTGTTCCAGGCCTTCGTTGAGATCATTGACAACGCGATGGACGCTCTCGAAGAGGCTGGCGGGGGCGCTCTGGACATCACGGCCCAACGCCAGGGAAAAGACGTCATGCTGCAATTTTCCGATACCGGACCGGGAATCCGCGAGCCACTGCGAGTCTTCGATCCGTTTTACACGACCAAGCCTGTCGGCAAGGGCACGGGTCTGGGTTTAAGCGCGGTATACGGCGTGATCCATGAACACAATGGGCAAATCACCTGCCTGAACAAACCGCAAGGCGGAGCCGTGTTCGCAGTAAGGATCCCCTTGGCCATTGAATCGGTGGCGCAGGTTGCCGGTGCCGGCGGCGATTGAGTTCCGAATTTTTCTTGTCCTCGCCCGCTCCGTTCCACGCTCCCAACTGGCGGCCTCCGTTACATCAAGCCGCTCCTGCTACCATGAAATTGCGATGGCTGGCGAACTGATTCACAATTCCGCGCGGGTGCTGGAGTTCGACGCTTTGCGCGAACTGCTGCGGGGATACGCCTCTTCGCCTCTAGGCCAGGAGCGTATTGCGGCGCTGCTTCCCTCGACCGATCGCGACTGGATTGAGAGCCAACAAGCGCTGGCCCAGGAAATCCGGGAGTTTCGTCGCGTAGGCGGAAGGTTCGATTTTTCCGGCTTGCTGGAGATTGGTCAGTTGGTCGAGAAGGCGCGCATTGTGGGCGTGGCGCTTGAGACCACGGAGATTCGCGACGTGATCCTGGTGGTCGATCGGGCGGCGGAGTGGCGTGAGATTGCGTTGCATCCTCCGGCGAATATGCGAACGGATTGGCAGTGGGTGCGGCCGCTCTCGGACCAAATTTCGGACTTCACCGAGTTCCTGCGCGGCTTCCGCAACAAGATTCAGCCCGACGGCACGCTGGAGGATAAGGCATCTCCGGAGTTGGGGCGCATTCGACGTGAGATTGAAAAGCAGCGGCGATCGATTCAAGAGTCATTGCGCGGATATCTGCGGCGGCTGGCCGAGGGCGGCGCCGTGCAGGAGGAGCTCGTCACGATCCGCGGCGAACGCTTCGTAATTCCGGTAAAGGTTGAGCAGAAGCGGCGCGTGCAGGGCGTGGTGCATGGCGCGAGTTCGAGCGGCCAGACGGTGTTCGTGGAACCGCTGGAGACGATCGAACAGAACAACGAACTGGTGCGGTTGCTGGAAGAGGAGACGGCGGAGATTCATCGCATCTTGCTCGAAATGACGCAGCGCATCGGGGCCCATGCTGTCGACATTCGAACTGCCGTAGATGTGCTGAGAGAATTGGAGCTACAGTTCGCCAAAGCGCGGTTTGCGGAAGAATACAACTGCGTGCAGGCGAAGTTGAGTGAGACTCAACCAGAGCCACGTGGCGAAGGACGCATTCATGAGCCTGTCCTGAGCGAAGTCGAAGGGTCAGCGAGCGCAGCGAGTCTGGTGTTGGACAATGCCCGCCATACTCTTCTGGAGCGTAATCTAAAGCTCAAGGGCGTCCCAGTCGTCCCCGTCAGCGTGGAACTGGAAGGCAAACGGCGCCAACTCATCATCACAGGCCCGAACACCGGCGGCAAGACGGTCACCCTAAAGACTGTCGGCCTTCTGGCTCTGATGGCGCAGGCGGGGCTGCCGGTTCCCGCGGATCGGGCGGAGCTTCCCGTATTCGATGCTGTGCTCGCCGACATCGGCGACTACCAGTCAATCGAACAGAATCTCTCGACCTTTTCGGCGCACGTCACAAATATCGATTTCATCTCGCGTACCGCGACGGCGCATTCGCTGGTGCTGCTGGACGAACTGGGTTCTGCGACCGATCCCGAAGAGGGTGCTGCCCTGGCGGTGGCCATTGCTGGACACTTTGGAATGATCGGATGCATGACTGTGATCTCGACTCATCACACCTCGCTCAAGGTCTACGCCGCGAATACGCCGGGCGTGGTGAACGCTTCGGTGGGCTTTGATGAGGCGACGTTGCAGCCGACTTACGAATTGAAAGTCGGGGTGCCGGGAGCGTCGGCGGGCATTAACATCGCGCGGCGCCTGGGATTGAATCCGGAGATCATCGACAGCGCGCGGGCGAAGTTGGGAACGCAGGCGCGCGATGTTGGAAAATTCCTCGACAAGCTGCATGCCGATCTGCGCGAGGCTGAAAACGAACGGCTGCGCCTCAAAGCAGGCCAGCAAGATCTTGAAGAAGAAAAGAAACGTCTAACGGTTTTCGGAAAAAACGAACAGCAGGCCAAAGTTCGCGAGATGGAGAAAAAGCTGGAAAGCCTGCTGCGCGATTTCGAATATCATGCGCGCGAGGCGGTCAGCGCCGTGCAGGATCGCGCTGCCGCGCAGAAGGTGTCGAAAGAGGCGGAACGCCGCATCGCCAAGTTGCGGCGCGAGTTCCGCGACCAGTTTGACTCGACCGTAGTCGCACACTCCACGGGCGCTGACCGGAACGATCCGCACGCGCAGCCGCAGATCGTGAAGCACGTTGCCGAGGGGGACACGGTGAAACTGAAGTCGACCGGACGCGGCGCACGCGTGGTACGCAAGCTGGACGACCATCATTACGAAGTCGAGATGGGCGCGATGAAGATGAAAATTGCGCGCGACGACATTGCAGAAGTGCTGGCAAGTGCGCAGGGTCAGGACCCAGGCGGACAGACTCCGGTGAAAGCGGCGCGCTCTCGGGGGATTTCCGTGTCGCTCGAAAACGAAAGCGCGAATGTGCCCACGGAGATCAACGTGATCGGGCGGACGGTCGACGATGCATCGCGCGAAGTCGAAAAGTTCGTGGACCGCGCATTTCTAGCAGGACTGGCCCGGGTGCGGGTTGTACACGGCAGCGGCATGGGCATCCTGCGCAAAGCGCTTCGTCAGTTGCTTCAGCAGCATCCGCATGTGGAATCCGTGGTTGAGCCTCCGCAGAACCAGGGCGGGGGCGGGGCGACGGTGGTGGAGTTGAGGGTATGACCTGCTGGCATCGGACCTCAGTCCACGGCGTGGAGTTGAAAATATGGATAAGAAATTATTAGGCTACGAGAATCGCCAACGGTCGCCGCTGACACGTCTGCCTATTTTGCCAATATGACCGAGGAAGACGCGGTCGAGCACCACTAGGTCGAACACCACTAGAGGAAGCGCCAGAGTGCTGCCGAGATCGACTTCGATCAATCCAGCGCCTCCGGTGAAGGTTCCTGGAATCACCACTTTTCCTCCGAACTCAACCGGAAATCGGATAATTCCACAGTTTTTCCGCAACAAACTCCAGGCTGTATAGTCGAGGCGGGCCTTTCTTACCTCACAATCCTTACGGAGAACTCCGTTCCGAGACTGGCGGACGGACGAATGTCGTCCTAAAGTAATAGCGAATTGAAGATTGGCGAGCTAAAGAATGGCGAACCCTGGCGATTTCGCGTACACGCTGAAGCAGCAGGCGGATATTGTCCGCATTGTGGGCGACTACATCAAGCTGAGGAAGGCTGGGGGGCAGAACTATTCGGGGCTGTGTCCATTTCACCAGGAGAAGACGCCGTCGTTTTCAGTGCATGCGACGAAGCAGTTTTATTACTGCTTTGGCTGCCAGGAAAAAGGCGACGTGTTCAACTTTGTCCAGAAAATCGAAAACGTCAGCTTTCCTGAAGCGGTACGACTGGTGGCGCAAAAGCTAGGGATTCCGGTGCCTAAGGCCAGTTTTTCGACTCCTGGCGAAGCCAAAGAGGCGCGACTGCGCGGGCAGTTGCTCGATGTGCATGAGCGGGCGGTCGCTTTTTTTCAGGAATGCCTGCGGCGTCCGGAGGGCGCGCGGGCGCGGGAATATCTGAAAGAACGCGGACTCGACGAAGAGATGATTGCGCGCTTTCGCATCGGATACGCGCCGGATTCCGGCTTTCTCTTGCGCGACCGACTGAGGGGCGAATTCAACGAAGAGGTGCTGCGGGAGAGCGGGCTTTTTTCGTGGAAGGAGAGCTCTCAGCTTTCAGCTATCAGCTCTCAGCAAAACAGCAGGTCCTCTTCGACAGGCTCAGGGCAGGCTCTTGACTCCGCTCCGGATAACAAGGCGGGAGAGCCAACGACCGACGACCAACGACCGACGACCGCGTCCATGTACTCCAAATTCCGCAACCGCGTCATGTTTCCCATATCCAGCGATGCGGGGAAGGTGATTGCGTTTACCGGGCGCACGCTGACTGCGGATGAAAAGTCTGGACCGAAATACTTGAATTCACCCGAGACCGGAATTTATTCCAAGAGCAAAGTGCTGTTCAATCTCGATCTTGCGAAGGAGTGGATCAAGAAATTCGATTACGCGATTCTGGTCGAGGGGCAGATGGATTGCATCTCCGTCTATGCCGCTGGGTTTCACAACGTGATCGCCAGCTCGGGCACTGCGTTCACGGAATTGCAAGCCAAGCTGCTGGGTCGCTTCAGCAAGAACGTCGTCGTGAACTTCGATCCCGACACCGCGGGCGCGAAGGCGACGGAGCGCACCCTCGGTTTGCTGGTCGGAGAAGAATTCACCATCAAAGTGCTGACGCTTGAGCAGGGATTCGATCCCGATCTTTACATCCGGCGCAAGGGCAAAGAAGCGTATGGGACCGCGCTGAAGAATTCGCAGAAATATTTCGACTATCTCATCGAGCGTGCGCGCGCGCAGTTTCCGGTGCGCAGTGCCGACGGGAAGAAGAATGCAGTCAACTATTTGTTGCCTCATATCCAGCGCGTGCCCAGCCGCATCGTGCGCGACGAACTGGCGCAGGAAATTTCACAGAAGCTGGGAATCGATTCGGCGGTGTTGCGGCAAGAACTACGGCACGCCGCTGGGACGCGCGCGACCTCAGCGGTGAAGGCTCCGGCAGAGGCGCAGGTCACCGAGGCGGAAAAAGTTTTGATTCGCGCGCTGGCTTCGGTGGGCCAGATCCAGCCGGGCACGCATCTTTCTGAGCCCGATGGCGCCGGGTTTACGGAGGCCGGATTTACGGAGGCGGCGTTTACGAAAGAAGAAGAATTCGATCCGGCACGCCAGGCTCAGTTCGTCCTCCAGAACGAAGGATTACATCACGGGCTGGCCACGGAATCGCTCGTTGAGTCTCTGCTCAATGTGGGCAGCGAATTTGCCGATATCCTCGAAGTGCCGGCGACGGAGACCGATCGCCGTATGCTGGCTCTAATTCTGCTCAAGGAAGACGAAGCCATGACCGCAGAGGTGCTCGAAGCCGCCGTTCGAGCGCTCCGGCGCGTTCATCTCCGGCGCCGGCAGGAAGAAGTGCAGCAGGAGCTTAAAAAGCCGGGCCTTGCCGCCGACAACGCACGCTTGCGCGGGATGCTGACGGAATTGGAACGAATCAGCCGGGCGCTGCGCGATCCGAGTTTGGCGGAAATCGGTTTAAAGGCAGGGACTAAAACCGAAGGAAACCAGAAAAGCGCTTGAAACAAAAAGCCGTTAATTGCCATCTAAGTATTTAAGGGAATTGAAGATAGCGGCGGGTGCGAGGTTTTTGAGGCAGGCAACCGATAGACGGCGCAGCACTTATGTGCTAAACTCTGTAAGTTTGTGCGATACGCACGGCCCCGCACCACCTACATTCCCACCTTTAAGGAACATTATCACACGCTCCTGCGGGAGCGGAACTAGCAATTTCGAGGACATACCTTTTGGCTCTTGACGACAAGTTCGAAGATATCAAAAAGCTGATCGATACAGGCAAGGAGAAGGGATATCTGACCTACGACCAGGTCAACGATCTGATCCCGCACGACGTGCATTCTCCCGAAGACCTGGACGATCTGCTGACCACGATTGGTACGCAGGGAATCGACGTGCTGGAGGGGCCGAAGCTGCCCTCGGCTGCGCTCGACAAAAAATTCGATGAGTCCGAGGAAGGCGAGGACGTGGAACTCGACCTGACCCCGGGCGCTCTGGAAAAAACCAACGATCCCGTTCGCATGTATTTGCGCGAGATGGGAACGGTGCCGCTGCTCACGCGGGAAGGCGAAGTAGAGATTGCGAAGAGGATCGAGCGCGGACAAATTCGGGTGCTCAAGGCCTTGTCGCGGTCGCCGATTGTGATCCGCGAGTTGCTGGCCATGGGCGAAGACCTCACCAAAGGCGTGCGCTCAATCAAGGAAGTGGTCACCTTCGACGAAGAAGAGATCACCGACGAGATTCTTCAGAATCGGCTGAACGAATTCACGGGCAAGATTGACGACATGGCCAAGCTGTATAAAAAGGCCGCGTTGCTCGAAGAGAAATATCTCGAAGTTTCGAAGACGAAGAAGCCCAAGGACCATCGCCGGGCGCGGCGCAAGCTGGCTCGCGCCATCGTTGCCACGTCGAAGGCGGTGCGCCGGCTGGGATTCACGAACAATGAACGCAAGCGGCTGATCGAACGGCTGAACAAAACCGTCGACGGCATGCGTTCGCTCGACCGCCAGACGCAAAATCTGGAACGCAAGGCTGACGCTACCCGCAGCGAAGAGCAGAAGAAAGAATATCGCAGGCAGGCGCGCGCGATTCGCGGCGAAGTCGAAAAGCTGGAACTTGAAACCGGCGTGTCGTTTCAGGAACTCAAGCGCACCCAGCGCGAGATCATCCAGGGCGACATGGACGCGGAGCAGGCCAAGAGAGAGCTAATCGAGGCCAACCTGCGTCTCGTGGTTTCGATCGCGAAGAAATATACCAACCGCGGATTGCAATTCCTCGACCTGATTCAGGAAGGCAATATTGGACTGATGAAGGCTGTCGATAAATTCGAATACCGCCGCGGCTACAAATTTTCGACGTATGCGACGTGGTGGATTCGGCAGGCGATTACGCGCGCGATTGCGGACCAGGCGCGTACGATCCGCATTCCGGTGCACATGATCGAGACGATTAACAAGCTGATCCGCACCTCGCGGCAACTTGTCCAGGAACTGGGACGCGAACCGACCTCCGAAGAAATCGCCAAGCGCATGGACATTCCGGTGGCGAAAGTGCGCAAAGTGCTGAAGATCGCACAGGAACCGATCTCGCTCGAAACGCCGATTGGCGAAGAAGAAGATTCGCATCTGGGCGATTTTATCGAAGACCGCGGCGTGGTTTCTCCGGCTGAGGCGGTGATCAATGTGAACCTGAAGGATCAGACCGGACAGGTGCTGCGGACGCTGACCCCGCGCGAAGAAAAAGTCATCAAGATGCGCTTCGGTCTCGAAGACGGCAGCGAGCACACGCTGGAAGAGGTCGGGCAATCGTTCGCCGTCACGCGCGAACGCATCCGCCAGATCGAAGCCAAAGCGCTGCGGAAATTGCGGCATCCGTCGAGGTCGCGGAAGCTGCGTGCGTTCATGGATGGGGTGCGGGACTAGACCCATGGCCACGGATTGCGCGGACCTTCACGGATTCAAAAACTGCCAACGCTAGAATGGCGCGAGAAACTGAGGTCAGTAGGACTTCCAGAAGAAATAGACCGTCATGCCTGCGCCGACCAGCACAACGAAGATGCGGATGGAGGCGGGCGGTAATTTCTGGGCGTAGTGCGCGCCCAGGTAGCCGCCGGCGATTCCTCCGGCGATCATCACCAGGCCGGGTTTCCAATAGACGGCGCGGGCGACGATGAAGGTGAGGACCGCGACTCCGTTGATGACGAATCCCATGACGCTCTTGAGGGCATTCATGGCGTGAATGTTGGTCATGCCGAGCGCGGCCAGCATAGCGAGCATGACGATCCCCACGCCGCCACCGAAATATCCGCCATAGATTGCAACTGCCAACTGAAAGAAAGTCGTCGCTGCCAGCGCCGAGGTTGAGGCCTCGTGCTCCATTACCGAGCCACGCCCGCCGGCGACTTTCTTACCGAAGGCAAAGAGCAGAGTTGCGACCAGAGTCAGCCACGGCAGCACGCGCATGAAGGTTTGAGCGGGAGTTTTCAACAGCAGCAGAGCGCCGAGCAGTCCGCCGACCAGACTTGCGGTCAGCAGCGGAATCATGACACGGCGGGAAACGTCGAGGTGCTTACGGTAGGCGCCTCCGCTGGCTGCCGCAGCGGTCCACAGAGCGATGGTGTTGGTGGCGTTAGCGGGGATCGGGGGGACGCCCGTAAACAGGAGCGCGGGAAAAGCGATAAAACTGCCGCCACCAGCGACGGAGTTCAACGCTCCGCCGAGCACGCCGGCGACGAAGAGGAAGGTGGCGAAGGCGAGGGTCAAGCTGATAGGTGTATCAGAAAGCGTGTGGCGAGGCCAAACGGCGGAGAGTCTGGTGGATGGTTTGGCTTACGCGCCGGGTCCGCTGAGCCTGAGATCCTTCACTCCGCCTGAAGAACGGCTCCGTTCAGGATGACCATGCGGTCTAAACTGCGGGTCGGAGCTGAGACTCCCGATTACTTCTGTAATCGCTGGTAACGTGAGAACTCTTGCAGAAACATCGGGTCGGAGGCAGGGTTAATATCAGATGAGATCGTGGGGGATTATTTATGCGTAACCGATTTTTGATTTTCGTTTTTGCCGTGATGATGTGCAACGTGGCCTGGGGACAGGCGCAGAATCCTTCGCCCGCTACCGCTCCGAGCAGCAATTCGCAGAGCATGCCGGGGATGGATATGTCGGGACACGACATGTCGCATATGAAGGACATGGATCTCGGCTCGGACAAGATGGGCGGCGATAAGGATGATAGCGATGCCAGCGCACATGCCATGCATTCCATGGAAGGGCACATGGACATGGGGCCGCACATGAAGATGACGGCGCTGCGGCCGCCGAAAGCGGGCGATGCCAAACGCGCGCAGGAAGTGGCGGAAGAAGCGCGCAAGGCTTCCGAAAAATACCTGGACTATCACACGGCGCTGGCCGAGGGGTTCAAGATCTTTCATCCGGAGCTTCCGCAGAAGATCTACCACTTCACGAGTTATCAATATGCTTTTGAGGCGGCTTTCCGGTTTAATCCGGAGCATCCGACCTCGCTGCTGTATGAAAAGCATGGCGACGACTACAAGTTGGTTGGCGTGATGTATACCGCGCCCAAGCGTTTCACGGAAGAGCAACTCGACGAACGCATTCCGCTGAGCGTGGCGCAGTGGCACGAGCATGTTAATTTCTGCAAAGCCCCAGCGGAGCGCAGAGGAGAAGGGTTGTTGCCACATCCGCAATTTGGCTTGCGCGGATCGATTACCACGCAGGAAGCGTGCGACGCGGCGGGCGGGACTTTCCTTCCCGTGGTCTTCAACTGGATGGTGCACGTGTATCCGTTCGAGAAAAATGCGGCGGATATGTGGTCGGTCGAGCGCCAGCACGGGGATGCCGATTAAATTGTTCTGTTGATTTGGTGGGCTGCTGCATCCTCACACAAAACATATCTCGGATGTTCTCATCGCGCGCGAATAAAATGCGCGCGAATTTTTTTGCCTCCGGAACTTTGCTATCCGAAGCAGGAACGCAGCGTCAAAGAAGGTACAAAGCTTAAAGCGCGACGCCAAATAAAAATTTAAAGAGAAATGAAACTTCGACAGGAGTGAATTCGTAATCGTAAGAGTAAGCGAGGGGCCGGCATAGAGGTGACGCTGGCCGGATCGATACGAAATATTTTGCGGGGTCTGGGGATTCTCTCACACTCGGTTTGGCGGCCCAGGTGAGAAAACCCCCATCGCGGCAGACACGCTTGCGGCTTGTGGGCCCAAACTTGCCTGCACAACCCCGGCGGCAGCATTGTAGGCGATCGGCGGGAAAACGCAAGAGTTTTCTCTCGCGGTTCGCGAGCCGGGCCGCCCTAACCGCTTCCCGACGTTTTTTCGGGAAAGAAAATGGAGCAGCTATGAAGTTCGCGACAGTTTCCAGAAATTCAGTGATGAAGAATCTAGTGATGGGGTTGGCGCTGCTGCTGGCCTCGAGCGCGTTCGCCGCAACGAAGGCCAACGTGACGTTATTGAATCCGGCGACGATCAACGGCGCCAAGCTCAAAGCCGGCGACTACAAATTGCAATGGGAGGGCAGCGGCCCGAACGTGGAAGTGAGCATCATGCAGGGCAAGACGGTGCTCGCCAAAGTGCCGGCGAAAGTAGTGGACCTGAGTTCGCCCGCGCGAAACAGCGCCGTCACGGTGAAGCGCAACGACGACGGAAGCAACACGCTCACCGGCGTCCGCTTTGAGGGCAAGAGGTTCGAACTGGCGTTGGGTGAGTCGAGCGATGGGATGGAAGCGAGCAAGTAGTTCGCGGATCGGATGAGGAAGGGGGAGCACGCGGGTGCTCCCCGGTTCACTAGAGTTAGTTGGGCGAGGCCAGGACGTCGTCGTAGTAGTTCGCCACGACTGTTCGCGGCTTGCCCTTCAATCCTTTCAGCGGAACTTTCTGATCCACCGAGGAGTTGCCCACAAGCCTTGCTCGTCCGAGGAAAATGACGTTTCCGTCGTCCATCTCCAGGTAGAGAGGAACCAACATGCGGAACTTATCATCGACATTCGACTGACTCAACTTCAAGCTAAGTACGAGGTCTCCATCCGCCCCTTTGTCGAATGTAGTATCCACTTTGTAAGTCGGTAGTTGGGTTCCGTAAATGTATTCGTTAAAAAACCAATCCATTTTGTGATTCCCCTCGGCGTCCATCTCCGGGGACATATGTTTCTCAACCATCGCTTTGAAATCTTCAGTGGTGGCGGCTTTGCCTCGATAAGTATTTACGAAGTCCTGCATCATCTCCTTGAAGCGTTGATCTCCGCTTTGGCGATCATGCATCATCATCCGAATCATGTGGAGAACATATGCGCCCTTAGGATAGATGAGTCGACGGGTAGTCTCGAAACCGGTTCGAGAGTTGCTCGTGCGGTAACCCATCGTCAACGCTCCGGCATCGATAGCCCGGAAACCCTGCGCATCACGCTCCAGCAACAGTTCCCGCTCGTCATTCCAGAAAGTAATGAACTTCTTCGGATTTTTTTCGATCATTGAGAGATAGAGAGAGGCCGACATGTCCGCAAAGCCTTCGCTCATCCACTGATCTCGGTATGAACCGAATCCGACTGTGTGTCCCCACCACTGGTGCGCAACTTCATGCGGCGTCACTACCTTCCAATACCCGCGGTCGCCCCAATCCATGCCCAGTTGATGACGAACCGTGCTGTCGAAGTAATAGCAGATCGGAATCCACACCAGTTCCGGCCACGACTGTCCGAAGTTGCACGCGGTCTGCTGGGTAAGCTGAAGATGCTTAAATGAGGACGGTCCGAAGTAATCGGTATAAAGCTGAACTGCTAATTGCCCTTCTGCGAGGGCTTTCTTGTTGAGCGCAGTAGTACTCAACGTCCCCAGTGCACCTTGTGGAGTATCGTGCAGTGCGCCGAACATGCCTCCTCCAGAACTGGGAGAGTCGCCCTGGGCCGTATGTTGCAGTTCCTGTACCCAGCCCGGCGAATCCACGTTGGCATACGACTGCACCTGATATTCCGGTTTCTCGAGTTTCGCTTCTTCCATCTTTAATTTGCCGAAGCTAAAGCCGGCCTCGGTTTGGGGTGCTTCGCTCTTCCATACGGTCACGTTTTGGCTGCCGTCATTATTGTCGCTCACTCGCACACCCGTTGCCGCGATTTGCATCCCCTTAGGGATGCGGAACGTCATGTCATATGTTACATAACTTCCAAACCTGCTTCCGGGATTGCTCGGGTACCAGTTCTCGCGGGCCACGGGATAATAATTGCCGCCACCTTCGTTGATGACAGCCTCTTTACCTTCGTACTGGGTTACGATTGTGAACTGCTCACCACGCCCCAGAGCCTTCGGCAGGATCACCGCGAACTCCGCGTCATCGTTCTTATCTTCCTGAATGAACGACAGCGGCTGGCCATCGGTTGTGGTTACCTGCCGGACTCTAAGTGTGCGGAACAGATTCAGGGGCACTACCCGCACGTCATTCAGTCGTGCCGTAAATGTGGTTGTGGCTTTGCCGATTAAATTTGCGCTCTTCTCCAGCGTCGTATCGAGTTGCTGGTGGTCGATACTGATCGGTTGCCCTAAGGATTCCTTCTTGTGCTCTTCTGAAATGGGGAACGAAGCCCAATCTCCATATTTGTTCTCGTCATAGGTCATGAAGTCGACCTGATCCCGTGCCGCATGTGGGTCTATCTCGAATAGCTCTCGGGAATCGTAACGTTTACCATGGATGAAAGCGACGAACAACCCACCCGGCTCCGGGTTCAGTAGGTCTTCGAGGATGCGAGTCTCAAGGTTGTATTTCAGTTCGCGATTGTGGCGGGTGGTATGTTGGCTTTCTTTGAGCAGGCCGGCATCGCAACTGGAAGGAGCGGCGTTGCCACCTCTCTTAATATCGTCATAGGACGAGTCTGTAAATCGCAGCACCATCTGGCTAAAGTTTTCGTTGAAGTCGTTTTCCTTGGTCAATAGCTTCAGAGAATTCCTCTCGCTGGCGGTCGGCGGCTCCAGCACGAAATTGCCGTCGCCGGTAAAGACTGCGCCCGTTACCTTGCCGGCCACAGGCGCGACAAAGCAGACCGTGCCGGAACGAAGGTGAAATGTGCCCGCATCCCGCTTCAATTCAAAATTATCGACATGGACGGCTTCGCTGCCCAGCGTTAGATTGCGCAGCGCCTGATAATTTTGATCAGAATTTGGACCTGGAGCAGCGTTCTGCGCAACGGCAACAGGGCCGATAACGAGAAGAAGAAAGAACAGCGGTGCTGCCAAAAGAGCAGGCGCGGCGGCCAGGCATACCCGCGCGACGGAGCAGTGAGTGGGACGAAGTAACGGCATGAAACCTCCCGGGGGGAAGGAAAGCGTATTATCCGCATTTCGGGCGAAAATGCAAGGTCGGGGTTAGGGTTTTAAGGATAGTCGGCCCTTTACGCGCACTCCCGTTGCGACACTAGATCCCAATAAAGTGCGTAATCACTTAGTACTTGGGCACTTTGGGGTCGACTCTGTCGGACCAGGCGGTGATGCCTCCGGCGAGGTTGTGGACTTTGGTGAAGCCGGATTGTTGGAGGAAGGCGACGGCTTTGGCGCTGCGTCCTCCCATCTTGCAGTGGACGACGATTTCGCGGCTGGAGTCGAGTTCGCTCACTCGATTCGGCAGGTCGTTCAGCGGGATAAGATATCCGCCGAGGTTGCAGATCTGGTATTCGTGCGGCTCGCGCACGTCGAGAACGAAGACGTCGTCTTTGGCATCGAGACGGCGCTTCAGGTCTTCTACTTGGATTTCGGGAACTCCGCTAGCCACAGGCTTCTCCTCGCCGCGAATGCCGCAAAATTCATTGTAGTCGATCAACTTCGTGACCGTAGGATGAGTGCCGCAGACTGGGCAGTCGGGATTTTTGCGCAGCTTGAGCTCGCGGAACTTCATGCCCAGAGCATCGACGAGCAGCAAGCGGCCGATCAGGGGATCGCCGATGCCGAGAATCAGCTTGATGACCTCGGTGGCCTGCATCACACCGACCAGGCCGGGAAGAATGCCGAGTACTCCGCCTTCGGCGCAGGAAGGAACGAGGCCGGGCGGTGGCGGCTCGGGATAGAGGCAGCGGTAGCACGGACCATCTTCGGTGGCGAAGACGCTGGCCTGGCCCTCGAAGCGGAAGATGGAGCCGTAGACGTTCGGCTTGCCGCTGAGGACGCAGGCGTCGTTCACGAGATAACGCGTGGGGAAGTTGTCGGTGCCGTCGGCGATGATGTCGAATTCACGGAATAATTCCAGGGCGTTGGCGCTGCTCAATCGCGTATCGAACGTGCGGAGATTCAGAAACGGGTTGATGCCCTTGAGTTTATCGGCGGCGGAATCGAGTTTTTTGCGGCCTACGTCGGCGGTGGAATGAATGATCTGGCGTTGAAGATTGGTATAGTCCACCACATCGAAGTCCACCAGGCCGAGTGTGCCGACGCCCGCGGCAGCGAGGTATAGAGCCAGGGGCGATCCCAGGCCGCCGGTGCCGATGCACAGCACGCGCGCGGCTTTCAGCTTCTGCTGACCGTCCATGCCGACCTCGGGCATGATCAGATGGCGCGAGTAGCGCAGGATTTCGTCTTTGTTTAGGGTTACGGGAATTTCGGTGGTGGTAGTGGCCATAAGGTCCTCGGTTCGATTTTCGTTTGCGACGGCTGAGTTCAGCGGAGGGGTCTGACAGAAACCGAGATCCCTCGTTTCACTCAGGATGACAAGCTGAGTCGGGATGACAAGTACTCTGGGAAGTGGCGAGACAGCCCCCCGCGATGGAAGGGACGATAGAAATGTTATCGCCGTCGCTCAGGGCAGTCGCCTCTTTCTGCAGGTAGCGGATGTCTTCGTCGTTGACGTAGAGATTGACGAAGGCGCGAAGTTTGCCGTCTTCAGTGTAGAGGTGCTTGCGCAGATCGGGATGCTGCGCGACAAGGGCGTTCATCGCTTCGGCGACTGTAGTCCCTGAGACTTCCACGGCGGACTGCTTGCCTACATATTGCCGCAAGGGAGTAGGGATGTGAATTTTGCTCATAACTTACTGTAAGAGATGCGGCGGGGGCGCTGCAAGATTCACGGGGAACAGCGGGCGTCAGGCGTCGGGCATCAGCCGTCAGGGCCGTTCTAACATCCGAGAAGTAAATGTTAAGCCTGGCGCCCAACAGGCCTAAGGCCCGCGCCTGACAAGTCACTTATCCTGGACTCTGCGCCTACCTAGAATCTCTCGGGGGAGAACTCTGATGACAATATTTGATCCGGCACGTGGTCGAGTGATTGATGGAGGTGGAGGCAGCGGGAACGTGCTTCGGCTGGTGGGGTTGGGGATTGCGGCATTCCTTGTGGTGATTCTGCTGTTCAGCGCGGTGACTCGAGTGGGAACCGGCCGAGTCGGCGTGCTCACGCTGTTCGGCAAAGTCACGGGCGAGACGCTGGGCGAGGGCATCCACCTGATCAATCCGCTCAAGACCAATAATGAAATGTCGATTCAGACCCAGACTATTAAGGAATCGGCGAACGTTCCATCGAGCGAAGGGCTGATGATGAGTCTGGATACTTCGCTTATTTATCACCTGAATCCAGATCGCGCGGGGGACGTCTTTCAACATATTGGCGGTGATTATGAAAACGTCGTGGTCGAACCGACTTTGCGCTCGGCCATCCGCGAGGCCACGGCTTCGCACAGCGCCAATGCCCTCTATACCGGTGAGCGCGAACTGGTGGGAAAACAAATTCAGGATAAAGTTACGGAGGAACTGGGGCAGCGCGGCATCACGGTGGAGAATGTTTTGCTGCGCGACATTCAGTTGCCTGCCACGTTGAAGGCGTCGATCGAAGCCAAGCAGCAGGCCGAGCAGGAAGCTCTGGCGATGAATTTCCGGCTGCAAAAGGAAACGCAGGAGGCGCAACGCAAGCGCATTGAAGCTGCGGGCGTGCGGGACTTTCAGCAGATCGTCGCGCAGGGGATTACGCCATCGCTGCTGGAGTGGAAGGGGATCGAGGCTACGGAAAATCTGTCGAAGAGTCCGAACACGAAAGTGGTGGTGATCGGGAATAGCAAGAATGGGCTGCCGCTGATTCTGGGGCAGTAAGAGCGGTGTTGCGGGTATTAGCTCATGTGGGGACAGCCGCCTTTGGCTGTCCGTCGCACGAAGGGCGACGGGGTTCTGGTCGCGCTGCTACCATGAAGTTGTGGCGGCGTTGCTCGAAGTCCGCAAATTAAACGTAGAATTTCCCTCCCAGCAAGCCCCCGCCGCCCTGCGGGCGGCCGGACAGCCGGGGGCGGCTGTCCCCACACAAACTCTTTCAATTCCTACCCGAAGTCTTTCTGCGGTTCGCGATCTTTCGTTTTCGATCGCGCCCGGCGAAGTTCTTGGACTGGTGGGCGAGTCTGGCTCTGGAAAATCGATTACCTCTTTGGCCATTATGCGGCTGTTGCCGGCGCAGGCGCGAGTGTCCGGAGAGATTCTAGTCGTCGATAATGGGGGAGCTCCGCGTAATCTGGCCCCGCTGTCGGACGACGAGATGCGGCAAATGCGAGGATCGCGCATGGCCATGATTTTTCAGGAACCGATGACGGCGCTCAATCCGGTCATGCGCGTCGGAGATCAGATAGCCGAGGCAGTGGTCGCGCACAATCGCATTTCGAAAAACGAAGCGTGGCAGCGCGCAGTCGACGCCATGAACAATGTCGCAATTCCGGACGCGGCGCGGCGAGCGCGCGATTATCCGCATCAGCTTTCGGGCGGGATGCGGCAGCGGATAATGATCGCGATGGCCATCGTCAACCGGCCGCAGTTGCTGATTGCCGACGAGCCGACGACGGCGCTCGACGTTACGATTCAAGCGCAGATTCTCGATCTGCTGGCGGAGTTGCGTACGCGGTTCGGGCTGGCGATGCTTTTCATTTCCCACGATCTGGCGGTGGTTTCGCAGGTGGCGGATCGAGTGGCTGTTATGTATGCCGGAAGCCTGGTGGAAATGGGCGCGAGGCGAGACATATTTCAGGCTCCGGCGCATCCTTATACGCGCGGTTTGCTGCACGCGGTGCCGGATCTGAAGACGGATCGCGGGCGGCCGTTACAGACGATTGAGGGGACGGTTCCGGCGCTGCACGCGATGCCTGCGGGTTGCGCCTTCGAGCCGCGCTGCGAATTTCGGATACCTGAATGTGCGCGCGAATTTCCGCCGCTGGTTGAAGTTGCCGCAGGACACTGGGCGCGCTGCCCGGTGGTGAATGCGGTGGCGAGGTAGCGATTGCCCAACTCGGTTCCGGTGCAGTTCGGCTTACGCGGCAGGCCGGTCGAGCCTGAGATCCTTCGCTCCGCCTGAAAAACGGCTACGCTCAGGATGACATCGCAGTCTATAATCGGCAGTTTGTCCGGTGATTCGTGCGCATACTGCTGCTCAGCGATATTCACGCCAATCTCGAAGCTCTCGACGCGACTCTCGACGCCGCTCCGCCGTTCGACGCTGCGGTGAACCTGGGTGACATTGTGGGCTACGGAGCCAGTCCGAACGAGGTGACCGACCGTTGCCGCGATCTCGGGAAAATCTTTGTGCGCGGGAACCATGACAAGGCGGCCACGGGCGTGATGGATCTTGAGGATTTCAATCCGATGGCTGCGACGGCCGCCATTTGGACCCGCAATCAGTTGACTCCGGAGAATCTGGATTGGCTGCGCGCCCTGCCACAGGGACCAATTTCCCTGCCGGATTTTCCCCAGGTGCAACTGGTCCACGGCTCGCCGAACGATGAGGACGAATATGTGGTTTCGCTGGGCGATGCGCTGGCGCCATTGATTACGCTGACCATTCCATTGACTTTTTTTGGCCATACTCATCTGCAAGGCGGATTCTTTGCCAATGGCTCTTCTGCCGACGGCTTTCGTCCGGAATATCGCACGGTCGGCCAAGCCGAAGAGGTAGCGCTGCAACTGAAACCGGCGACGCGCTATATGGTCAATCCTGGTTCGGTGGGACAGCCGCGCGACGGGGATTGGCGCGCGGCGTTCGCGCTGTTCGACTCGGAGGCGCAGGTGGTCCACTTTCATCGGACTCCCTATAACCTGAAGGCGGCGCAGGATCGCATTTTCGAGGCGAAGCTGCCCCCGCGACTGGCCACGCGGCTGGCGGCTGGACGCTGAACGCGTTCGGCATTCGCGGCAAGCGGCGTTGTAAACTCGGGGCATGACCTCTTTTTCTCCTCGCACTTTTCATCCTCGCAGCGGTGGAACGAAACATCTTTTCGAGTCCCGAGAAAATCCTCCAGATCGTTATTTGATCGCGCATAGCGATGGCGGGGCGCGCGGCAATCCTGGACCGGCAGGTTATGGAGTCGTGGTGCAGGATGAGTCCGGACGAAGAGTCGCCGCGTTGAGCGAATATCTTGGGCATCAGACCAACAACTTTGCGGAATATCAGGGGCTGATAGCGGCGCTCGAGTATGCGGTGGAACATGGGCCGAAGGCGCTGAAGCTGATCAGCGATTCGGAGTTGTTGGTGCGGCAGATCAAAGGCATCTACAAGGTGAAGAATGCGACTCTGCAAGAGTTGCATGGGCGCGCGAAGGAATTGATTGCGCAACTGGATTGGTTCTCGATTGGTCACGCGTTGCGGGAGCACAATCAGGAAGCCGACCGGTTGGCGAATGAAGCGATGGATAAGGGGATAGGGCGGGGTGGGACTCATGTGGCCGCGGCAGCGCGGCCTTCTGCGCCGACGCAGCAGGAATTCGACGGGATCGTGCGCGGGGGCAAGGTGGAGTTGTCGAATGGAACGCTGCCGGAGGGGACGCGAGTGCAGGTGCGGGTGAAGTCATAGGCACCTATCCACAGGTGAGCAGCGCCTGAAGGCGATCGGATGTGATCGCCTTACGGCACGCATGAATGCGTGCCCTGATACGAATCGCGCCGCGGTGGCTATTCCTTGGCGGCGGAGGTGTGGTCGTGGATGATCTTCCATCCGTTAGGAAATTTGCGGAAGGTGAGGGTGAACAGGCCATGGGGAGTCTTGCCGTCCGACCTGGTCAGATGCCAGGCACCGCGGACGAAAGCGGCGTCCGGGCCGAGCATTTCGATGCGCAGGTTCGAGAAATCAAGCGTTCCCATCTCGTGACCGGGGCTGGCGTAGGTGGCGCGATAACGATCGAGAGTTGCCTGCCACCCGGTGGTCTCCTTCGCGTCAGAGAAGAAGGTCAAGTCGGGGGAGTTCCAGTAGCCGGCCATGAAGGCGTCCAGATCGTGGTGGTTCCAGGCTTGCACCTGGGTGCGCAGGACAAGTTCGATGGCGGATTTTGGCTCTTCGAGATCCGTGGGTTTCGACGTTTGCGCGAACGCGCACTTAGCGAATGCGAATAAGACGATCAGGAAGCAAGCGATAGCGATCTTGCTCATGCGTTCTCCTAAAATAGCAATTACAAACCTGCACGCAAAAAATGGCGGCGCTGTTAACCGCTGCCGGCGCCGAGGGCGAGGACGCCCTCGGGACAGCCGGCGGGACGCCGGCGCTACTTGGGCGCGCTACTAGTGCGCTTCTTCGGTCGCCGGCGCTGCGTCGGGCGTGTCTAACTTCTGCGCGACTGTATGCGGCACGACCGGAGGCGGTTGAAACTCGCCAGGATCTTTTCCGGCCATGGCTGCTGTCATGAAATTCATCCAGATTGGCAGGGCTGCGTGAGCGCCCGTTTCTTTCGCGCCCAGGGATTTCTTCTCGTCGTAGCCGACCCAGACGCCGCAGGTCATAGTTGGGGAGAATCCTACGAACCAGGCGTCGGTGAAGTCGTTGGTTGTGCCCGTCTTGCCGGCTACCGGGAAAGGCAGCTTGGCGGCGGCGACGCCTGTGCCGTGGAGCACGACTTCACGCAGCATGGAAGTCATAATGCGGGCGGTGCGTTCGCTGATTACATCTTTCACGTCGGGAAAATCTTCTTCCAGCACGCGGCCTTCGTAGTCGGTGACGCGGGTGATGTAGCGCGGCGTGACGCGCACGCCGTCGTTGGGAAAGACGCTGTAGGCTGAGGTCTGCTCGATCAGCGCAATTTCGGCCGAGCCCAGCGCTACGGGCAGGTAGGGCGGAAGTTTGGCGGTGATGCCGAAGCGTCCGGCGTAGTCGATGACGGTCTTGATGCCGACTTTGTTGGCGAGCTTGAGCGCGGGAATATTGCGCGACTGAGCGAGCGCGCGGCGGAGAGTGATGATGCCTTCGAATTTTTCGTCGTAATTATGCGGCGAGTAGGGGCCGGATTGAGTGTCGAAGGTGATGGGCTCATCGAGAACGGTGTCGTCTGGACTTGCACCTTGGTCAATGACCGTGGTGTACACGTAGGGCTTGAATGATGAGCCGACCTGGCGCATGGCCTGGGTGACGCGATCGAATTTTGATTCGTTGAAATCGCGGCCGCCGACCATCGCCTTGATGCCGCCGGTCGCGTTGTCGATGGCTAATAGCGAGCCCTGGACGCCGGAATCCTGTTCGAGGCTGACGCGGGCAGCGCCGTTGGCGCCGAGCGCGAGAATGCGAACATAGCAGATGTCGCCGGTTGAGAGAATATTCGCCAACTTCTGCCGAGTCCAGGCGACGTCGGATTGGCCGAGGGCCGCGGTGTAGCGGCCAAATTTCAGGGTCGCGATGCCGGTGCCGGCCGAAGTCACGAGCGCGTGGACGTAGCCGTTGACCTCAGGTTCGTCCTCCCAATCGGGATGGAAATATTTGTCGAGAACGCCGCCTTCCGCAATCACGTTTTCGAGGTGACCCTTCCAGCCGTGACGGCGTTCGTAGGCGGCGAGGCCGTCGAGCACGGATTGATTTGCCGCTTTCTGCAAGTCCACATCGATAGTGGTGTAGACCTTGAGGCCGCCTTCGTGCACCTGGTCGGCTCCGTACTTGCTTTCCAGATAGCGGCGAATCTCCTCGACAAAATATGGGGCGAGGGAATTGGGGTCGTGGGCGAGATGGAGCACGAGGGGCGCGGAGCGGGCGTCGGCGGCCTGGGCGGCGGTGATCTTGCCATCTTCCAGCATGGCGTTGATCACCAGATTGCGGCGCTTCTGGGCGCGGTCGGGATGAGTGATGGGCGAATACACCGCGGGGCCTTTGGGTAAACCAGCGAGCAGTGCGGCTTCTTCCAGGGTCAATTGCTTGGCTGGTTTGCTGAAATAAAACTCCGACGCGGCCTCGAAGCCGTACACGCCGTGGCCGAGAAAAATCTGATTCGCGTAGAGCGTGAGGATCTGCGGCTTGGTGAAACGCCGCTCGATCTGGATAGCCAGCATTGCCTCCTGCACCTTGCGCTGCCAGCTGCGGTCGAATGACAGAAAAAGATTGCGGGCCAGTTGCATGGTGAGGGTTGAAGCGCCTTGCACTTTCCCGCCCGACTCGATGTCGCGATAAGCGGCGCCCACGATGCGCATGACATTGATACCGGAGTGGCGGTAGAAATCCTTGTCTTCGATGGAGACCAGGGCGTCGCGCAAGACGGGAGGGAAATCGTCGTAACTGGCGACGACGCGGCGTTGCAGCGCGAACGAGCCGATTACGCGGCCGTGATCGTCGTAGAGTTCGGTGATGGAGCTGGGACGGTAGGCTTCGAGGGCGTCCACCTGAGGCAGGTCGGTGGTGTAGACGAGGAGTAGTCCAGAGGTCGCGCCCACAAGTGCGGCGACGAGTACGAGCAATCCGAACAGCACCCGGCCGACGAGGGTGCGACCCGCGATTTCCACGGGTGGAAGTTGTTCGTAGAGAGACTTCATCGGGAGTCGAAGTCAGGATAGCACTTCGCGCTTGGGCCCGTCCGGAGCGGGTTCGGCGCTAAGTGAGGAAGAAGCGACAGTCGCCGCCCGGTTCGATCTTCGTCGGACAAGAAACTGCGCAAATGCGCCTCCATTTTCGTTCGTTCCATGGTTATCGCCGCGACAGAGTAAGTGCTGCATCCGCCCTTCGTAAGTTGAAAGTATGAGCGGCATGAGTCAAGGTCGGAGTGCGCACTCCCAAGTTAACTCAGCACTGTTGTGGACGGGAGTTGAAGCGGTCTAGCGGCTTCGTTCCCATGAAAACCCCGGAAAAAGGGGAGGGGAGAGCCTCGGCCCGAGAAGCTCAAATTTCGCATCGCGATCACGAAAGGATCGGCGTTTCTATGAACAGGCACCTTGCTATGTCAGTTGTTCTGCTGCTGGCGTCGCTGCCCAGCTTTGGCTCTCACTCACAACCCAGCGTTTCCCGTCAGATCAGGCTCAAACATCCGCACTGGTCCGATGGAGCCAGACGCAAGAGTCCCGCCCCGAAACCTATGGCTCACTCTTTGGGCCCGATCGGCCATCCGGCAGCACCATTGCCGCGGCCGGCTACAACGGGAAGGGCCGGCGCACAGGCGCATCCGGCGAAGGCCCGGAAATTCAGCAGCAATACGGCGGGCACGGCCGGACTGGTGAGCGGAATACAGATTCCACTGGGCGGCGAGGACGACGATTCCAATCAGGCGCTGCTGGGGGACTTCAACGGCGACGGGAAGAAGGATGTCGTTAAAATGACGTACGCGCAAGGCGAGGGAACGGTGTACTCGCTCTCGGTCGTGCTGAGCAATGGCGACGGTACGTTCCATGCACCACAGCTGACCGCGGCTCCCAACAATGTCGACGACCCGATCGTGGTGGGCGACGTGAACGGCGACGGGAAAGACGACATCATCATGGTTCACCCCGGCGGCGACTGCGCCAGCGCCGCTGCCCGCAAGAGTACTCCACCCACTTTCGGCTGCGGTTCGACGTTCGACGTGCTGCTGAGTAACGGCGACGGCACCTTCACGCTGGGAAGCAACTATTTCATTTCAGACTACAACCTGAACGGCGGGCTACTGACCGACGTCAACGGGGATGGCAAGCTGGACATTCTGGCCATCGACTCCGAAAACCCGGCATCGGTGATTTCCGTGTTGGGCAACGGAGATGGCACGTTTCAGACGCCCACGACCTACGCCACGCTGAGCGGCGCCGCGCCCAACAACATTAATTTCGCCGACTTCAACGGCGACGGCAAACTTGATTTCGAGGGCTCGGTGAGCAACCAGGTGATGGTCTACCTGGCATCGGGGAACACTTTTCTGTCGCCGGTGGCTCTGGTGACGTCTGACACGGTTTACGACAGCTGCGGAGAAAGCACCGGCGATTTGAACGGCGATGGGAACCCGGAAATCGTTAGCGTGAACTGCGGCGACAATACACTGACGGTTTACGTCAACAACGGCGACGGTTCGTTCCAGACGGGCGCTTACTATGGCAATGCCGGCGACGAATATATGTATCCGGGCACGGCGACGATAGCTGATGTAAATGGCGACGGAAAGAACGACGTGGTGCTGGGCAATTCCTATAGCGGCAGCATCAGCGTCTTTCTGGGGAACGGCGACGGAACACTCACGACCCCGACTGTCGGTTTCAATACCGGCGGATATCCCTGGACGGCGCCGCTGGTGGCCGACTTCAATGGGGACGGTCTGGCCGACATTATTGAGCCCGACGATTGGTTCAGCCTTGTACTTCTGTCGGGCTACGGCGACGGCACCTTCCGCGCGGGAGTAAGTTACTATCTGCCGCAGAGTTTCGGCGAGTACGCATATTCTTACAGCGTCGCTTCCGGGGACTTCAATGGAGACGGTACCGCGGACGTGGTGGCTGCCCAGGATGGAAACAGCAATGCCCCGGGAGTTGTCGTCTATCTTTCCAACCCAGATGGGACGATGCAGCCGGGAGTCGCTTACGGAACCAGCAGCACGCTAACCTACGTCACGGTTGCCGATCTCAACGGCGACGGGAAACTGGACATCGCGGCCACCGATTACACGAATGGCGTGGTCCAGATTTTTCTGGGGAATGGTGACGGCACCTTCAGCGTTGGTCAGTCGTATGCCACCGATACGCTGGGTAACCCGTATCCCACGAACCTGATTACGGGCGACTTCAACCACGATGGCAAGGTTGACCTTGCGATTGCGAACAGCGGAAGCAACACGATTGGAGTGTTGCTGGGTGCGGGGGATGGAACGTTTGGGCAACTCGCCAACTATCCTCTGACGGGCGAGCCCTACGGCATCGCCGCCGCGGACTTGAACGGAGATGGCTACCTCGACCTGGCGATAACGGCTTATAACGATTCGAGCAACAATGTGGATATTTTGCTCGGCAACAGCGACAACAGCGGCACATTCCAGGCGGAAGTGGATGTCGCTACTGGCACCGGTTATCCCGAATACGTTGCCCTGGGCGATTTGAACGGCGACGGCAAGGTCGACATGGCCGTCACCATGCAGGAAGGGCCGATCTACCTCAGTGCGGTTGTGGTTGCCCTCGGTAATGGAGATGGGACCTTTCAGGCACCCACGGCTTACCCCAGTTCTACACAAGGTGGCGGGTTGATCTATACCGAACCGGCGAACGTGCAGATGGCCGACTTTAACGGCGACGGCAACCTTGACCTGATCTACATCAACGCCGACTTGGGCACGATAGGGGTGATGACCGGCGTAGGGGATGGAACCTTCAACAGTCCGGTTGAGTTTCCCACGGCCGGCTACGTGTGGGGAATGACCGTGGCCGATGTGAACAACGATGGCGCTGTGGATGTAGTTGCGGGCAATGACTACGTTGGCGGCGTGAGCGTACTGCTAAATGGCAACGGGAGCGGAACCCAGCAGAACTTTACTGTGGCAACGCAAACGCCAAGTCAGACGGTCACGGCCGGGTCTTCCGCTACTTACAACCTAACTCTGGTGGGCACCAATTTGTATAACGGAACGATCACGTTCGCATGCACTGGCTTGCCGGACAAGGCGGCGTGTGCGTTCAGTCCGACTTCGCTCGTTGCTCAGGGGAACCTGCCTCTCAGTACGACTCTCACGATCAGCACCACGGCGGCGACTACGGCGCTGGTCGAGCCGGTCCGTCCAAACCCGAACGCCGGCGCACCGACTTTCCTGGCCAGCAGCCTTGGCCTGGGAGTGTTTGGTCTGTTGTTGGCAGGTGGCGGCAAGAATCGCCGCAAACGTCAGATGGCCATCCTGCTGGGAATCATGCTCCTGGTGATGATGATCACGCTGGTCGGATGCGACAACGGTTCGTCACCGATAACGTCAACGGGCACAACCGGCACGCCGGCAGGCAGTTACACCGTCACGGTAACATCAACCGGTACGGGGACAAGCACGCCAACTCACGCCGTGAACGTTACGCTGGTAGTGCAATAACACAGATGCGATAGGTCGTTGTGAAAGAGAAGCGGCTGGGGAATATCCAGCCGCTTTATTGTGTCCGCGAAATTTGTCGGCAACATTTGTTCGCGATGCCGCGGCGGGACAGCCGATGCGGCTGTCCCCACATCAGTCATTCTTAATCAGTCATTACTTAATCAGTCATTCTTAACTTAATCAGTCGTTCTTAGCTGGCGTGACTCTTTAGCACTTCCACGGCCTTGTTCAACTGGTCGTCGATCGGGTTCTTGGGTTTGGCGTCCTGATCCGGAGTGGCCGGGGCCGACTCCTCGTCGTCGGGACCGATGGAGTCGTCGGTTGCATCGGCCACGAGCACATTGGGGGTAATGGCGACGTCCTGGATGGCTTTGCCGCCGGGCGAATAATATTTCGCAACCGAGAGGATCAAAGCGCCGCCATCGGGCAGGTCGATGGTTTTCTGCACCGAGCCGTCGCCGAAAGTTTTGTCTCCGACAATGTCGCCGCGTGCGTTCTCCAGAATCGCGGCGGCAACGATTTCGCCGGCGCCGGAGGTTCCCCGATTGACCAGAACAGCGACCGGAAGATTCGTGATGGCCTTTGCCGGATCGGCATTAAAGGCTTCGCGGGGAAATTTCTGGCCCTGCAAATAAGTGATGGTGCCGTGATTCAGGAAGAGGTTAGCGGCCGTGACGCCTTCATTCTCATCGCCTTCGGCACAATTACGCAGATCAAGCAGAATCTTTTTCGCTCCGGACTTTTCGAGGCCCTTGATCTTGGCGGCAATCTCCTGGGTCTTGCCCTTGGTGAGGGCCTCAACTTTCACATAGCCGATGCCGTCGTCCATGAGCTTGTCGGTCACCGGAGGAATGCTGACCACATCGCGCGTAATTACTACTTTCTGTGGCTCTGCCTTGCGGGCGCGGACCACGGCAACATTCAGCGTGGAGCCGGGCGCTCCGGCGAGTAGGCTACGAATCTCCGGAAGCGACATTTCCCGCGTGCTTTGTCCTTCGATCGATTCGAATATATCGGTTTGCTCGATGCCGGCCTTTTCGGCGGGCGACCCTGGGAGCACGGCGACAACCGCCGCATAACCGAAGCGCTTCGACACTACTGCACCGATGCCGCCCTTCGCTTCCGACTTGCGACTCTTGTACGCCTTATAGGCGTCAGCCGACATGTAGCTGGAATTCGAATCGAGTGACTCCAAAAGCCCGTGCAGAGCCCCGTCAGTCACCTTGGGGATGTTGGGCTCTTCGACGTATTCACTGCGGACGCGCGAGAGCACTTCACTGTAGACCTGGAGTTGGCGGTAAGAGCCGTCGTTCGAGGAGGCGTGCACGCCTCCCATAGAACCTACGACGACGAAGAGTAGCACGGCAAAGGAGGTGACGAGAATTGCTGCTTTGATTTTCATGGACATCTGTTTTGATCTTCTTCTGGAAGGAGTTGCTTCCTATGGAACCCTCCCGATTATATCTCTGTAGATGCCGCTTTCGACTTCCCGGCTGCTTGATTTGATCCTCTTCGGTAATGTCGGCGATGGAGGGGTCCCTGACGAGAAAGACGTTCGAAGTCGCGATCTGTTATCTCGTGTTGTGCGGCCCAACAAAACAAGCAAGTTAGGGCGTTGGCTTGAAACTTATCGTGACCAGGGTCTGAACTGAAACGGGGCGGCCGTTCATGGTGTAGGGCTTGAATTTCCAGAGCTTGACGCCATCGATGGCGGCGCGGGCAAAGACCAAAGATCCCTGCATGAACTTGGCGTCCAGCATGGTGCCATCCCGGCCAATCAACACTTGCAAAATGACTGTGCCCTGCTGTCCACGGGCGCTGACGGGATATTCGATGGCAGGCTGATCGGTAAGCAAGGCACGCTCGGCGGTTTCGGAAATCGAGACGGGCTCAATTGACGGCATGGCGGTTTCGGGCGCCTTGTTGCCGCTGGCGTCCGGAGTCATGGAAGCCATTTGCGATTTCAGGCTGGTCGGAACGTTGCCCGGGGTCGACACGTAGTGCAGATCTTGAGTTTTAGGCGCTGCGGCACGCACGGGCACGGATTCAGCCGGAGCAGGAACTACTGCGGGCGCGTCAGAATGCGGCAGGTCGGTTGGGAGAACCGACGGGCTGCCCGCGGCGGTGAGAGCAACGGGTAAAGCGCGGGGTGTAGAAGGCCCACCAGGTACGGTCGATCCGCTTTGTGGGGCCGGCGTCTCGGGCATGGAAATGGAGGGTTGCGCATCCGGCGGCGCGACGGACGGCGGAGGCTGATCCGTTGGAGTAGCGCCAGTTGTGTCCCCTTGGCCCGGCTCGGCATTGCCTCCTAACGGATTTGACTTTTTGATGGTGGGATCAATCACCGGCAACACTTGAATCTGCGACGGGTCCGTCGTAGCGTCTGGAATGTGCTCGGCAACGGGCAGTTTGTATTCGTCGCCCGCGCGGGCGAAGTCTTCATGTACAACCGGCGCCTGTACGGGAGTGGCGGGCTGCGGATTAAGCCATCCACGCAGCGATCGCCGGCCATGCCCCCAGGCGGCGAGGAGGGTTGGATGCCAGGGCGCGCGCGGCGCGGCCACAATCGCGCCACTGGCCAGAACCAGCGCGGCAATGATTGGGCGTTTGAAACGGAACTTGGGCCGCGAAGCGCCTTCTGGGTCGTCGCTTTCTCCTGCCATGGAAGAGAAGCGCTCGGCTTCTTTCTTCTGCTCGTGTTTCTTCTCCGGCCGGGGCTCGGGATTCCGCTCGGGCTTTGGTTCCGCCTCTTCAATGTTCGTGTTCTGCTGATTCGGGGAGGTGAACCTCTGCGCCCAGTCTTGTGCCGTGATGGGAGTTCGCGCGGGAGTCTGGGCTGGGGTCTGATCGTAGTCAAGCAAGTCCGGCTTGTCGGGCACGGGGGCAGGGGCTGCCGGCGATTGCACCGGATTCGGAGACGCTGACCCGGCCCGGGTTTTCAAATACCATTCCAAACCTTTGCGTTCGGTCGGCTCTGGCGGCGGAGGCGGCAAGTCAGAAGCGGGCGTGGTGTGCGCCATGGCGGCAGCGGTGGGCTCCAGTTCACTGAGCGGGTCGACGGGGTGAACCGAAAATGCCTCCAGCGAGCGATGTACATCGGATTCAGTTTCGAAGTGCCCCCCTGGAGACTGCGGGCCGGATTGCAAAAATTCGCCTGCCCGGAGTCGGCTTTCGTGTCCCGGTTCCATGCTGGACGGAAGTACTGAAGCTGCAGCGGCGGCGGCGACCGGCTCCGGCGTAGGATTGGCCGCGGACTCCTTCTTGGAACGCAGCAGATCGCGCGCCGTGGTCAAGGTGTCTCTGACCTGGTTCGCCAGGATGGGCTTGCGCAAGATCGAATTGGCACCGGCCTGCAAGGCCTGCGACACGCTGATGTCGTCGCTGACAATGGCCAGAGTAAGCGGGCGTTCAGCAGCTTTGCGCTCGCGGGCTGCCGTAAGCAGCAGCGCACCTTCGGGCTGCTGGTTCCAATCAATGATGACGATTTGAAAATCCTGCTGGGTAACTTTGTCGATGGTGGCGACCGGCTCGGAGCAGTGCTCTGCCTCGACGCCGAGAGCGGTCAGCACCTCTAGAATAGGCGCAGCCGTTTCCTCGTCGGAAGAGAACAAGAGGCAGCGGAGATCCATATTCTTAGAGACTAGAGGTAGCGGGTAACTGCAAGCAAGATTACCGTGGGAGCGCCGAGGCGATGGTTCTGACACCGGCAGTACATGTACCGCGGAGTGGTCGCTTGCTAGAATGCTCGGTCGCACGCGAACCAAAACTCGAACCACCAAGGGCACTGAGGAACACGGAGTTATGGGCTTGCAGGAACACAATTACTGGCTTACCACGGCTGAGTTTCCTGTGCTGGATGCCGCATTGCCCCTCCCGGAAATAGTGGACGTGGCGGTCATTGGGGCGGGATTCACGGGACTGTCGGCTGCGCGTACATTGGCGAAGCGCGGTGCGCGGGTTGCCGTGCTGGAAGGGGAAACCATCGGGTGGGGCGCCAGTTCGCGCAATGGCGGGATGATTTTGACCGGGATGAAGCTGGGCGTGAATCAGCTTATCTCGATGTACGGGCGCGAGCTTACCCAGCGCATGTACGCCGCGTCGCTGGCGTCGATCGACTGCGTGGAACAGATTGTGCGTGAAGAGAAGATCGATTGCGACTTTTCGCGATGCGGTCATCTCGAAGTTGCCTGCAAGCAGAAGCATTTTGATGACTACGCGCGCCAGGCCGAAGTAATTGCGCGCGAGTTCGGGCACAGGTTGCGTGTAGCGCAGAAGGATCAGTTGAGTTCGGAGATTGGATCGACGATTTATTACGGCGGCATGGTCGATGAAGTCAGCGCGGGTGCGAATCCGGCGCGCTATGTTTCCGGGCTGGGACGCGCTGCCATTTCGGCGGGAGCTGGAATCTTTGAGCACGCTCGCGTGCTGACGATTGAGCGGGACTCGCGGCAAGGCGAACTGGGATGGAAGATTGCGACTTCGCGGGGAGCGACATGGGCGCATGAAGTCTTCGTTGCGACCAGCGGATATACGGGGCCTGCGACTCCGGCGCTGCGAAAGAAACTCATTCCGATCGGGTCGTTCATCATTACGACCGAAGTGCTTCCGGAAGCGCTGGCGCGAGAACTCAGCCCGCGCAACCGGATGATTTATGACTCGAAGAATTTTCTGTACTACTACCGGCTGACGCCCGACCGGCGGATGTTGTTCGGAGGCCGCGCGGCATTTTTTCCGGAGAACGATCAGACGGTGCGGCGGAGCGCGCAGATTCTGCGGCGGGGCATGATCGAGGTCTATCCGCAATTGAGCGACGCCAGGATCGATTATGTCTGGGGCGGCACGCTCGACTTCGCCTTCGACATCATGCCGCACGCGGGACAGATGGATGGAATGTATTACGCGGTTGGATATGCAGGGCATGGCGTGGCGATAGCGACGTATCAGGGACAGAAGATTGCTGAGCTCATGGCGGGAGATAAGCCGGAGAATCCGTTTGTAGAGATTCCGTTTCCGGGAGCGCCGCTGGGTTTGTACAACGGGAGGCCGTGGTTCTTGCCGCTGGCAGGGGCGTGGTACAAGTTTTTGGATTGGGTGAGTTGAGGTCGTGGGTGGCCGAACCTGAAAATTACGGATTACCGGAATGGATTTCGAACCGTCATTCGCTCGTCGATGATCTGCCCATCTTTCAAGTCTTCTGAGTAGAGCGTCCCGCACTTCGCCTCCAACGCCGAGGCAACGATGAGTGCGTCATAAATTGTGTATCCGTACCGCTCCGCGATGCGCACAGCGCTTTCGTGGGTTTCGACAGTGACCGCGAGGATTTCAGGGCAAAGGAGCCGAATCGACTGCAGCGTTGCTCTAACGTCATCCCAGGGCATCTGCACCTTGCGACGCACGATAGAAACAAATTCGTTCAATACCTGCGCGCTAATCGTGCCGCCGGCGAACAGCAATTCTTGAGCACGCAATTTCCGCGGATCGTTTTGTACGATGGCGTATACCACAACGTTGGTGTCGAAGAACGCCTTACCGTTCATGCGCCTCTTCGCGATTAAAGACAAATCCCTTGGGGAATGGGCGGCTCAATTTTCGAAGAGCCGCCAAAGCTTGCTCACGGCTCCGATCTCGCTTCACTTCAAAGTTCCTGGGGCCTGCCACCTGGATTTCAATGAGATCGCCCTCTTTCAGATTTAGGGCTTCTACCACCGCCGATGGCAGTCGGACGGCCAGACTGTTTCCCCACTTCGCAACTCGCATAAAACTCCTTGGATATACATTTAGATTGTATATCCACACCTCTATTTCGTCAATTTGGCAATGGAAGAGCAGAGGCGTCAATGCACCACAACGGTGTAGAATGGTGACATGGCTGCCACCAAACAAGTCCGCCGAAGCGTAACGCTTCCCACCCGGTTAGCGGAGCAGGTCGAGCGCATCGCCAAGAAACGACGCCTCAGCGATAATCGCGTGCTGGTCGAACTGGTCGAGCAGGGATTAGAAGCTCAGAAGGAAAAAGAAAAGGCTTTTTTCGCCCTCGCGGAGCGCTTCCGTTCAGCGGCTGATCCGAAGGAAGCGAAACAACTGGGCGACGAGATGGGCCGTTTCATCTTCGGTAAGTGAATGCGGGTAAGTGCAGCGCCGGTGAGTGAATGCCGCAGATCGAAACCTGGTCTCGCCTCCCGACTGCGATACGGGAACACCTGATCGAGCGCATGCACGACCGAAACATCAGCGTTAGTGATCTGAATCGACTTCGTCTCTGGATGGAAACGAAGCCCGAGGTGCCGCAAGGAAAGTGGTACAAAGATTTCGGTTCCTTCAAGCTTTGCGGCGAAGGCAGGTATCCCAAGACTTTTCTTCTTGCTGGCCAAGCGGCGACTGGACGGAGCCTCTAACCCGCGCCCTTCAACCGGTTGGCCGCCTCGGCGGCCGATCCGCAAACATCTACGGTTTTGCCGTTGTCTTTCTCGAGGCCGCAGTGATCTCCGAAATCTTCGATCTGGGTCACATGGTCGGGATTGACCTGGATTTTTCCTCCGGCCATTCCGAGTTTTGGATCGACGTAAACCTGGAACTCGACGAAGTTGCTCATCCACTGACTCCTGGTTGGGATTTAAACTGCGGTCCCTTTCTTTGATTCGAACTGTCTGACACACCAATACACCACGGGACCGACCACAATCGCAATTGCTCCGCCGATCATGCCGAAGCGATCGCTGCCCAGCAGGGCAACCAAAGCCATCGCGACCGGCGCGCCCACTACGTAAAGCAGGCCCGCGCGTCCTCCGGGAATCGTGAATGAGCGCTTCAGATTCGGTTGTGTGCGGCGAAGCTTCCATGCTGAGAGTACCGTCAGCACCGTCGTCGCGGAGCGCAGCCAGATGTAGACGGAGATCAGTTCGGCCAAGCTCTGCCATGCGAGCAGGGCATAGATCACCGCCGACACTACAATGGCGAGCCAGGGCGTTCCGTAGCGTGAGTGCTTCTGCGTCAAAGCGCGCGGCAAATATCCGTCTTCGGCCATGGCGAAGGGCATGCGGGTGGTGGTGAGCACGGTGCTGTTGAGCAGCGCGACGTTGCCCACCATCGCGGCCAGCGTCATCCAGGTGCCCAGCCAAAGGTGGCCGTGGAATGAGCCGCCGATCATGCTGGCGGCGTCGGAGAAATATCCAGCGTGCCATTTCTCCCAATTGCCGGCCGAAGCCAGCCCGCACAAGGTCGGCAGAAAATAGGTGGCGATCGATATGGGCACGACCAAGGCGAGCGCTCTTGGATAGGCGCGTTGCGGATTCTCGACCTCTTCGGCCACCGTGGAAAGTTGCTCGTAGCCGGAGTAGAGCCAGAGGCCCAGCGCCAAGCCTACGCCAAAGACTTTGAAGGTCGCTTGATGCGGAGGAATAAAAGGAACGAATGGATTGTGTCGCCAATGGAAGAGCGCGATGACGATCATCGTGACTACAGGAAGAAAGATGAAAATTTCAAGCACGGTCGCGACTTGCCCGACCATTTCGATGCCGCGCACGTTGATCCAGGTGAGCACGGCAATCAGGGCGACCGAGATGAGATAGTGCTCCCACCATGTCATCTTGAAGTAGTAACCAAGATAGTCTGTGAAAAGCACGGCGTAGGCGCCGCCCAGCAGAAAGGATGCGGTCCAGTTCCACCATCCGGCGAGGAAACCCCAGAAGTCGCCGAAGGCGGCGCGGGCCCAGCGATAAAAGCCGCCCTCGACCGGCATCGCGGTAGTGAGTTCCGCCGAAACCAGCGAGACCGGGATGCACCAGAAAAACGGGAGCACGAGCAGGTAGATCAGCGTCATGCCGGGGCCGGAGGTGGTGACCATGTCTTCAAGCCCGAAGGGGCCGCCGGTGGTGTAGGAGAACATTACGAAGACGAGGTAGAAGAGGCCGGCTTTACGGAGAGCGGAGTTGGATTGAGCGGCCAAGGAGCGATTCGGATCAATTTTAGATTTGCGATTTCAGATTGCAGATTGAAACCCTCGCGTCGGGCTTGAATCTTCAATCTGAAATCTGCAATCTGCAATCTGCAATCTGCAATCGAAAGTCTGCAATCCGGGTCGCTACGCGGCCAGCGTTCCCGACAGCGCGCCTTCCAGTTCGAGCAGTTTGCGCTTCACGTCGAGGCCGCCGCCGTAGCCGCATAGCGTACCGTCGGAGGCGATGACGCGATGGCACGGGACGACAATTGCCACAGGGTTGCGATTGTTCGCCATGCCGACGGCGCGGAAGCCTTGCGGCCTGCCGACCGCGCGGGCAATATCGGCATAGGAGCGGGTTTCGCCGTAGGGAATCGCAAGCAGCGCGCGCCAGCAAGCCAATTGAAAATCTGTGCCGCGCAGATCGAGGGCGAAGGTGAAGGCGCGGCGTTTGCCCGCAAAATATTCTTCGAGTTCGCCGACATAGTCTTTCGTCGCGTGGGCGGATTCTTCGAAGCGGATGCGCTGGTCATTGTCATTGTCATTGCCCGTGCGTTCGGCCCGCAGGTCGCGAGGGTTGGGACGAATCGTCCGCTGGCCGGGCAGGCGGCGGTCGAACTCTAAGGCCCTCAATCCATGGTCGGAGATGGCAAGGAAGAGGGGGCCTACGGGCGAGTTAAATATAATGGAATGAATTGTTTCCATGCGGCGTGCTAACTTCGCAAAGGCCTCGGTCGAGTATACGGCGCCACCACGATAGCACGAGCGCCAGCATCCCCGACCATTTTTTAAGTTGCGCAGCATATTGACAGAATCATTTTTTTCGACGACATTGGCTCGTGCAATTTGCGCGTTTGGGAAAGTGCACCGTTGAGAAAAATCCTGATTATTGCGGCCGCGATTGTGTTGGCGCCGGCTCTGCTGGTCAGTCTGGTGGTTCGGGCCGCGGGCGATTGGCGAAGCATCGGGCAAACCGAAGGCGGGGATAAAGTATCGGTCAGTTCGGTTCACGTCCTCAAGCACAATCAACGGATCGCGCTAGTGCGGGTCGAGTTCAAGGAACCGGCAGAACTGCCGCAGGGCGGTCCGTTCGTGGAAATGCGCGCTCGCGTACGATTCAACTGCACCGACGGCGCTGCCACTCCTACGACGGAATGGTTCTACTCTCGCGACCGTAGTGGACGCTTCGTGGTGAGCAAGAAAGCCTCGCACGACGATCAGTTCGGCAAGCATCCTGAAGGGGGCTTCGTCGATCTGGTCAACAAGAGCGTTTGTAGCCAGAGCAAATAAAATCTTTAACCACAGAGAGCGCTGAGGACCACAGAGGAAACTCCTGCCCTGTCCGCCTCCCATCTTTATTTCTTCAGTGCGAACGATTTCTTCAGTGCGAACGCCACGTAGACGCCGCCTGACTTCGACTTGGGATCTTTCCCGCCGCCGGCCGCGATTACAAGGAATTGCCGGCCGTCAATTTCATAGGTGGCCGGAGTGGTGTTGGCCGAAAATGGCAGCTTGGTTTCCCAGAGCAGGGCGCCGGTAGTTTTGTCGAATGCCCGAAATTTCCGATCGACGTTAGTCGCACCGATGAATACCAGGCCCCCCGCCGTTACCATGGGACCGCCGTAATTTTCAGACCCCGTATTCTTGTCCGCCAAATCCGGATACTCGCCTAACGGAATCTTCCACAAATATTCGCCGGTGTTGAGATTGATAGCGTTGAGCGTTCCCCACGGCGGCGCGACGGCGGGATAACCGTCGGGATCGAGGAATTTCTTGTATCCAGTGAAGTGATATTTCATGGCTGGGGCCGCAACTTCGGAATTCCGCATCTCTTTGTTTTCGATATTGTTGTTTTCGATATTGCCGACCCCACCGCTGACGACATACGAAAGCAAACTTGAAATTTGGTCGGGAGCAAGGATGGCGAAACCGGGCATGCGACCCTTGCCGTTCCTGATGGTCGCGGCGATATCGGACGCCGACATTCGTTGGCTTACGCCGACGAGTGAAGGAATCGCGGGCGGCGATCCTCCCATTTTTTCGCCGTGGCAAACCGCACATTGGCTGATGTAAAGCGCTTTGCCAGAGTTTCCTTCTTCTTCTGAGGGCGTACTCTCGGCCAGCGCGCCCGTCCACGCCACGTCGTTGGCGTTCACGTAGAGGACGCCCGTCTGGGGATCGGCAGCGGCGCCGCCCCACTCGGCGCCCCCATCGAATCCGGGAAAGATGACTGTGTCTTTGCCTACGCTGAAGGGAACGAACTGGCCTTCACTGCGAAAACTGTGGAACTTATCGAGCGCCCACTGATGGACCTGCGGCGTACGCTGGCTCAGAAGGTTCTCGGTGAGGAGTTGGCGAGCAAAGGGAGCGGGCTTCGTGGGCAGGCATTGCTGCGGCGCGGCAACTTCTCCAGGCACGTCGCTGGGCGGATAGCTGCGGCATTGGATAGGAAACAGTGGGGTTCCATTGCTGCGGTCGAAGAGAAAAACGAAGCCTTGCTTTGTGGTCTGAGCGACTGCGTCGACTTTGCTGCCGTCGTGCTCAACTGTCAGGAGAACCGGGGGCGAAGGAAAATCGCGGTCCCAAAGATCATGGCGTACACCCTGAAAATGCCAGATGCGCTCGCCGGTCGCGGCGTTCAGGGCGATGAGGCAATTGGCGAACAGGTCATCGCCGGCACGGTCTGCACCGTAAAAATCGAAGGCCGCAGAACCCGTGGGAACATAGACGACACCCCGTTCGGTATCGACGGTCATTCCTGCCCAGTTGTTGGCAGCGCCGCTGGTTTTCCACGCCTCTTTGGGCCAGGTTTCGTAGCCGAATTCGCCGGGATGCGGAATGGTGTGGAACGACCAGCGCAGTGTGCCGCTGCGCACGTCATAGGCCCGCACATCGCCGGGAGATGCAGGCAGAGTTTCGGACTCGCGTCCGCCGACGATCATCAGATCTTTGTAGATCACCGCGGGGGTGGTGACGTAGATCGACTGCTGAGTCGGATCGCGGCCGAGATCTTCACGAAGATCGATGCGGCCGTCGCCATTCTTGCCGAAACTGGAAATTGGTTTGCCGCTTGCGGCGTCGAGTGCATAGACGAAGTTCATCACGGCGACGAGAATGCGGCGGTCGTTACTGGGGTGCTGATTATTCTTGTCGGCCTTTTGGCCTGGGGTATCGCTCCAGTAGGCCAGGCCCCGGTCGGGTTGCGTCCCTTTAATTCCGGAATCGAACTTCCATAGCAGCTTGCCCGTGGAAGAATTCAGTGCGAAGACTTTTTCGGAGGGCGTGAGACCGTAGAGTACTCCGTCGACCTCGATTGGACTGCTTTGCAGACCGCCTTCTTCTTCGGTATCAAACATCCAGGCGACTTTGAGTTGTTGGACGTTCTTGCGATTGATCTGCTTCAGCGAGGAAAAGTGGTTGTTCTCCGCGGTTCCGCCATAGATTGGCCAATCGTGCGTTTGTTTTTTATCGGCGGCCTTGACTGACGAGACCATTCCAAAGGTCACCGCGGCCACGAGCAAAATAGTCGTCGTGAAACTGAGCCGCCTCTCGGTCATCCGTTGAGCCTTCTTTCGTGTGTCTGGTTGATGCGGTTGAGAAGTCCGCTTTCGGAGGATTATTTCCAGACCGATTCTAGACCTATGGCGCAAATGATGAGTCGTGCACGCAAAGATTTTATAAAACGTTTTGTAAAGTGAGTTCGTCGATTGGACTTGTCCGACTGAAGCACGCTAGCGCTGCGGCCCGTGCAGCCCTTCTCTGACGTGATGGTGCGAGGGCGGATCGATGGTTTGCGCTTGCTTGTCGTTCAGGTCGAGGCCGAAAGATGGCTTCTGGTAGGTTCCAGAGATTCGGATCGGTACGATTTCTTTTCTGCGTCTTTTTTTGAAAAAAGGATCCATCACCTTCAGCAAAAGCGCCTTGGGGCCGGTGGTGGTTTTCGAAATCTTCGTATCTACTTTCATCTGGCCGCGCAAGTCGATCTTGTAATTGATCAGGTTGTAAGTTCCGTGCATGAGCGCGGCGGCTCCAGGGATGCCGAAAGAAATATCGCTAAATGTGCTGACTCCGTTGTTGACGGTGACCTTGCCGGTCAGGCCCATGAGCACGGTCTCGGGATCGGACGTATCTTTTTCTCCACCGGCTTTTTGCCCGCGGGCTTGGGAGCTGAGTTTGTTCACGCTCTCCTGCGTAGAGGAATTGGAAAAGCCGCCGTGCTCGATTCCAAAATTTCCCTGGAGAGAAAGTTTCCTCAGGAAGGGCTGTGGGCCGGAAGGAATCTGCACTTTTGCCCGCAAGGTAACTTCGCCGGACATCGGAGAGCGCGGAGCCTGGACAAAAAGTCCGAGAATATCTTCGATGCGGCCTTGATCGGCGGTCAAGTCGATGAGCGCGGTCTTGCCTTTTCCGTGGGCCGATTTCGCGATACTGCCTTGCGCTACTACGTGCGTTTTGCGGAAATGCGCGTCCACACGATTCAGGAAGGTGTCGCCATGCGTGGCGTCGACATAGGCGCTGAACTCGGTTTTCAAACGCACGGGATGGTGCCCGGATTCAACCGTGAAGTCAGGCGTGTCGGTTGTGCCAGAGATATCGATATGCTGCAATTTCCCGGAAAACTTTCCCGTCGAGGACAGGATGCCGCCAATGGAGTGGTACACACTCAGGTCGGCGTGCTCGAATTTGTATTCGCCGGAGATGGGCGTCTGGGCGGGATCGTTGTCATTCCACATACCGAACTTGCCGAAGGCGGTGACTTCTCCCGGCGGTTCAGGATTGTGTACTTTCAAGTCATACGTGAGTGGGCCGTTTTCTCCAACGTCACGTAAGGATGCCTGGTGAATATCGAAGCGCAAGGAATGCCCGTTCGGCTGCGCGGAGGCGAACTCGAGGGTTGCGCCATTGGCGATGATTTCTCCGACGGCAGTAGTGGAGCGTTGTGCGTGAAAGGGAGGCGCTGTCCCAAACGGAGGAATGACCACATGCATACCTTCGGCCGTGACGCGGCTGACGCGACTGGCGAAGATGCCGGCGTACGAGCCTTCAATGGTCAGCTTTTCGATCACAATCAGCGGAGGAGTGGAGGTGGATCCGCGCCTGAACACCACTCCGTCAAGGATGCAGCCGGGATGCGGAAAATAGGTGCGGTGAAAGGCCCGCACTTGCACGTGGCTGTCGCTGTCCTCTTCGAGATCTTCAATCACCGGTTTCTGGTCGAAAGGCCAGTAGTGCCGCAGCAAGGCCGCCGCCGCACCAATCAGCACGATCATCACAATGAGCCCGACGATTATTTTCTTTGAGCGACTTTGGGTTCGCGACTTCGGAGGACGGAACTGTACTGAAGTTGCAGCGGGCGAAGCCATGAGACTTTGAGGACGATCGGCTTATAAGTGGTTGCCGAAAAACCTTCCTATACCGCGGCGATTGCAGCACACTACGATTTTCACCGCAGAGTTTTTCACAGCTTGTAACACCTCCGTAACCTTTCCACCACTTCCACGCTTCCCGCATTCCGCTTATGCTGATGGAGAAGACGACGAAGACGATTTCGAGCTTCCTTGTATGGATTCACTGCGACTGTATGGGCTAGTGGCGGGCAGCGGCGTGGCTCTGCTGGGAGCTTACGCGCTGCTGCGGCGCAAACCAAAAACGCCCGATGCCCTGGAGCGCGAGCGCCGAGCGTGGCTGGAGAGCACGGGCCGGATCACGGACGGCACGGTGATTGACGTCCAGGAACTGCCAGCCGCCACCAATCACCACGCGGCCATTATGCTGATCTACAAATATGACGTGGCGGGAGTGTCCTACGAATGCTCGCAGGATGTCACGTATCTTCGGCAGTGGATCAATCTTCATTCCTGCCGGCTGGGCCTGCACACTTCGGTGAAGTACGATCCTCAGAACCCGGGGAATTCACTGGTAGTGTCGGAAAACTGGATGGGCTTAAGGCAATAAGAAAAACGCCAAGGAACTGCGGGGCGCTTACTGCCAGCTTAACCGCATAACCGTGTTGTGCCTCTCGATCGAGACCTGCAAAGATTTATCACCGCCGCCGACGAACTCACCGGAAACTGTGCGAGAAAGATCGACGGTCTCATCGGCCGACAGGGCTCTTACCCGAATCGTATGTTGTCCCGCCGGAATTTTAAGCGTTTCCGACTCGGCGCCTCGCAATCCGTTGAACACGACCAGATGTTTCTGATTCGTGCCGTGGAGCGGACGCGTTAAGGTCAGCTTGTCGTCGACCCAGACAAACAGCGTGGCGTCTTTGAATTGGTGCTGCACCGCAAGTTCGAGAGTGGAAAGCGGCACGACAATCTGTTTTGCGATCTGTTTTGCCGCGCGTCCGGCGGCAGGGACTTTCCTGGGCTTTGGGATTTGGGCGGCCGGTGCGGCCGGCGCGGCCGCCTGAGTTCCCGCGGGAGGAAAGCTTGCGACGGCAGGTTGCGCGCTGCCGGAGCTGGTTTCAGGCGGAACCGCAGGGATGTTCACGGGAGCATTCATGACTTTCGGAGCCGGCAACACCAGCAGCTTTGTCTGGGCTCCGACGAACACCAGCACCACAAGTATCGCCATTCCCAGAATCACGTCTCGAAGGGGCGCTTTCTTGATGACGCTATTGACCAGTTTCTCAGCCTCTACTACTTCGGCCACATGATTGGTGCGAGAGGCTGTTTGCCGGGCTGTACCGGTGCGAGCGCTTCCGATGCCGGTCGCGGAGAGCGCCCCCGCGCGCATGGAAGTCGTAGTCGACCCCAACGGGAACACGTGCTGTAACTGCCGCACGGCTTCGGCAAACTCTGCGCCCCGCTGGTAGCGTTGCTCAGGATCCTTCGCCATGGCGCGAGAGATCACTTCATCGAGCTCGCGAGGAAGAGCCAAGTCGAGGGCGCTTGCCGCCACGGGCTCGCGGTTCGCAACTTTGAAGCAGACGGTAGTGGCGCTATCCCCTTGAAATGGAGAGTGGCCCGTGACCATGGCATACAGAATCACGCCCAGCGAAAACAGATCGGAGCGCCCATCTACTCCTGCGCCGCTTAGTTGTTCGGGAGCCATGTAGGCCGGAGTTCCTAACACTCTGCCGGGGATTGTGAAATGCGCCAGATTCAGCTTGGCAATGCCAAAGTCGGCGATCTTGACGTGGCCCTCGGCAGTAATCAGTACATTTCCGGGCTTGATGTCGCGGTGAATCACGCCCTGGGAGTGAGCGTAGTCGAGAGCTTCGGCAATCTCTTCCACCAGTTGCAGCGCGGTGGCGAGGGGAAGCTTTTTTTCGCGCGCCAGAATACGGTTCAGCGGTTCTCCGGCTACGTACTCCATCACAATATAGGGGTCGTGATTCTCAGGATTCTCGCCCACGTCAAAAATGGCAACGATTCCGGGATGGTGCAGGCGCCCGACCGCCTGCGCCTCATTGATAAAGCGCAAGCGAAATTCCTTTTCCTCGTCCGGTTCCTGCCCGTTGAGGGAGACGGTTTTCACAGCAACCAGGCGGTCGATCTGCGGGTCTCGCGCCTTATACACTATGCCCATCGCGCCGCGGCCTAACTGGGCCACAACCTCATAGCGGCCAAAGCGTAGCGTCTCCGGATTCTGGGTTTCCAGATTCCCGGTCTTGGAAATCGCGGTCTTGGGATCGATCTTCAGATTCTCCATGCAGTAGAGCCTTGCCAAAAACGGACGGACCCTGACCGATTTCTCGCCAAGGGAGGGGAGTCTGACTATGTTAGCGCCACTATAGGCGGCTTCCGACATCTACGTCGGCATGACACATTACGCCCGTAACGTTTCAAGAAGGTCTTGACAATTGGTGCTCTCAATTTATATAACTATTTAGTTATGGAACTTAATGGTTATGAACCTTCGAACCCCAGGCCGCACTTGGACGCGATCTTCGCGGCGCTCGCCGATCCCACACGACGCGCCATCTTAGCCAGGCTCGCAGCGGGTGAGGCTTCGGTCGCACAACTGGCTGAACCATTCGCGATGTCTCAGCCGGCGATCTCAAAACACCTCAAAGTGCTGGAGCGCGCCGGCTTGATTTCGCGGGGTCGCGACGCGCAACGCAGGCCCCGACGGCTGGAGTCCAAACCTCTCGCCGAAGCTACGGGATGGCTGGAGGGCTATCGTCAGTTGTGGGAGCAGAGCTTCCACCGCCTGGATGCAGTTCTCGATAACTTGAAAACTCAAGAGCAAAGGCAAGAGCTAAGGCTCCGGAAATCACCAGAATCACCGCAGGAAAAGGAGAAGAAGCATGGCATCGACGAGTGAAGCCAGGAAGTCATCGACGAAGAACTCCAACCCGCTCGAAATCACTACGCCCACCGATCAGGAGATTGTCATAACGAGAGTTTTTAGCGCTCCGCGGAGACTCGTTTTCGAAGCCTGGACCAAACCCGAGTACGTGCCGCTGTGGCTATTGGGACCGGAGGGCTGGGCTATGCCGGTCTGCGAGATCGACCTGCGTCCGGGCGGAACATGGCACTTTGTGTGGCGCAATCGCGATGGCAAAGAGATGGAAATGCGCGGCACGTATCGAGAAGTCTCGCCGCCTGAGCGGCTGGTTTCCACGGAATCGTGGGGCGCCGACTGGCCCGAAACGCTGAACACCCTTGCATTCTCGGAAGAGAACGGGAAGACCAGAATCACCAACACGATTCTTTATCCGTCGAAGGAAGCGCGGGATGCGGCCCTAAAGACGGGAATGAAGAGCGGGGTGGAGGCGAGCTACGACCGGCTGGCGGGCTGGCTGGCGTCGCAAAGCGCCTGAGTTATAAAACCGGGTTCCTGCGGTGGTTCTAACTCCCGGTAGAGAAACCGCCATTGTGGGCGACGGTCATACGGAGATATTTGTAAGGATTGACGGGAGTGTCATTGATGCGGACTTCATAGTGGAGGTGGGGTCCGGTGGAACGTCCGCTGTCTCCCACAAAACCAATCACGTCACCGCGATGGACCGATTGGCCGGCCATCACAGCATAGCCGGAAAGATGGCCGTAGCGGGTACTGATGCCGTTGCCGTGGTCGATCATCAGGGTCTTGCCGTAGCCACCCAGCAAATCGCTGAATGTGACAATGCCATCTGCGGGAGCGATGATCGGAGCGCCAACGCTGCCGCCAATATCGACGCCGCTATGGAATGCGCCCTCTCCGTTGAACGGATCGATGCGCTCGCCGAAGCTGCCCGTCACGGGGCCTTCTACCGGCCACAGGTTGGGCGCAGAATTCGCTTTAAACCAGTCGGCCGTGGTGGCGTTGCGGGTCAGGCCCATGGTTAGTCCGACCATAGTCGCGCCGGTCAGGGCGGAGGTCCGCAAAGCGTGCAACTGGTCGAGCGATGAGCTTACTTCAGCGTCATGAATCTGGTCGGTGGTCGCAGTGACCAAAGTAGGTTGCGCTTTCAGACCATACAGCGCTGAAACCTCGCCGGCGATCGAACCCAGGGAAGCGACTTGCACATCGCGCTCTTTGGCTACCTGCTCAAGGCGGGAATAATTGTTTTTGAGCTGATCTTTTTCGGTGCGCAACTGGTTGTAGCGCGAGACCTTCAACAGCATGCGGGTATAAGAGCTGGCAATTCCGGTCAAGCTGAGGAATCCGATGGCGGCGCCTACGACGAATACGTAGAGGTAATGCACGGGGATGGAAATCTTGCGCAACTGGCCGTCGTCGCCGCGGGCCACAAAAAGGATGTAAAAGCGTTTCTGCAAATCGCTCCTCGAACCGCTGAACCGCCAGATTTGTTGCGTAGGTCCGGGATTTCAGCCTAGTTTCTTAGTTGCCAAAAGGCCAACTCGGACCACCTGATATTTTCGGGCTACGCTCCCATCTTGGGAATGGAAAACTCTCGCGCGCCCTACCCCTACTGGGACTGCGACCAGAGCCTGAAAGCGCTCACCGCTGCAATCTCAATCGATTGCAGAACTTAGCTCGGCCAAAGGTTATGTGAATGACTGGTTAACGGTAACAAACTGGGTTCCCCCTGTCAACGAGTCACAAGGTCATTTTGGGTTACTGAAGCCGGGTAACCCCCGGAGCGATTGGGACAGGTTACGAATGTTCCGACTGCGCCCTACCCGTGTGGAATCCGCCCCAGCACCTTAATCGACGGAGGTATAGTAATGGCGCCGTGCCATTTCCGGAAAAAGCGCTGATTGCACAGATTCGCCGGATGGCGAGACTCGGCAAGCGGAGACAGACGGGCAAAGCCTGCCCTGAGGTTGTCGAAGGGAGTGTCCGCCCAATAAGTGTCCGGCGCAGGCGGGCCAATGTTGTGACCGGCATTGGAGACGACTGCGCAGTGCTGCGACCGCTGCCGGGACACGAAACCCTGGTCACGACAGACTTCACGCTGGAAGGCATTCACTTCCGGCGCGAGTGGCATGCGCCGGAATCAGTCGGTCATCGCTGTCTGGCACGAGGGTTGAGCGACATCGCCGCCATGGGTGGCGAGCCGGTCGCGGCGTTCCTGTCGTTAGCGCTGCCGCGGAACCTTCCTCAAGCCTGGGTAGGGCGCTTCGTTCGCAGCCTGATAAGCCTGGCGGAGAAATTTGGCGTAACCCTTGCCGGTGGCGACACGGCCGAATCTCCTGATGGGATTCTCGCGGACATCATTGTGGTGGGCAGGGTGCCCAAGGGCAAGGCTGTGCTGCGTTCGGGGGCTCGGCCCGGCGACCGCATCTTTGTCAGCGGCGAGCTCGGCGGTTCGGCCGCCGCTGTGCTGCGGATGAGGACACGCCCTACGAAAAAGGTGAATGTCCGCGATTACGCCCGCCACTTCTATCCCGAGCCACGGATTGAGTTGGGCCGCATCCTGCGCGAGAGGGGATTGGCATCGGCCATGATTGATGTGAGCGATGGACTCTCTACCGACCTGGCGCATCTTTGCGAAGAGAGTCGCGTGGGAGCCGAACTGGATGCGGCGCTCATTCCCCGCGCCCGGGTAGGTAAGCCGGCCCGCGAAGTGGGTTTAGATTTGGCCCTGCATGGGGGCGAGGATTACGAGTTGCTATTTACGGTTCCCGTGAACAAGCGGATCCCGTCCCAGATTGCGGGGGTGGCGCTGACTTGCATCGGGCAGATTACCCGCTCCCGAAAGATACTTTTGCGCACCGGTCCTAAGCGGGCGTTTGGGCTCCAGGCTCGGGGATGGGAACACTTCCGGAAATAGTGGTCAGTGGTTAGTGACGATGGGAGAAGAGTTGAGCTCTGACCGCTGGTACTGAGTACTGATCACTGACCACTGATCACTGATCACTGTTCCCGTTACCTCCGTCACTAGTCTGTCTCTATGCTCGGAGTGAAAACCGGGCTAGAGTAAAAACATGTCGTCCAGTAAATTACTCCTCCTCTCAGTTTGCGGTTTGTTGCTAATCAATTCCGCACTCGCGCAGAAGAAACAAGCGCCTCCGGCGCATGCGAAGACTCCGTCCCCGGCGGTGACGGACGAACTCATTCACAAGCAGTTTGGCGATAATTGCTCACTCTTGGCGGGACCGCCGCAGTTCGTCGCCGATATGGATGGGGACGGCATTGACGATCTGGTCGTCGCGGCGCGATGCAAGAATCCGATGGCCGATCAGGCCGAATACAGCTTCGTGGTTGCCGACCCTTATGACAGCTTTCTCGGCTACAGCGACGTAAAAATCACGTCGACGTTTGCATCGGATGAACCGGACCGCCGCGGCATCAGCCTGCTCATCATTCACGGAGCGGAAAAAGACGCGTGGCAGGCGGAGAAGCCCAAGGCCAAGTTTCTGCTGATCAATCTGCCGTTCAAGTCTCTGGCCGTCAAAAGACTGGCGATGAAGAAGAGAACCGTGCTCGGCATCTACATGGAAGAAAAAGGCGAAGGCGAAGACACTTCTTCGGTCATCTTCTGGGACGGTAGAAAATATAAATATCAGGCGTTGGGATCGACGCTGGAGTAGGGCTATTTACGAATTGCAGATTTCAGATTGCAGATTTCGGATTGAAAACCAATCTCAGCTACTGACGATCGATACCATCACCGAACTCTGCAATCTGCAATCTTAAAAACTACAATCCTCAGCTCCGCTTACAGTAGTACGGGAACTCAGCCGTCCCGACCTTTCCCACGTTAGCTTCGCTGAACTCACAGACCCGATCAAGCGCCGCCTGTAGCTCGTCCGTATAGCGCGCGATATCTTCGTCGCTTACGTTGTGGGGAACGGGAATCAGCTTGCCGAAGCGCACCAGCACGCGTGAGAAGGGCCTGGGAATCATCATGCGATCCCAGGAGTTGAGCACCCAGGCCTTATCGACCGCGGCGTGGAACATAGTTAGCGGCACGCCGGACGATCTTGCCAGAGCTACCGGGCCAGGCTTCACTTTGTGACGGGGACCGCGCGGCCCATCGAGAGTAAAGGCGACCGTCCATCCATCTTCGAGCGCGCGGCGCAGGCCGAGGAGTGCGCGCACGGCGTTGCGGCTGCTGGATCCCTTCACGGCGACGAAGCCGAACTTGCGGATGATGCGGCCCATGTACTCGCCGTCATAACTGTTGCTGCTCATCACGCGCACGCCGAGGTTGCGGCAGATGTAGGTGGCAGGGATGATGCAGGAGTGCCAGAAGGAACCGATAAGCGGCCGCTGATCGAGGGTCTGCTGCGCCCCGTCTTCAAAGGAAACGCCGACGCGCAAAGTTGGGCCGATCATGCGAATGAGCCAGTATCCGAGCGCAATAATGACGCGCAGGACGAGTCGCTGGCGGAGTGTGAAGCGGCGCGCACTCGCGGCCGCTTGCGCCGGCGCGGCTGGGTCGCGAGTGCTGGCTTCGGGCACGCGCCTATTGTAATGCCCGACCGCGAGACAGTTCACCGCGCTCAGTTTCGGTGTTCAGTTTTCGAGGTAGGAATCGATCCAGCTCTTGACCTTCTGCCGTTGTTTGTCGGCACTGTCGAAGCGCACTCCGACGGACTTGGGTTTGCGCCAACTGACCGAACCACGAAGGTTGACGCGAGGCAAGGTCATGAGAGCAAAGGAAATTTCCACATTGCTTCCGATGGAAAGGTCTTCGCCGGTCTTGACCGACATGCCGCCGCTGCTGAGTTCGATGCTGGCCGCGCTGATGCGACGCCCATCGCCGAAGATAGAGACCTCGGTCAACACGGGGATGCGCACATATCTGCGGAATTCGTGCAGCACCAACATGCGCGTGCCGCGGATCAGCTTGAGCGCGGCGGGCCGCTCCAGCGGTTCGGCGAACATAGCGTTGATGCCATATTTCGAGTAGCGCATGGCTTCCTGCGCGTTGCCGCCCACGCCGTAAAGCACGCAACGACTGTTGGACGGAGAGCTGCGAGCCGCTTCCATCACGGCATCGGCGCCCTCGCCCAGGCTGAGTACGCAGGCCTCGAACTTTTCTTTGGTCAGGCGCTCGGCGGCGTTTTCGGTGACGGCGACGGTTTCAATTCCAAACTGCCGGAACCCTTCCGAGAGCAGCAGGCGAGCGGGCTCGTTCAAGTTCACGAGCGCGGTGCGGGCAGCTGCTTTACGGGCGGGAAGAACAGGCGTAACGGATGTGGCGAAAGCTTTATCCATGAGGGAAAGACTCACTTTCGAAAGCTATTGTGAATGCGTTCGCGATAGTTGAAAAGACACAAAGGGTCTAGAGGCGAAGTACCAAAGTGCGGTTACTGTTTGCGAGGCGGCGCGAGAGAGGACATTACGCACGCCATGTGCCGTAAATTGAAGCAGTTGCGAACGGCTGAAACCGGCACCCCGCTTGGGGTTTGGGGTTAATCTTCTCTAACCTGGTTGGACTTCGCCTGCGCCTCGAGGAATATTTCAATGTTGCTTGTCGTCCACACGGAGACGCCGGTTCCGAAGAAGTCCGTATCTTCGGTCCAAACCGCGCATCCCAATTCCAGTGCGGCGGCCAGGACGGGCCAGTCACCCTCATCGCGGCCGCGTAGGCGCTGCCGGGAATCACTTTCACGAAGCCCATACCAGTCCGGCTCGATTGGTGCCACGAAGCTTTGCAGGAATGCGAGCGCTGCCGGTACCGCCGTCTCCGGCCTGCCGCGCTTTTTCAAAAGGGGTGGAAGATATTTGCGAGCGTCCTCAAAGGCGATATCGGGGGCGAAGAAGCGAACTCCCCGCAGTGAATAGGTCTCGATCAGATGCCGGACCCGACGGCCGAGGACGGCGCGAATCAGGATGTTGGCGTCGACTCACGATCATGTCAGCGCGGAGAGCTCTTGCCGCGTCGGCGAATTTTCTTGAAGTCGGATACTAACTCTTCCTCGTCGACGTCAGCCAATACCTCGGCCAGACGGTCCGCAGCCGCCTTCAGTTCAGCCACATCGGCTTGTTCGGGCCGTTTTCGGCGCGTGGGAACATACACGCCCAGAGTCTCGCCACGCCGCGTGACGGCGACGGGCGTTTCCGATTCCAGGAAAGTTGTGATGCGTTCGCGAAACTCGCGCACGCCAACTTTAATTGTAGGCATAAGAGACTAGCCTCCATGTGTACGCATAGTGTACGCTTGTGGCTACGGAAGCGCAACTGCCGGTATCCGAGGTCAACGCCTGAATTTTGAGGTGGAGCAGTTACTCGCTCCAACGGCGGAAGAGCAGCGCGCCATTGGTGCCGCCGAAGCCAAACGAGTTCGACATGGCGTATTCGAGTTCCGCCTTGCGCGCCTGATTGGGTACCAGGTCCATGCCGGCGGTATCGGGATCGGGATTTTCGAGATTAACGGTCGGAGGCAGAATCTGGTCGCGCAACGCCAGAATAGTAAGTCCGGCTTCGAGTCCGCCGGCGCCGCCGAGCAGGTGGCCGGTCATTGACTTCGTGGAGCTTACGGGAATTTTGCGCTCGCCAAAAAAATTGCGAATGGCATGGGCTTCGAGCGTATCGCCGATCGGGGTCGAAGTGCCGTGGGCATTAACGTAGCCAACCACGTCGGGCGTCACCTTGGCATCGCGCACCGCGTTCCGCATCACGCGGAATCCGCCTTCGTGCTCCGGCGCTGGCTGGGTCATGTGGTAGGCGTCGCCGGACATGCCGTAGCCTGCGACCTCGGCGAGAATCGGAGCCCCGCGTTTACGGGCAGACTCCAACTCTTCCAGGATCATGATGCCCGCGCCTTCGCCCATCACAAAGCCATCGCGATCCTTGTCCCAGGGACGGCTGGCTCGTTCGGGTTCATCGTTGCGCGTGGAAAGCGCACGCATCGCGGCAAATCCGCCGACACCCATGGGCGTAATTGCAGCCTCAGAGCCGCCGGCAATCATTACATCGGCATCGTTGTGCTGAATAATGCGGAAAGAATCGCCGATCGAATGGGCGCTGGTTGTGCACGCGGTGGCCGTAGCCTCGTTCGGTCCCTTGGCCCCAAAGCGCATGGAAACGTGCCCGGCCGCGAGGTTGATGATGGAAGCGGGAATAAAGAACGGAGAAATCTTTCGGGGACCACCCTCGACCAGCGCGGCGTGTTCGCGTTCGATGATGTCGAAGCCGCCAATGCCCGATCCGATGTGCACGCCGACGCGCTCATCGTTCTCGGGCGTGATTTTCAGTCCGGACATTTTCATAGCTTCTTCCGCGGCGGCGATCGCCAGGTGGATGAAGCGCCCCATCTTCTTGACTTCTTTTTTCTCGATGTAGTTCAGCGGGTCGAAGTTCTTGACCTCGGCAGCGATCCGGCAGGCGAAGTCGCTGGTGTCGAAGCGGGCAATCCGCGCCACACCGCTCTTGCCGGCGAGCAGGGCCTTCCACACTTCGTCAGTGGAATTGCCCACGCCGCAAATCAATCCGAGGCCCGTGACTACGACCCTGCGTCCCAACTATTTCCCTGCTTTCGCGTGTTTGCCGATGTAGTCGACCGCGTCCTGGACGGTGCGAATCTTTTCCGCGTCTTCGTCGGGAATTTCGATATCAAACGCTTCTTCGAATGCCATAACCAGTTCAACGGTGTCGAGCGAGTCGGCGCCCAAGTCGTCGACGAACGATGCGCTGGCGGTGACTTCGCCCTCGTCCACTCCCAACTGCTCCACGATAATCTGCTTTACCTTTTCTTCAACGGCTGCCATGTTTTCCTCGCTTGCTTCGATTAGATTTGAATACCGGTGCTTTGGTCGCGCCAACGCAAGACTTCGTACTCTTTTGATTCGGGCGGCCCTCCGCAAAGTCTGGCACGTCTTAACTACGCATTTCACTCACTTTGGTGCGCGTAGCGATACGAAAAATGCGAGTGTGTAGTTTAATTGTCCCAGTGAATTAGTGTAAAGGAAGGTCGCCGCCGCTTCCGGCAGAGCCTCGGCTGACTTGTGATTGCACTCCTGAATCCTAAAGGCAGGGCATTGCCGGGGTCAAACGTTGGCGCGGAGGAATAAGAACGGCGGAAGGTTCGTAGCAGGGCATGTCTCCAGACGTGCCGCCAGCAGCCGTCGATTCGATCGGCTTCAGCCGCCGGATTTCGCTAACGCGATGGCAGCGGCTAAAGCCGAACTTGTTTTCTCGCCGCCCTGCGGCATGTCTGAAGACATGCCCTGATACGAACCCACTTCCCAATGTCAAGGTAGGTCGGCGTTATGATGGGTCCGTTAGAATCTGCGCCTGAGGTGTCGCACGTGAAATATGCGTTATTGTTCGTGATGCTTTGTCCCCTGGCGGTAGCTGCGCCCTGTCCAAGCGGCCAGGCGAAGGATGGCGACGCCTTGATTCAGATCGAGCAGACCTGGGCGCGCTCGCTGGAACAACACGACGCCGCGACGCTCGGCTGCATTCTGGCCGACGAGTTCGAAGATGCTGGTCCTGACGGCAAGGTCACGGGTCGCTCCAGCACACTCGCCAAAGCTGCGGAGCATCGCGCCGTCCATCATGAATTGACGGAGTTGCGTCCGCACGTGCAGGGGGACTTCGGATATATCCGCGGAGTAGCCCGGGCCGTCGATGCGCAAGGCAAGATTGTCGCTACGGTGCGCTTCACCGACGTCTACGCGTATCGCGATGGACGCTGGCAGTGCGTGGCCGGACACGAATCGCTGTTCAGCAATTAAGCTCGCCGTAGTCGCCCGCTGAATTGAGGAGCTTTATGCGTGCCGTCGTGCAGCGCGTGAGCCGCGCCAGGGTTACGGTTAACGAGCACGTCAGTGGCGAGATCGGCCTGGGATTGCTGGTTTTGCTCGGCGTCGGACATGAAGATGCGGAGGTCGATGCGGCTTACCTGGCCGAAAAGATCGCCGGCCTGCGCGTCTTTGAAGACGACGAAGGCAAGATGAACCGCTCCGTGCAGGACGCCGGCGGCAGCGTGCTCGCGATTTCGCAGTTTACATTGTACGGAGACGTGCGCCGGGGCAAGCGGCCGTCGTTCGATGCGGCGGCGCCGGCTGAATCTGCGCGGCGGCTGTATGAGTTTTTCGTCGAACGCATCCGGGCTTCGGGCCTGCGCTGCGAAACCGGCCGCTTTCAGGAAACGATGCGCGTGGAACTGGTGAATGAGGGACCGGTAACCGTGCTGTTGGATTCGGCCAAGACATTCTGAAACAGACTTCCTTCAAGAGATTTTGTAACGATAAGCAATGCAGCTAGCTGGATGGTCTTCCAGTGCTTGCCTAAGTGGCTTAGGAAAACCGACAATACCTCCATCGGGTTTCTGCTGTAGAGGCGTGCTTCTCTCCAAATGAATCTTAGATCGGGGGCTGCGCCAGGCGTTTGCCTAACGCGGCTCGCGCCATGAGTCTGTAATCAGGGTCAGCAACCAACGCCAGGGAGCGGGGGTTGAATGCTTGTTTCAGGGGATGACATCGATGACGAAGACACTTACGAAGAATCTCCGCGGTCTGCGGGGAACGATCGCTTTAATGGCAGTGGCAACAATAATGCTAGGCGCTGCGCTGGCGCAGCACGCAGTGGCTCAGGACAACTCCGATCAAGATGATCCGCCGACGCGCGTCGCCCGTCTCGGATATCTGCAAGGTTCGGTGTCGTTTCAGCCAGCGGGTGAATCGGACTGGGTGCAAGCGGCTTCGAACCGGCCCATGACCACCGGCGACCAATTGTGGGCTGACCGGGACTCGCGCGCTGAACTCTCGCTGGGGTCGGCGATGATCGATCTGAACAGCAATACCGGCGTTTCCATTCTCAATTTGGATGACCGCACCGCACAGATTCAGTTGAGTTCGGGATCGATCAATGTGCGCGTCCGCCATCTGGATCGCGACGATGTTTTTGAAATCGACACACCGAACCAGGCTTTTTCGATTGATCAGCCGGGCCGCTACCGGGTCGAAGCCAGCGAAGATGGAAGTTACACGGTGGTCAGCATCCGCGAAGGCGAGGGCGAATCGACCGGCAACGGCGAAAACTACACTCTGCATGCGGGGCAGCGCGCCACCTTCGAGGGCACAGACAGACTGAACGCCCAAGTCGAAGATTTGGGCGCGCCCGACGATTTCGACAACTGGAGCGAAGGGCGCTATCGCCGCTATGAAAGCTCGCGCTCGGCGAGATACCTCTCTCCGGATATGGTGGGCTACGAAGATCTCGATGACAACGGCGACTGGCGTCCCGATCCAGGCTACGGCAATGTCTGGTTCCCACATGTGGCCGCTGGCTGGGCTCCCTATCATGATGGCCATTGGGCCTGGATCGATCCCTGGGGATGGACTTGGGTGGATGACGCACAGTGGGGCTACGCTCCGTTCCACTATGGTCGATGGGCATCGGTGGAAGGCCGCTGGGGCTGGATTCCGGGACCTGCGGCGGTTCGACCGGTCTATGCGCCTGCCTTAGTCGTGTTCGTTGGCGGCGGCGGAGTCGGCGGCAATATGGCCTGGTTCCCGCTGGGCCCGCGTGAAGTGTATGTGCCGCCGTATACGGTGAGCCGAAACTACGTCAACCAGGTTAACGTGAGCAATACCACCGTGAACGTGACTCAGGTGACGAATGTCTACAACACGACCATCGTCAACAAGACAACCACCATCACGAATGTCACGTATGTAAACCGGAACGTGAATGGCGCCGTCACCGCGGTTCCGCAACAGGCGTTTGCCAGCGGACAACCCGTCGCCCATGCTGCGGTCGCGGTCAACACTCGGGAAATTGCCTCGGCACCGCTGAGTGTACGTGCGGCGGTTGCGCCCACTCGAACCAGCGTGCTCGGAGTTCACGCCAATACAGCGAATCATGTGGCAGCGCCTCCGGCTGCGGTATTGAGCCGCCCGATTGTCGCGAAGGCCAAAGTGCCGCCGCCGCCGGTACCGTTCGCAGCCCGGCAACAGGCTCTGGCGGCGCATCCTGGGCAGCCTATCGCAAAGCAGCAGATGCGGCAGTTGCAGCAGTCGCAGCCCCGGAATACAACGGCGGTTGCGCGCCCTCCGGTAAAGCAGGCGCCTCCAGGAAAGCCGGCGACCGCGACTCCGGCGCGGCCTGGCACCCAGCCGGGGAATCCCAACGCGAATCGGCCCGGCAGCGCGCCGGCAAACCAACCCATGAATCAGCCGGGAAATCAGCCTGGGAACCGGCCGGGGAATCCTCCTACAACCAATGAGCGGCCGGGCGCAAGTCCCGCGCAACCGAACCGTCCCGAACCGAATCGGCCCCAGCCCAACCAACCGGCGCCGAACAATCGTCCAGCGGAGCCGCCAGCACGCAGCGATCGTCCACCGTCGGCGCAGCCGAATAATCGGCCCGAGACGAATCGGCCGGAAACGACCCAGCCGCAGCCGAACCGTGCCGAGCCAAATCGGCCGCAGCCCAATGAGCCGGCACCGAGCACTCGGCCGGCGGAGCCACCGGCCCGCACCGACCGTCCGCCATCTGCGCAGCCGAATAATCGACCGGAGCCGAACCGCCCCGAATCGAATCGGCCACAACCAAGTCAGCCGGCACCGAACAATCGTCCGGCGGAGCCGCCGGCCAGAACCGACCGTCCGCCTGCGGCGCAGCCGAATCGTCCGGAACCGAGTCGTCCCGAGACGAATCGGCCACAACCCAATCAACCTGCGCCAAACAATCGGTCGGCGGAGCCGCCGCAGCGCACTCCTCCGCCGCAGGCGCGACCGGCGCAGCCTCAGCAGCACCAGCCAACGCCGGAAGAGAAGAAGAAGCAGGAAGAGCAGCGCAAACAGCAGGAAAAGCCGCAGTAGTGCAAGCACGATGCGGCAATCCGAGATGCAAAGGCGCCCGACACTCGGGCGCCTTTTGTTTGAAGCCAGGAGCCAGTGTCTCCCTAGCACGCTTGCAGAATCGCGTCGGCCACACGCGCCGCCTCCACCGCGGCTTTTACGTCATGAGTCCGCACGATGTGCGCGCCTTTCAGAATGAGGGCAGTTTGAGTCGCAAGGGTTCCATAGAGGCGAGCTTCGGGCGGAGCATCCTTTCCGTCTTTGGCCAGCGTGCGGCCAATAAAAGATTTCCGCGAGGTGCCCGCCAGCAGAGGGAATCCCGCAGACTGTAATTCACTGAAGCGAGCCAATAGCGGATAATTCTGATCGAAGCTCTTGCCGAATCCGAAGCCGGGATCGAGCACGATTCGTTCGCGGCGAACGCCGGCGAGCACAGCCTTTTCCGCCAACTCTTTCAGTTCCCGTTTCACCAGCAGAACGATGTCCCCGGGAGGCGGCAGCGCGCGCCATTCTTCGGGGCGTCCGCGCATATGCATCAGCACTGCGCCGCAATTGAGATCGGCGATCGTCTTCGCCATCTTTGCATCCCAGCGAAATCCACTGACGTCGTTCACGATCTCGGCTCCGGCGCTTACGGCTGCGCGGGCTACATCTGCTTTGTAAGTGTCGATTGAGAGGACCGCCGCAGGATGCTTCTTCTTCAGTGCAGTAATAACGGGAAGTACGCGGTTGAGTTCTTCTTCTGCGGTAACGGGCACGCCAGCGGCGGCGGCGCCGGCCGCTTTCTTTGGGCGAGGACTTGTCTTCAAGTCGACTGGCGTTGCTACCTCGACATCGACGCGCGCTCCGGGACGCGTGGACTCGCCCCCAATGTCAAGGATGTACGCGCCCTCATCCAGCAACCGTTCAGCGTGCGCAATGGCTTGGTTGGGGTGCAGAAACTGGCCGCCATCGGAAAATGAATCTGGAGTAACGTTGACGATGCCCATGATGAGCGTTCGTTTGCCCAGTTCCAGCATGCGTCCACCCAGGCTCCATTGAAAGACCGGTCTCATGCGGGCACGATTCTAAATCACAGCCTCGGCCGAAGTGATTCCGGCGGTACTATCTGCGCTGCCTGGCTGGCGTCCGGGTTTGCTCTATCATTGCAAAGTAGCTGGCGGCAGTACATCGAGGGAAACGTTCATGCAACTGAAGTACTTCGGATTATTAGAGCTGTCGGGCGAAAACGGATTGGTGCGAATCTTCGTCATGACAATTCTCGTGACGGCCCTGGCGGCGATTTCAGCGTGCGATATCCAGCGCCGCAAGTCGGACGCCGAACTGGGCCTGAATGCGCAACAGTCTGCCGGCCGCAAAATCTACGATGACCGCTGCGATCGCTGTCACGAGCCTTACTCCACTCGCGGCAAGAAAGGCCCCGGCCTCCAGGGAACGTTTCAGCACAAGTATCTTTCCCTGAGCGGATTGCCGGCGAACGACGAGCGGGTGACCGATATCATCCGGCTTGGCCGCAATGAAATGCCAGGCTACGGTGAAACTTTGAGTTCGCAGGACATTCAGAACCTGCTTGCGTATCTGCACACGTTGTAGCCACCTTTCCGACGAAAGCACAAGCGTTTCGGAAATTTCATGGGATAATCCGGAGTTGGGCAATTAAGGATCGAGTAATCCGATGAAAAAGGCGGAGAAATCGGAGCTATTTCGTGAGCTTCCGTCCGTCGATGAGACTCTGCGACTACCCGGCATGGAGTCTCTCGCAGCCATCCACGGGGTTGCGCCCGTCACCAAGGCCGCGCGCGCGGTGCTCGCCCGTTTGCGGGAAGAAGTCGCCTCAGAATTACTGGACAAGGCCACCCTCCAACTTGCTTTGGATGGATTGCACAATGCTATCGAGGAACTCCTTCGTCGAGCGCTCGGCCCGTCGTTGCGGCCGGTGATCAACGCGACCGGCGTCATTTTGCACACCAACCTTGGCCGCGCTCCACTGGCCGAATCCGCGCTGGCACACATCCGCGCAACTGCTGGAAGCTTTTCCAATCTCGAGTTTGATCTTGAATCCGGATGCCGCGGCAAACGCGATATCCATGTAGACCGCCTGTTTGGAAGCCTGCTCGGCGAGACGGCAACTCCACTAGGCACTTCCGCCGGGCTTCGCCATGGCGAGAAAGACGAGACAACGGTCTCTACATCTTCGAATGTCTCGACCATCGTGGTAAACAACAACGCCGCCGCGGTTCTGCTGGCCCTCAACACGCTGGCGGAAGGCGGAGAGGTGGTTGTCTCTCGCGGGGAACTAGTCGAGATTGGCGGATCGTTCCGCATTCCCGACGTGATGGCGAAATCGGGTGCAAGCTTGCGCGAAGTGGGCACGACCAATCGCACTCGCACCGCCGATTATGAAAACGCCATTACCGAGCGCACACGGCTGCTGCTACGCGTGCATCGCTCGAATTTTGAGATCACAGGCTTTACCGAGCAGGCTTCTACCGCCGACCTGGTGACATTGGCGCGGCAGCATGAGCTGCCTCTGATGGAAGACCTGGGCAGCGGTGCGCTCGTCGACCTGGGGAATTTCGGCATCAGCGGCGAATCCAGCGTGCTCGACAGCCTGCGCGTCGGGGTGGACATTGTGACCTACAGCGGCGACAAATTGCTGGGCGGGCCGCAGGCGGGCCTGATTAGCGGCCGTGCCGATCTGGTGGCCCGCATGCGCGGTAATTCTCTGTTCCGCGCGCTGCGGGTCGATAAGCTCACGTACGCCGCGCTGGAGGCGACTTTGCTCGCTTACGTGAAGCGCGACCACGACGCGATCCCCACACTGAGAATGATGCGCCTGACGCGCGAGGCGATTGGGCGGCGCGCCGAGGCTCTGGCGGCGCAGATTGCGTCGTCAAAATTGATTGCGGAAGTTGTCGAGGGCGAATCGGTAATCGGGGGCGGGGCGGCGCCCTCTTCTGTCCTGCCGACTCGAGTGTTGGCGTTGGCTTGCGCCGGACTTAGCGCAGACGAACTAGCTGCCCGCCTGCGAGCGGCCGATCCGCCAATCATCGCCCGCGTCGAACAAGGGCGCGTGCTGCTGGATTTGCGCACGGTGTTTGCCCAGCAGGATGAAATGATCGAGGCGACTCTCGTATCGCTCGGCAAAGGATAATTTTCGACCATGATCGTAGGCACGGGCATCGACATCGCCGAGGTTCCACGCATCCGCCAGTCCATAGAGCGCTTCGGCGATCGTTTTTTGCACCGGATTTATACCGCAGGAGAAATTCGCTATTGCGATTCCAAGGCGAACCGCGTCGAACGTTATGCCGCGCGCTTTGCGGCCAAAGAAGCCGCGATGAAGGCTTTGGGCACGGGCTGGAATCATGGCGTGCGCTGGCGCGATTGCGAGGTCATACGCCTGTCCGGCGGGCGGCCGACGATGTCGTTTCATGGCAGGGCCGGAGAATTCGCTGCAAAATTGGGGGTGAAAAATGCCGCGCTCTCGATCTCGCACACCGCCGAACAAGCAATCGCACAGGTGATTCTGGAAAGTTAATACGCTTCGCAGCCGAAACCGAATGACAGCCAGGTTTGGCAAGCTAACTGACCCACTACTGAAGTCATACTCCTTCCCAAACGGCAGCGCCGCCATCTGCTAGACTGTCGCCTTCCAATTCATTTATGCCCGTTCTCACTCCGGTTGCTGCGCCAGCCTCAAGCTCGACTGAAATCTCGGAGACCACTCTGCTGGCGGGCTTGGCGCTCACCAGCTTCGCCGCCCTCCTGCTGGAATTGGCATTGACAAGGCTGTTCTCAGTAGTTCTCTTCTATCATTTCGCGTTTCTGGCGATTTCGATTGCCTTGCTGGGATTAGGCGCAGGGGGAGTGTTCGCCTATCTCCTAAAACCGCGGCTCGCGGCCATCGATACGCGCACCCTGGCCGCACGCTTGTGCATGACGAATGCGGTAGTGGTGCTGGTCGTGCTTGAAGTCGTGCTGCACGTCCCGGTTGCGCTACAGGTTTCCTGGGCGAACTTCGCGCGGCTAACCGCGCTCTATCTAACCGCAGCTGTCCCATTCTTTCTCACCGGACTTCTCTTCGCGGTAGTATTCGCGCGTGAGACTCGCCGCATCCCGCGTCTGTATGGCGCCGACTTATGCGGCGGAGCGCTGGCCTGCCTGGCCGTCGTCCCTTTGCTGAATTGGGTAGGCGGGCCGAACGTCATTCTGGTCGCGGGAGTTGCCCTGGCCTCCGCGGGGATGATCTGGGCCGGATCGGGCTCGCTGCGCCGCAATGCTGCCGTGCGCGCGATCATCTTGCTGGCGTTGATCGCCGCGAACCACTCCGGGCGACTCATCGACGTAGTTTACGCGAAGGGGATGTTCCGCGATCCGTCGTGGGTAGAGTTCGCGCGCTGGAACTCGCTTTCACGCGTGGAAGTCGACCGCCAGGGCCAGGCTAAGGCCATTGTGATTGATGCCGACGCTTCCACCTACATCATGAATGCCGAGATCGCGCGCTGGCACGAGACGGCATGGGAACACAATCTGATGGCGTCACCGCCGGCACTGGCCAATGTGCTGCGGCCGCATGGCGAGTTCGCGATTATCGGACCCGGCGGCGGAGTCGATGTGTTGCGTGCCGTGGCCAACGGGAGTCCAAGCGTGACTGGGATCGAAATCAATCCCATTATCGCTAACACCATCATGCGCGGGCGTTACGCCGATTATGCGCAACATCTCTACGACCGTCCCGACGTTCATATTCACGTAACCGACGGGCGTTCATTCTTGCGTTCCACCCAACAGCGGTTCGATGTGGTGCAAATGACCTTGGTGGATACGTGGGCCTCGACCGCGGCCGGGGCGTTCGCGCTCAGCGAAAATAATCTCTATACCGTCGAAGCGTTCAGCGAGTACTTCAATCACCTCAAGCCTGATGGCATGATTGCCATCACGCGCTGGGAATTCCGCCATCCGCGCGAGGCCTTGCGCGTGGTCGCGGTCGCGATGGAAGCGCTGCATCGGCTGGGAATCGCGAACCCGGCCCGCAACTTCATCGTCGCGTCGCAGGGATCGCTCGACGAAGACGGCATCCCGGTTGTTGTGCTGGCGAAAAAGACTCCGTTCACGCCGGAAGAAGAGACGGCGGTGACCGCGCATTTCGATCGTTACTCTGAAGTCGAGCCACTGTATCTGCCGTCGCAGCCGGGGCGGAATCCGTTTTCGAATCTGATTGCGAGCAACGATCCCTACGCATTTGCCAGCAGCTACGCTTACAACGTCACGCCTGTGACCGACAACGCGCCCTTTTTTTTCTTCACGCTCAAACCGGCACAGATCCTCGGCGAAAAAGGATTGCGCGAAGGCATCGACTGGAAAGTGAACCTCGGAGTGTTGGTGCTCCTGCTGGTGCTGGTGATTTCTCTGGTCGCGGTGCTGGCGTTTTTGATTCTGCCCCTGGCATTGAGGACGCGGATGAGGATGCGGAAAGAGCGCCAGTCACCGATTTTTCTTCTCTATTTTGTTGCAGTGGGGTTGGGCTACATTCTGGTCGAAATCGCGTTCATCCAGCGGTTCGTACTGTTTCTCGGCCATCCGACCTACGCGCTTACGGTGGTAATTTTTCTGCTGATGCTCTCCAGCGGAGCCGGGAGCCTGGTTTCGCGACGCTGGCTGCCGCGCACGAACTTGTGCTGGGTACCGTTGGCGCTTGCGATCGCGGCGCTCCTCGTCGATATATTGTTTCTGCCTGGACGGTTGGCGGCGCTGGTCGGCATGGACTTCGGATATCGCCTGCTGATTAGCGGCGTTCTTCTCGTCCCCCTTGGATTCATCATGGGGATGCCGTTTCCCACCGGCTTGCGCGCGCTTGCCGCTTTGCCCTCTGCGGAGTTTCCGGTGGGAAACGCAGTCTCCGGTAATTCAGTCGAATGGGCCTGGGCAATGAATGCGGCCGCCAGCGTTCTAGGATCGGTGCTGGCAATGGTCATCGCCATTCAGTTCGGATTGACCGCTACTCTGGCATGCGGAGCCGGCGCCTATTTGCTTGCGCTGCTTCTGACGCCTGCTCTGAGCACGAAAGCAGCGTAGGATTCGCCGCGGTTTTTGTTATCATGCTGCGAGGAGCCGGGCGTCGTCCTGAGCTGTTCTCGCGACCGGCGCATTCCCCTCAGACTGTTACCATGAGGAAACTATTTGCCTAGCCAGAAGCAGCTCAAGTGGTCGCAACTGCGCGTTGGGATCACGGTGATCGTTGCCAGTTTGACGCTGGGATTTCTGTTGTTCCTCATGTCCGGGACAGCTGGGTTTTTCACTCCGCGCATCACTTTGAAATCTTATTTCGATAATGCACAGGGACTGCGCCAGGGGGCTCCGGTGCGTCTGAGCGGCGTGGATGTGGGCAACGTCACCGCCATTCGCATCGTTCCCGACAAAGATAAGCAGCTCACTCCCGTCGAAGTCACGATGAAAGTGAGCACGAAATACAGCTACGCCTTGCGCCGCGATTCGATGACGTCGCTCGATACCGCCGGTGTGCTTGGGGAAACCTACCTTGATATCGAGAGCGCCCAGTCCGTTGGACCTCCGGCCCAAGACGGAGACACGCTGCCCACGCAAGTGCATCCCGACTTTAACGAAGTGGTGCGCGCCAGCCAGAGCACGCTGGAAAATATGGACGCACTGTTGAAGCGGGCCGATCGCATCCTCGCCTTCGCAGAGAGCGGCAAGGGATCGCTCGGAAAACTCATCTATGATCCGACTCTGTACAACCGCTTCTCCGCCACGGTCGCGGAATTTCAGGGGATCGTGCAACAGATAGGCAGCGGCGAGGGAAGCCTGGGCAGGCTCATCAGCCGCAACGATGCCTACGACAAATTCATTGCTACGCTCGACAAGATGAATGGCGTGATCGACGACCTGCAACAGGGGAAAGGAACGGCCGGAAAGTTCCTGAAAGATCCGTCGCTCTACAACAACGCCAACGACACGATCGCCAACGTGAAGAAGTTGACGGAAGACATTAATGCGGGCAAAGGCACGCTGGGCAAGCTGAGCAAGGATGAAGAACTGGCCAAAAAGCTTGATAACACCATCAGCAAGCTTTCGGACTTAACCACCGAACTGGAAGCCGGGCAGGGCACTGCCGGCAAACTTTTTAAAGACGAGACCCTCTACAACAACGCCAGCGAGATGCTGGTTGAGACACGCGCGCTGGTAAAAGGGATCCGGGAAAACCCCAAGAAGTATTTGAGCATTAAGCTGCACATCTTTTGAATTATGGGTAAACGACAAATAGCAAAGTCGAAAGCACGGCTCGAAGCGGAACGGCAATTGCGACTAGTTGCCCGAGGTGTGCTCGTGCCGCCGAAAAAGAAACGCCGCTCCACTCGTCCCTGGCCGCAACCTCCAGGAAAAATTTCCGATGAGGTTATGGCGCAAGTGTTGTGGGAAGAGCGCGAAGGGCGGTAATGCAGGGTCGGTTTCGCTCGACAGGCCAGCCGAGGCGGCTGCCCCACGGGAATGACTCTGGCCTTAGTGTTCGCCGATTCCGAAGACCGATCCCAGCATCAAGATGATCAGCACACCGAGAGAGATCCATCCATATTTTCTATCTTTTTCTCGGAAGAATAAAAAGCAAGCGACGATCACTCGCACGACCGGCGTGGCCAGCATTAGAAGAACTCCGGAGCGTTCAATGCCCAGAGGAATGCGGCCGTGGACGAATAGCCCAACAATCAATCCCGCCAGCATGACGAAGAAACAACCGAACGCACCCACCCGCAGCACGAGCGCTACAACGCGGTCGAACTCGGGCTCGCGCACCTGACTCATGACAACCCCCGCAGGTCGCTCATGACAGCGCTCATAACCATCCCCGTAGCAAATGGAAAATCAAATGCCCGGCCAGATAGAACATGACTGCGACCAACAGATAGACGACGACCTTGGTGTGAACGCGCGGGGCGAGGCGCGCGCCGGCAAGCGATCCCACGAACACGCCCACCGCGAGCGGCGCGGCGATTTCCGGCAGAATGTCGCCCCGGCGGTAATAGACGATGGCGCTCGCCGCCGCGGTTACCCCAATCATGAAGTTTGAGGTTGCCGTGGCCACCATCAGAGGCACATTCATGAAGATATACATGACTGGCACTTTGATGGGCCCGCCGCCGATTCCAAGCAGTCCCGATAACGCACCCGCTACAAGAGAAGCCGCCAATCCCAGGGGATAGCGTTCAGGTTCGTATGGCGGGATGACGGTTTCGCCTACGTCAGGCGCGGATTCTTCCTCCAGCGGTTTCACCTTTCCGCCTTTACTCAGAATCGTGATGGCGCTGTACAGCAGAAAGGCGGCGAACAATCCTTCCAGCGCGTTGCGATTGAAGTATCCCACCAGATATGCCATGACCGCCGCGCCCAATGCCGTGGCCAATTCGAGCGTCATACCCAGACGAATGTCGGTAGTGTGGCGCTGTAGGTGAACCGAGGAGCTGGCGGCCGAAGTGGTAATCACCGCGACCAGGCTGGTTCCAACCGCTTCGCGAATCGGGATGCCGAAATAGAGCGCGAGAATCGGCGTGAGCAGAATGCCGCCGCCGATGCCGGTCAGCGCGCCCAGAAAACCCGCGAAGAGTCCAAGGATAACCAGCAGAGCCGTTACCACGGGAGCTGCGGCCTCCTTATGCCGATTTGTTCGATGGAGATACTAGCCGCGGGGACGGTCGTGTTTGATCGAAAGCTCTTGGCGGGGCAGCCGGTTGGCCGCAAGCTAAGACACCGCCCGTGGAGCTGCTGCCGCATCCGCGTGCTCGTGCGCGTGATAGCTCGACCGCACCAGCGGTCCCGACTCAACGTGGCGGAAGCCGAAGCGCAAGGCTTGGTTCCGCAAGTAGGTGAATTCTTCGGGCTCGTAGAAGCGGGCGATCGGCAGGTGATCTTTCGACGGCCGCAAGTACTGGCCAACCGTAAGAATGTCGACGCCGCGCGTGCCCAGATCGCGGAAGACTTCAACTAATTCTTCCGACGATTCGCCCAGACCAACCATCACGCCGCTCTTGGTGACCATGCCGGGCGAGAATTTCTTGGCGTTCTCCAGCAGTGTGAGAGTGCGTTCGTAGCGCGCTCCGGAGCGAACTGCGCGATACAGGCGCGGAACCGTCTCGGTATTGTGATTGAGCACGTCGGGCTTCGCGCCGAGCACGATGCGCAACGACTCTTCCAACCCCTGAAAATCCGGGATGAGCACTTCCACGCGGCAATCAGGCGTGAGTTCGCGAATCTCGCGGATGGTCTCGGCGAAAATCCGGGCGCTGCCGATGTTGTCGTCATCGCGGTTCACGCTGGTCACCACCGCATGCTTCAAGCCTAACGTGGCCACAGCCTCGGCCACACGGCGGGGCTCATCCAGATCGATGGGCTCGGGACGGCCCTTGGGCACGGCGCAGAAACCGCAGCGCCGCGTGCAAATGTCGCCCAGCAGCATGAACGTGGCGGTCTTGTGGTTCCAGCATTCGCCGATATTCGGGCACTGCGCCGACTCGCAGACGGTATGCAGCCCTAAGCCGCGCGCGAGTTTCTTCAGATTGTGGAAGTTGTCGCCCACGGGAGCTTTCGCGCGCAGCCATTGCGGCTTCGGCGCACGCACCGGAGGGCCAACCTCAATTTGAATGAGTTGTGAAGGCGCTGCCATCTTTTCGATTCTACCAGTTTAAGGTTTTCGGACCGGAATGCATGCGCTCGCGCGTACCGTTCTAGTTTGAGATCTTCGCGTTCTTTGCAGCATTTCTTGGAAGAAATTCCGCAAAGAACGCAAAGTAAGGAAATCGAAAGGAAGCAATCTTGGTCGCTGCTAAACTAGTGAGATATGACGTCCTCTACTTCCTTCTCAATTTCCGAGATCGCAATTGGAGCAATTTTCGCCTGCTGTAATTGCTGATTGAGTTGCGGCAGGCGCGTTGTTTTGAATTGACTCCATTCGGCGACCGCCATCTTCATCGCAGCGCTGGATTCCTTGTAGAGGGCGATGGCCTGCGACGGGACAGTCCGATCGCCACTTTCCACGACCCGCAGCGCGGCGGCCAAGCCCGAGTTTGCTTTCTCCAGCCCCAGAGCGGGTGCGTTGCCGTCTAGAATCTTCCGAATCTCCGCCGCCGGGCTGGCGACGATGGCATTGAGATCAGTCTGCCCTGGCGAAAGTTTCGTTTGCAAATCGGACAGGCGGGTCTGCAAGGAATGAATTTCTTCCACGGCACGGCGGCTCTGTAAAGTTTCCTGGTAGATTTGCTGGCCGAGTTCGAACTGCTGCTCCAGTTCCGCGGTCGTCGCCGTCGACCGCGGGTCCATATCGATCTTGAGAGGTTGAGTCGAGGTTTTGCCATCAACCGTGAGCCGCACTTCGTAATCACCCGGCACCGCTTTCGGCCCGCGCGGAGCGCCGTAGTCGTCATCGATCGCATCCCCAAAAGTGTCGCCGGCCCAGGTCAGGTTCCACACGAAGCGGTGCATACCAGGAGTTTTCTCCAGAAGCTGAGGTTTCGGAAACCAGCGCTCGGCAATCGGCAGCGACGGATGCTTGCTCCCTTTGTCATTGTCCGATGAAAAACTACGCCTCAGGTTTCGCTTGCGATCGACGACTTCGAGTTTGATGTGTTCTGCGGGAGATTTGAGGACGTAATCAACCACAGCGCCATTCGGTGGATTGTCGGCCGTCGGCTCCTCCGGCGGCAGCGGGGTGCCGAGGAATCCATCGTTATCCACGCGTATCGCGGTCGCCGGGCGAAACAGCCAGGCGCCAGTTGCTTCATGCGCCTGCCGCAGCGGCGCGATGTCGTCGAGAATCCAAAACGAGCGCCCGTGCGTGGCGACGATTAAGTCGTCGCCGTGAACCGTCATATCCCGCACCGAAGTTACGGGCAGGTTCAACTGCAACGACTGCCAGTGATCGCCGTCGTCAAAAGAGACATAGATGCCGAATTCCGTTCCGGCAAAAAGCAGGCCTTTCCGATTCGGATCTTCACGAATGGCCCGCACAAACGATGGAGCCCGAATGCCCTCGGTGATCGCCTGCCACGTCTCACCATAGTCGCGGGTTCGATAAATATAGGGAGTCTGATCGTCGAGCCGATGCGCATCCACGGCGGCGTAGGCCTCCCCGGCGTTGAAGTGCGAGGCTTCGATAAATGAGACTCTGGTCCAGTTGCCGATTGCGTTCGGAGTCACGTTCTTCCAACTCTTCCCGGCGTCGCGGGTGATATAGATCAAACCGGTGTCGCTGCCTGACCAAATCAAACCACCGTCCAGACCCGAGGGCGCAATCGTAAAGACCACGCCGTAGCCACGTTGTCGGGCATTCTCAACGGTCGGCGGACCTTCATTATTTGCTGCGGCATGCTTCGTTCCCGCCCCAAACGCCGCGCCCGTGAGATCGGGGCTGATCGCGCTCCAATGCAGGCCGCCATCCGCCGTTTTCATCACGTACTGCGTGCCGAGGTATAGCGTAGTTTTATCGAAGGGAGAAAACAGCAGCACAGGCACCCAGGGATCGCGATACTTGCGCGCCGCGATCTCCGTGCCAAAAGTTTGCACGGGCCAAGGCGTAACGTCCTGGCTGAATGAAGTGCGAAGGTCGAAGCGCGCCACGCCTCCATAGGTCGCGCTGACAAAAAGAATGTTGGGATCTTTGGGATCGAGTGCAAAGTATCCGGCTTCGCTGCCATTCGCCGGAAACCAATCGCGTGGCGTGATCTGCCCATGATCGGTGCGGCTGAAAACTGCGGCGCTTCCGCTGTCTTGCTGCGGGCCATATACCACATACGGAAACCGATCGTCGGTGATGACGTGATAAAGCTGCGCCGTGGGCTGGTTGTACCAGGAACTCCAGGTCTTGCCGTAATCCACGCTGATGGTCGTTCCCTGGTCGGTGCCCAGAACCATGCGGGCGGAACTCTTCGGATCGACCCAGATCTGGTGATAGTCATCTCCGCCGGGCGCACCGCGCAGCACGGAAATCGTCTTGCCGCCATCTTCCGATCGCAAGAGCGCAACGTTGGGAATGTAGATTACATCTGCATTCTCCGGATCGATCGTAATGTTGCCGAAGTACCAGGCGCGGCTGGTGAGGCGCTTGTCGGCATTTTCGAGAGCCCAGCTATCGCCGCCATCGTCGGAGCGGTAGAGTCCGGATTTGTTCGCGTCGTCGATCAGCACATATACCCGCTTGCCATCAGACGAAACCGCGACCGCAGGACGGCCCCAGTCTCCATCTGGCAGACCGTTGCCGGTGAGACGCGACCACGTTTGTCCGCTATCCTGTGAGCGATAAATCCCGCTGCCTGGTCCATCGATCGGCGCATAGGTGCTCCACGGTGGACGCCTCGTGTGCCACGTGGCCGCAAATAAAAGGTTCGGCTGATCGTTCGCGATCGCCAGATCCGCAACGCCAATCTCCGGGCCTTGATCCAGAACTTTCGACCAGTGCGCACCGCCGTCGGATGATTTGTAGACACCACGATCTTCATTCGCAGCGTAGGCGTGACCGAGTGCTCCTACGAACACGATGCTGGGATTGTGTGGATCCACCACGATCCGGCTGATCTGGCGCGTGCCTCGCAATCCCACGTTCTGCCAGGTCTGGCCTGCATCGGTGGACTTATAGACCCCATCGCCGGACGCCAGGTCCGAGCGAATGTCCGATTCGCCGGTTCCGGCGTAAATTGTTTTGGGCTCGGACGGTGCGACCGCAAGCGCCCCAATCGCAGCAACTGGCTGGCTATCGAAAATAGGGGTCCACACCACGCCGGCGTCCGTCGTCTTCCATACGCCGCCGTCCACCGCGCCGAAGTAAAAAGTGCTCGCATCCCCCGGGACTCCTGCCACGGCCGCCACACGGCCCCCGCGAAATGGCCCGATCAGCCTCCATTTGAGACCTGAATATAATTCCGGAGCAACGGACTGTCCCGCCGCTGAAATCAAGGCAACGAGAAATGTCGCGACCAGGGAGAAAGACAAGTTCCGCAAGTTATTTGTCGTCATGTTGTAGTTAGCCAGTGTAGCGAAAGAAGCGAAGGTGCGGCAGGAATTTCGGCTTGGAGTTACTCCGGGTCAACCAACCTCGACCAGGCCGTAAGTGTGCTGCCAGAGCGCGCGCATGTGCACCAGAGCCCGGCTGATTTCTGCGGCGGAGATTTCGTCGTCCGGGCCGGCGATTACGGCGGCCGCTTCGCGCTTGGCAGCCTCCAGTAACTGCGCATCGCGAATGAGGTTGGCAATGCGGAAGCTGGGCATGCCGGCCTGGCGCGTTCCGAAGAATTCGCCGGGACCGCGCAGTTCGAGATCGAGTTCGGCGATCTGAAAGCCGTCATTGGTATCGACCATAGCCTTCAGGCGCTTCTGTGCTTCCTCGGTAACTTTGCCGCCCGTCATCAGGATGCAATACGATTTGGCGGCGCCGCGTCCAATGCGGCCGCGCAACTGGTGAAGCTGGGCCAGGCCGAAGCGCTCGGCATGTTCGATCACCATAACGGTCGCATTGGGCACATCCACGCCGACTTCGATCACCGTGGTTGCGACCAGAATCTGCAACTCGCCCCGCTGAAACATGCGCATGACCTGATCTTTCAGCTCAGAGTCGAGGCGGCCGTGAAGCAGGCCAACTTTCAAATCTTTGAAGATGACGCCGCTGAGATCGCGATACATCTTGACGGCAGCCTTGAGTTCGCTCTCTTCTTTCCCCGCAGTCAGATTTTCGGCGATCACCGGATAGACTACGTAGGCCTGGTTTCCAGCCGCGACCTGTTTGCGTACGAACTCCCAAACTTTCGTCGACTCCTCGTCTGAACCGCAACGTGTGACGATGGGCGTGCGCCCCGGAGGAAGTTCGTCGAGCACGCTCAGGTCGAGATCGCCGTAGAGCGTGAGGGCGAGCGTGCGCGGGATGGGCGTTGCGGTCATGACCAGGACATCAGGCTCAGCGGGCCGAGCTTGTGGGGAGGCTGCCGAGCTTCGCTCGGCCGGACGGCCGAGGGCGGCCGTTCCCGCATGAGGATCTTCAGTACCGTCGCCCGACTTCTTCATCAGCTTCAGCCGCTGCATGACGCCAAAGCGATGCTGCTCGTCCACGATCACCAGTCCCAACCTGGCGAACTCCACTTTTTCTTCCAGCAGCGCATGCGTGCCAATTACGAGTTGGGCGTTGCCTTGCGCGATGTGCCGACGGACTTCACGTTTGCGGTCGGCCTCAAGAGACCCGGTCAGCAGCACGATCCGATAGCCGGCATTTTCCAGAATCCGCCGCGCGGAAAAATAATGCTGCTGCGCAAGAATCTCCGTTGGCGCCATCAGCGCCGCCTGACAACCGTTTTCAATCGCAATGATCGCCGCTTCAAAACCGACGATCGTCTTCCCGGACCCCACGTCGCCTTGCAGCAAACGCCGCATGGGATACGGCTTTTGCATATCGCCGGCAATTTCCTTCAGCACGCGCTTCTGCGCGGTTGTGGGATGAAAGGGCAATATTTTCTTGATCGCCGCCCTCACTTTGTCATCCAGGCAAAAGGCGAATCCGGTCTGGGCCTTCTGCTGCCGCCGCTTCAATTCCAGACCGAGTTCGACGAAGAACAGCTCGTCGAAGATCATCCGAATGTGCGCCGGCGTCCGCGAAGATTGCAAGGCCTCGAAACTTTCGCCGGGCTCGGGCCAGTGCACGTTCCACAAGGCCTCGCGCGGTGAGATCAATCCCAAGCGAGCGCGCACGGCTGCCGGAATGGGATCGGCCAGCTCCGGCGTAAGATTGTCGAGCGCGGTGCGGATTGCGCGCCGGAACCAGCGCGGGGTAAGGCGTCCGGTCGCCTCGTAAATGGGAACGATGCGACCGATCTCCAAAGACTCTGCGGCTTTTTTCTCTGCCCCGTTCTCGCCGGAGTCGGCGGGATCGCCCAGAATCTCAAACTGCGGCTGAACGATTTGCAGCTCCCGGCTGCGTTGATCTTCTTCGACCTTGCCGTAGAGCGCGATCATCTGTCCGGGCTTGAACTTGTCCTGGAGGTAAGTCGCGTTGAACCACAGGCAGCGCAATTTCGCGCGCCCCTGGCCGACGGTGAGCTGGAAGATCGGCGCACTGCGAGTGCGGAAAAGCCCTGAGTTGCGCACTTCCCCAATGACGGTCGCCATCTCGCCTGCTCGTAATTCCGCAATCCCCCGTGGGTTCAACCGGTCTTCATAACGGAACGGCAGATAGTGCAGCAGATCTCCAACCGTGTAAATCCCTTTACCGGCGAGGACCTCCCCAATACGCGGACCCACGCCCTTCACATATTGAACGGGAGTAGAGAGTTCGAGCATACTTTGGCCAAGCCTGTTACTCCAGAGCGCAGCGTTAGCACCGCCGTTGGCGATGGCAATGCAGGCGTTCGGGGATCTTCTTTACCTAAAGAGAATGGTAGCAGGCGATTAAACCAGCTTCGGAAACTCACAGGAGATTGCCGGTGTCCAAACCATCAGTGCTCGTCAATTTCCTCCAGGCTCTTCTGGCGATCCTATTGGGCAATGTGGTGTACTTCGCTCTGGTTCCTTCCTTGCCGCCGGCGGCGCGGCACCGCCCTATGCGGATTGATCTGGGAATGGTTCTGGATTTTTGGTTCTGTTTGGCCGTCTACGGCTTGATCCGCACCGCAAGAAAATGGCGATAGGTCTTTAAGGCTCTGAAAGCACACACCCAGGCCAGTTACTTTCGGAACGTCGGTAACCCCTATCCTCAGACGTACAATTCGTTCAAAGATGCCGAAACTTGCGGTGTTATACGAAGCAGGCCAGGCGGTGCTTTCCACCTTTGATTTGGACGAGGTGTTGCAGCGCATTCTGGCCATTGCTCGCGACTACTTTCATCTGCAAAACGTGGCCATCCTGTTGCTCGACCAGGAGGCCGGGCAGCTCTGCGTGCGCTCGCAAATCGGCTGGGATCCCGGCAAAGATAAGATCCGCCTCGGACGTCACGAGGGCATCACGGGAGCCTCGGTCCTCAAAAAGCATCCGCTGTACGTTCCCGACGTGAGCCAAGATTCGCGTTATGTCTGCGCCGCACAGTCTACCCGCTCCGAACTGGCGATTCCACTCATGGTATGCGACGAGGTGGTCGGCGTGCTCGACTGCCAGAGCGACAGAATCGATCGCTTCGATCCGGAAACCATAGAGTTGCTGACTTTGTTTTCCACGCAGGCCTCCATCGCTCTACAGAATGCGCATCTTTACTCCGTGGAACGCCGGCGCGCCCGGCAACTAGAAGCCATTAATACCATTGCCCAGCAGAGCACTGCCATCATGGATTTGGAAGAGTTGCTGGCGCGCGTGTGCGCCGTAATCCAGAAGGCCTTTCAAGTTTCGCACGTGTCGCTTCTGTTGCGGGAGGAAGGCGACCTGGTGATGCGGGCGCACCAGGGGGCGCTCACCCCGTGCCTTCCGCTGGGAGGGCGCTTTGCTGCAAATCAGGAACCCTGGTCGCGCATGATCGCCACCAACGGCACCGTTATTGAGAAAGACTTGAGCTCGACGCCTGAACCCGAGCGGATATTCCGGGAATCGGCTTCGCGCATGAGCATTCCTCTGATTTCGTTTGGCCAGACACTGGGCGTGCTCACGCTGCACAGCGCGCAGCGCAATGCCTTCCGCGAAAGTGAATTGCAGTCGCTCGAATCGGTGGCCGACATTTGCGCCAATTCGATCCAGAATGCGCATTACGTCGACCGCGTCAAACAACTGGCGTATCTCGATGGTTTGACTGGCATCTTTAACCGCCGATTCTTCGAGCTTCGCATTGTGGAAGAAATCGAACGTGCCCGCCGCTACGACACCGGCATGGCCGTGATTATGGCCGACATCGACCAGTTCAAGAGGATGAATGATGAATTCGGACACCTGTTGGGCGACGAGGTGCTGCGCCAGGTCTCTTCGCTCTTTCACCAGCAATTGCGCAAGATTGATGTCGTGTGCCGCTACGGAGGAGAGGAATTCGCCATCCTGCTCACACAAACCAACACTCAGCAGGCTATTACCATCGCCGAGAAATTGCGGCGTTTGGTGGAGGGCTATCAGTTTCCGGGAGTGCCACGGACGGTAACCATCAGCGCCGGGGTCGCAGCCTTTCCCCACCACGGCACCGGCCGGGATGAATTGATTCGGTCCGCCGATAATGGACTCTATGCTGCGAAGCAGGCGGGACGAAATCGTGTATGCCTGGCGGGCGCGGCACGTGCCGCCGGCAGTGGTTAAGAGCGCCGAATCCGCTAAATATCGAACGAGTGTGCGTGAGATTGGTGGAGCAACTGATCTAATTCCATCTTCAGTTGTTTCTGGCTCTTCTCGAATTCCTTCATGAACTGCTGTCGCTGCGGCTGTTGCTTCCGAAATTCCTCCGCCCGCTCACGAAGCTTCTTCTGAGCGTCGCAGAGTTCCTTGCGTGCCTCGACCGCGGACTTTTTGGCCTGCTCTTGCACCAGTTCCATCATGGGTCCAAGATCGGCGACCTGATTCTGCGCGTCTCTGAGTTCCCGATTCGCATCCGCGTCAATCTGCGGCCCCGGAAGGCTCTCGAGTTCCTCCAGCAATTCGCCCGATTCCCTGCTTTCAGGCAGCGTCAGATTCAGAATCTGTTCCCTCTTTTCCCGGATCACTCCCACGGTGACCGGTTTCCCATTACGTGACCTTACGGCGTGCATGAAGTCACTGGTGTCGTGGACCGGCTCGTCATTCACCTTTACGATCACATCGCCTGCGCGAATTCCGGCCCTCTCGGCGCGGCTGCCTTTTTCCACCGATCGAACCAGCACGCCGTTGCCGTTCTTCACGCCGAAAAACTCTCCCAACTGCGGCGTAATGTTCTCCACGCTCAGACCGCTGCGCGCCGAGGTCGTAACTACGTTCACCATAATGGAGGGCACTTCGATATCCGGAATGTGGATCTCGGGAATTTTCACATGGACGTCCGGATTGGGCCAGCCGCGGGCAAACTCGCCGTGTTTGTCGGCCAGTTGCACCTTTACGCTCATAGCCTGGCCATCGCGGCTCAACCCGAAGCTCACCACGCGCCCGGGCGGCATTTCGTGGATCATCCGGCGCAACTGCGCTCCACTTTCAATGGTCGCGCCGTTCATAGTGAGAATGACGTCGTGCTCTTTGATGCCAGCTTTACCGGCGGGAGCGTCCTGGTCCACCATGGTAACTTCCACGCCCTTTTCCTCTTTCAGCTTGAGTGCGCTCAAACGTTCGGTGGTCACATCGGCGATGTCAACCCCGAGATACGAGCTCGTGCCGCTGTCTTCGCTCGAGAAAACGCTCCAGTTTTTCTCCGGCGAATCCGCTGACCAGTTCTGCGCCGCCTGCGAAAAAGTGAGGAGCGACGGCAATAACACGATGCTGGTAAGAACGTATTTGCGCATGGGTCACCTGTTTTCGTGAAGAGTCATTTAATTGACGATTCTTGATTGTCGATTGAAAAACCCGTGGGCTGTTAGTCAACAATCAAAAATAGTCGTTACTTGGCGCGCCTGATGCAGATGTCGCCAGACGACGTGCGCACCTTCAGCGTAGGGCCGCCGCCGTTCAGCTTGCCGTCGGCGGTCAGCGTCTTCGGGCCCCACTTGTCGCCTTCGCTGCTGATATGAATATCGGAAAAATCAGAAGTGATGCGATGCCCGTTGCCCATATCGACGCTGGCTCGCACGTTGATGGCGACGTCGGACGCAATATACACCGTGATATCGCCGGCGCCGGTTTCCAGATCGGAATCGTGACGTTCGGAGCCAGTATTCACCAGCTTCACCGTAATGCCGCCGGCGCCCGTTTCCGCGCTCGCCGAAGGCACGCCGATCAATTCAATGCCGCCGCCGCCGGTTTCGGCGTGAACGTGTCCCTTAGCCGACGCCAGGTGAATGCTGCCGCCCCCAGTGTCGATCTCGGCCGGGCCGCCGACGTCACTCAAATCCACGCTGCCGCCGCCCGTTGAAACCTTCACCTTGCCGCTGCATTGGCGAACTTCCACGGAGCCGCCGCCAGTCTCAATAGTCGCTCCTTGCGCGCCCGACTGGATCTCAACGGTGCCGCCGCCGGTTTCAGCTACAACTTTGCCGTTGGCATGACGGACTTGGATCGACCCCCCGCCGGTATGCAATGAGAGATCGCCGCTGACCGTTCCGACATCGATCGTTCCGCCGCCGGTTTCCGCGTTCACCCCGCCGCCAATGTCATCGAGTTTCATGCCGCCGCCGCCGCTCTCCGCTTCCACGCGGCCCGCCACTCCCGTCGTTTCCACGTTGCCGCCTTCGGTCTCGAGCTTGACCAGCGCAATTTCGCGCGGCACGTTGATGTTAAATTCACCGGAGAAATGATGGGGACGTCTCCCACCCTGCCACTCGCCGACGATCCACGCCGTGTCGCCCCTCACATAAGCTGTGATCTTGTACTGCTCGAATTCGCGACGGGCATCCTGCTCCGAAGAATTGCCGAAATGCGTATGAACGACGTAACTGATGCCCTGCTGCTGCCATCCGTGCACCACTACCGCACCCATGTCGACCTTCACTCGCAAATTCCTGGCCCCCGCCAGCGAGCCAGTGATCTCCTGACCCCAGGACCCGCCATCGTGGGTTACATGTGTTTCCTGCGCCGCGCTCAGCGAAAGAAAGCCGAGCGGCGCAAGCAGGGCCAGCACACCGGCCAGCCCGACGATTTGTAGCGCGCGTTTCAAAATTATTCCCTCAATTCTCGCTTACGTCGGCGAATGTTCTGTAGCGCCGCCGTCCCGGCGGCTGTCCGGACGGGCGTCCTCGCCCGCCGCGTCGAATCTGTTCCAAAGCCTTTAAGATCTCACCCTTCCTTCTCGCTGTCCTGCAGCGAGGGCGTGACGCCCTCGCGACAGCCGCCGGGACGGCGGCGCTACTAATCGATCTCCGGCAACTGCGCCAGCATGGTCCGCGCCTGCGACTTGATGTACTGGCTGGAGTCTTTCGCCGCCAGCGCCATCAACACTCCGCGCACGCTGCCGTCGGCCTTCACGGGCTCGATCAGCCGCAGCGCTTCAATGCGCACGCCCGAATTCGAATCGCTCACCAGCGCACGCAGCACAGCGTCGCGCACATTCGTATCGTTCTTCACGTAATTACCCAGCGCGTCCAGCGACTTCAACCGCACCCCGGGATTGGTATCGTTCTGCAACGTAAACATCAGAGCTTCGCGCACCTGAAGGTCGCTGCTGCTCTTTGCCAGCAGATCGACGGAATCCACCCGCACGCCGGAGTTGTAGTTGTTGCGCGCCGCGTACAACAGCAACTGCTGGATCCTCTGATCGTTCAGCGATCCCTGCGCCTCCTGCGGCGCGACGGTGTTGTACTTGATGCTGACCTGATCGGTGCCGGGGACAGGAGTGATGGAACTGATACTGGCGATGGAGGCGTCGGAGGGCGCGGTCTCGGCGCTCCCGGTAGTCGAAATCTGGGGTACATTCGCTGGCCGTGATCCGTAGATCTTGTAGGTGGCACCGACTCCGCCCGCAAAGCCGAGAATCAAAATCGCCGAAGCCAGAGCGGGCGAGAACTTCACTTGCCGCAGCCAGTTCATGGGATCAAATGCTAGCCGGCTGAAAAAGCTGCCCTGCTGAACCGTCTCCAATCCTTCTTGCAGCCGCATACGTGACGCCGCCAGCAGGTTCGGCGATGGATCGTTCAGCAATGGATCGGCCGCGCGATCCTGCGCCAGGAGCGCGTGAAAGGCTTGCTCCGCCTTCAGTTCCGCCGCGCAGTCGGCGCAGCGCTCCACATGCTGCTCCAGTTCATGGCGCGCGTCATCCGCAAGCTCGCCATAAACCTGCAACACGATATTTTCTCGAACCCATTCACATTTCATAAGCTCACCCTAATCAGTTCCTGCCACGACCACGAACCATATGGCGACAGCCGCCTCGGCTGTCCGGCGAAGGCGAAGCCAAGCCGCCCCGTTCCACAGCCACGCCACACTCATCTCATATCCGCCAGCGCCCCGCGCAACTTCTGCGTGGCCCGAAACAGCGTATTCTTCGCCGTCTCTTCCGTCGTCTGCAAAATCTCGCCCACAGTTCGCAGCTTCAGTCCGTGATAATGCTTCAACTCAAACACCATGCGCTCGCGGGGAGTTAACTTCTCCAGCGCTCCCGCGATGCGCGCTCCCAACTGCCGCCGAAGCAAGTCACGCTCCGGATTCGCTCCCGACCGCCCATCCGGCACCTGATCGAGCAGGTCATACTCGCCGCCGTCTGCGCCCTTCGCGACCGGAGCGTCCTCTTTGCGCACGTTTTTCTTGCGCAAATGATCGAGACACAAGTTGGTCACGATCCGGTAAATCCAGGTGTAGAAGGAGCACTCGAACCGGAAACTTCCAATATTCTTGTAAGCCTTGAGGAAGGCGTCCTGATAGACGTCCTGCGCGTCCTGCTCGGTGCCGGTAAGATGCAACGCCAGCCGCAACACCGCCTGATCGTAGTGGCGCACCAGTTCCTCGAAGGCGGCGCGGTTTCCGCGCTGGGCCTCCCGGATCAGCATCGTGTCGTCGATGCGCCGTTCTTGAGCTTGGCGATCCAAAGCTTGGCGAGCTAACGCAGCCATGCGGCCCCGCCCGGGGTCCTGATTTTCCCGAGTCTCGTTCTCGTTCGAATGGCTACCGCTGACTCTCTCCACTCTCTCACTCTTCGCAGTGAAGTGGCCTATCGAGTGGGCCCGTCCGCCAACCGCAAGTGGTAATGCCCATACCCCTGCCGGCATGTGTTGTCGTGTCCTCTACTGCCCGGTATTTGCCGTATCCGGGCGTGCACAGGAATAGACGGCGAATCAGCGCAACCGTGAGCAGAAATTATAGGCTGCCGGGGGATTTTTGGGGGAGCTAGATGATTCAGGGGCAGGGATTTAGGAGGAGACAGAACAGAGCCGAACAGCCGCTCGTCGCAGTTTGGCAAGAGAGATGCCCTGACGCTGAGGCAATACCAGTAACATTCTGCAATAATTGTTGCCCAGATGAGCAAGCTTGTTTTCATCATGGGCGCGGGTTGCTCGGTTGCTGCCGGCGCGCCGACGATGCCAAAGTTCCTGGATGTGGCGGAGTCTATTGGCAGGAGTAAAAAGCTCTTCGAGGGCGATCAAGAGAAGTTCGACTTGGTGTTTAAGGCCTACGACTGCCTACAGTCAATCTATTCGAAATCGTCCGAGATTGATCTTCTGAACATAGAGTCCCTGTTCGCAGCCTTCGAAATGGCGGAAACGACGGGAGCTCTTCGGGGATTGGCGAAGCCTAACTCCGCATCGCAGTTGGTACCCGCTCTTACGAGAACTATTGTGCGCACGATCGAGCTTTCAGTGAAGTTTCCCAGTAAAGGCGCACCGGTACCTTATGATCGATTCTGCAACTGGTGCAAGTCGAGGGCAGAGGACATTAGTATCCTCACGTTCAATTACGACCTGTGTCTCGACTGGGCGCTTCATCTGGGCGGACTCCGACCGAATTATCGACTGCCCAACGATCATCCTGAAGATCGAGGCTCAATCGACCTACTGAAGCTGCACGGAAGCCTCAATTGGGGATTCTGCGAACAGTGCGGCATCGTGGCGAAACGCCTTCATGCTCTCTCGCAGTTAGAGCTCGGCAGGGTGCTCAAGTTGGTCGGTCCTGACGATTTCAGGTTGGCGATCACTGACGCAATAGCACACCAAACATGCAGCAGGTGCTCGAAGAGCTTTCATGAGCAACCAGTGATTGTGCCGCCGACCTGGAACAAGGGCGGTTTTAGTTCAGCGTCGATGAGAACCGTCTGGGCGCGGGCAGCAGAGCATCTAGCAGAAGCCGAGCACATCGTCATCATCGGCTATTCAGTGCCGCCGACCGACCAGTTCTTCCATTACCTCTACGCCTTGGGAACAATGAGCGGGACCCGGGTAAAGAAAATCGTTGTGTACAACCCCGATGAGTCAATCGAAGGTCGTTACCGGCGGTTGCTTGGGCCAACCGCCATTAGTCGATTTAAGTTCATCTCAGGGCGGGACCCAATCAGCGGCTCTGAACTCGGCAGGTTCGAGAACGCCATCCAGAGGTTCGGGCGAGATCTCGAGAACTGGTGAACGAGCTCCCTTACTCTACCACCGCTTCCTTCTCGATCACCACTTTCAAGTGCGCCGTCACGTCCTTGTGCAGCTTGACTGGGACGGTGAACTCGCCCACGGTTTTCAGCGGCTCGTGCAGCTGGATCTTGCGGCGATCGATGTCCAGGCCTTTCTTGGTCAGCGCCTCGGCTACGTCGCTTGACGTCACCGACCCAAAGAGCTGATCGTGCTCGCCCGAGCGCCGCGTGAACGTCACCGACACGCCGTCGAACTGCTTGGCCAGTTCCTCGGCCTGGGTCTTTTCTTTGGCGGAGCGCCGCACCGCCGCTGCTTTCATCTGCGTGATGACGGCTTTGTTGCCCGCGTCGGCGACAATGGCCAGCTTGCGGGGAAGGAGATAATTCCGTCCATAGCCTTCCGCGACCTTGACCACGTCGCCGCGCGACCCTAGCTTCGCTACATCTTCCTTCAGAATGACTTCCATGAGATGACTCCAGTATTTCAATCTCAAAATCTTTTTCGCCACGGATTCGCGCGGATCAAAACGGATAGACCTTCGAAACGCTAAATCTCAAGAATTCAGATCCGTGAATATCCATGCAAATCCGTGGCCCAGGTTCTATGACGCTCGCCCCGCAAACGGCAGCAGCGCGATGTTGCGCGCCATCTTGATGGCTGCCGACAGGCGATGTTGATGCGGCGCGCAAACGCCGGTCAAACGCCGGGGCACGATCTTGCCGCTCTCGGCGACGAACTGGCCGAGCATGCGGTAATCCTTGTAGTTGATGTCTTCGATTTTTTCGACGCAGAATTTGCAAACTTTCTTGCGCCGGAAAAATTTGCGTCCGCCCCCGCCTTCGCGTGGAGGCCCGCCGGGGCCGCGTCCGCCGCCGCCAAATCGCGGGCGATCGCCACCAGGACGATCCCCTCCCGGACGATCGCCGCCCGAACGCGGCCTCTCACTCGGTGCCGATGGTGCTGCTGTTGTCGTTTCGTCAGCCATAATTCTCCATTCAGTGGCCAGTTTGATCAGTGGGTAGTGGCCAGTTAACAATCTGTCGTATGTGGATGGTGGGTCGGCTGGCCACTAATCACTGGCCACTGACCACTTTCTCTACGCCGTCGCCGGAGCTTCTGCCACCGGAGTCGCCGCAGGCTCCGATGCCGCTGCTGCCGGGGCTGCCGGCTGCGCGCTGACTTTCTTGCGCGCGTCGCGCAGTTGCTTGATTTTGTCGAGCCGCTTCTGCTCCTCATCAATACGTACGGTCAGGAACTTGATGACCGGCTCGGTCACGCGCAGACGCCGCTCCAGTTCGTGCATCACCGCGCCTCCGCCTTCCACGACCATCAGCACATAGATGCCTTCGTGGAAGCGCCGCACCGTGTAGGCGAGACGGCGCTTGCCCATCTTCTCGACCTTTTGCACGTTTCCGCCCGAAGTCGGCACAACCGCCGACAAAGTCGAGATCAGTTTGTCCAGATCTTCGTCCGTCATATCCGGGCGAACGATAAACATCAGCTCATAAATACGATTCATGCTTTTCTCCAAGTCCTTGGCCACCGATTCGCGCGGATCGTCACGGATAAATCAATTAGTCGTTCTTGATCCGTGTCGATCCGTGGCTAATCTTTTTCGTCTTCCGGCTTTCTGTTAAAGCGATTCATCGCCGCCGCCGGACCCTGTTTCAAAATCGTTTTCACCGCTTCTTCCGCAGTGTCGAGAACTCCATCTACAATCTTCAAATCTGCCTTGCGCATTGGCGATAGCAGGTAACCCTGACCATCGCTTATGTTGTGTTCCGGCGCTACGCCGATCCGGATGCGCAAAAAATCTTTCGTGCCCAGCGCCCCGATTATCGACTCGATTCCGTTGTGTCCCGCCGAACTTCGCCGTGTATGAATGCGCAGCGTGCCCAGCGGAAAATCCAGTTCGTCCTGAATCACAATCAGGTCCGACTCCGGGTTCGCCTCATACTCCTCGATCAATCCCCGCACCGAGACTCCACTCAGGTTCATGAACGTCTCAGGCTTGACCAAAAGCACTGACTCATCAACACCGTTTAAACCCGGCATGAGGGCGCGCGCCGTCAGCGCCCGGCACCGCCGGTTTCTCACTTCCACTCCCAGGTTGCCCGCGATTCGATCAATCGCCAGAAAGCCCAGGTTATGCGGCGTGAACTGGTACTCGATGCCAGGATTGCCGAGACCAACGATCAGTTTCACGCCAGATTAATTTCCTCCGCCCGCATGCCGGGCTTCGCCCGGCAGGACGGGCGAGGGCGCCCGTCCCTCCACAAGCGTCACTTCTTCTCTTTCTTCTCGGCCTTTTTCTCACCCTTCTCGGCCGGAGCAGCCTCGCCGCCTTCCTCGGTCTCCTGCTTGCCCTTCTTGATAACCTCGGGCTCGCTCGGAGCAGCCGCTTCCGCCGCTGCCGCGTCCGGAGTGGCCACAACCTCTTCCTTCACCGAGGTCACGTGCGCCACGGGCTGATTCTCATCTGTGATGAACTTGATCTTGTCCGAGTGCGGCAACTCCGAGACGCGCAGCACCTTGCCAAACGTAAGCTGGCTGACGTCGGCATCGATGTGGCTGGGAATATCTCCCGGCAAGCACTCGATCTCGACTTCGCGCAGCATCTGTTCCATGATGCCGCCCTCCTGCTTCACGCCGGCGGCTTCGCCAATCAGGAAGATCGGCACGCTGACGGTCAGCACCTTGTCGAGCGCGATGCGCTTCAGGTCGATGTGCAGCAGCGTGCCCTTGATGGGTTCGTACTGCCAGTCGACGATCATTGCCTTGCTATTCTCGGCCTTGGTGCTCTCGCCGCCACTCAAGGCAAGATCGAAAATCGTGTTGTGGCCGGTATCCGAGTGAAGAATGCGCAGGACATGCCGCGGATCCACGCTGATGGAGACTGAATCCTTGCCCGCTCCATACACGACCGCCGGAATCTTTCCGTCCTTCCGCACGCGCCGGGCATGGTTTTTCGTGCCCGCTTCCCGCGGTTGCGCTTCCAGTGTGCTCTGTTCCAATGTGCTCGCCATAAGTTCAATTCCCTTTACCGTGTTGTCATTCCGACCGGAGCCGGAGCATAGCGACGGCGCAGTAGAGGAACCTGCTTCTTTCCGGCGCCTGCAATAAGTTGTTATCCCACTAAGTAAACAGCTTACTCACCGAAGTCTCTTCGTGATTGGCCTGAATCGCGCGACCAATCAATCCCGCAATCGAGAGGACCGAAATCTTTCCTCCCTTTTCCGTTCGTGCCGTACCCGCTTCCGCGCTGAGCGGAATCGTATTGGTGACCACCACTTCCTTAATCACCGAATTGCGAATGTTCTCCACCGCCGGACCGGAAAGCACCGCATGGGACGCACATGCGTAAACCTCGGTCGCCCCGTTTTCCACCAGCGCCGCCGCGGTCTTGACCAGCGTTCCCGCCGTATCGATCAAATCGTCAATGATCAGGCAAGTCCGGCCGTTCACATCGCCGATCACGTGCATCACTTCCGCCACATTCATCTCGACACGCCGTTTGTCGACGATGGCCAGGGCCGCATCTACTTTCTTGGCGAAAAAGCGCGCCCGCTCCACGCCGCCCGCATCCGGCGAAACCACGGTCAAGTTCGGCAACGCCAGCTTGCGGAAGTGATCGACCAGCACCGGCGACGCGAACAGATGATCCACCGGAATGTTAAAAAATCCCTGCAACTGGGGCGTATGCAAATCCACAATCAACGCCCGATGCGCGCCCGCCGTGGTCAGCAGATCGGCCACCAGCTTCGACGAGATCGGACTGCGCGGCTTGTCCTTGCGATCCTGCCGCGCATAACCAAAGTACGGAATCACCGCCGTAATGCGCCGCGCCGACGCGCGCTTAAGCGCATCGATCATCAACAGCAGCTCCATCAGGTGTTCGTCCACCGGCCGGCAGGTCGGCTGGATCACGAACACATCGCCGCCGCGCACGTTCTCCTGAATCTGGACGTAACACTCGCCGTCGCGGAAGCGAATCACCTGCGCCTGGCCGCGCTGCATCCCGAGAAAGTTGCAGACTTCGTCGGCCAACGGCTCATTCGCCGTACCGCTGAAAATCTTGAACTTCTCATCCATCCGCGGACGCGGCCGGCGCTCCGTCTTCTCGTCCGTCACCGGTGGATTCTTTTTTTCAACCTTCTCCGTCTTATCGGGCGGCGTGACTAAAGTAGCCATGGTTAGTTCCGGGCTCCTGGCTGCTAGCTCTTGGCTTGAACCTTAGGCGCCGAAGCTCGGTTTGAGCTAAGAGCCAAAAGCTAACGGCCAAAAGCGCTTTTCTTGGCTGGGCCGCTAGGATTCGAACCTAGACAAAGTGCTCCAAAGGCACTTGACCTACCATTAGTCGACGGCCCAGTAGACAATTGTCGATTGTTGATCGAACCCCAGCCGGGGGTCGCCTTAATTGTCAATCATCAATCAAAAATCAACAATCAAAAACTCTCACCGACTCAACGAAGCCGCCACAACTCATGCGGCGACGGCCGCCCTCGACCGTCCAATCGAAAGCCTGCCCTGAGCGAAGCCGAAGGGGCGAAGCCGAGCGCCCCCAGGAAACTGTTCCTACCCCTGAACGCTTCCGCTCTCGAGCCATCCCACGCCCTCAACCGGCGACTACCCGCCGCCAGTAGGCCGCTCGCGTCAGTGTCACGGTAGCCTGCGCCGCCCACTCTTCACTCCGCAGCCTGGCCGCCGCCAGGTTCGCCGCTTTCCGCGAAGCAAAAAGCCCGTACAACGTGGACCCGGAGCCCGACAGCGATGCATATTTCGCGCCCGCGCGCAAAAGCGCACTCTTCCCACGACTCAGCTCGGGATATTCAGGAAAGACGACTCGCTCGAAGTCATTCTCAATCCCAGCCCGGACAAGCCAGAGAAGCGGATTCTCGGCCCGGCCCCTTTTTGCCAACAAATCAGAAGGAGCACTGGAGTGCATCTCGCTCAGCCACGCCGACAAACCGCGACTAAGCAAATTCATTCTATCGGAGGTATCCGCTACCGTCAATTTAGAAGCGCTCGTGGAGGGACAGACGCCCTCGCCTGTCCCCGGGCGAAGCCCGGTGGCTTTTGACTTCGACTCCTGTTGCGCGGAGCCGGACTTTTCCTGCGTGGGACCGGGCCTACGACTCGGCCCGGCCGAGCGAAGCTCGGCCAACCGTCGTTCAGTATTCTCCTCAGAACTCGACCCATGCGGCAATGCCTCGCGGGCAAGACTTCCCGCTCCACATGACCGGTCCCACTCCGCAAATGCCGCCGGCGTGGAAACCCCCACTTCCGGCGTCACCACGACACAGGCCATCGCCGGCAAATCCTGCAAGGGATAAACTTGTTCTCCACGACCTATTCCCAGCACGGTCCCACCCATCAGGAACAACGGCAAGTCCGATCCCACGATGGCCGCAATCCGCAACCGATCGGACGCGGACAAGCTCTTCCTTAGCGCCCGCTCCAATCCGAGCATCGTGGCCACGGCATTTGACGAAGCTCCGCCCAGCCCGCCCTGCACCGGCAACCGCTTCTCAATCTCGATGAGCACGCGCCCCTTGGCGCGTAGCGCGCGCATTGCCTCTTCCACGATGCGAAAGCAAGTATTCGATTCGTCCTTCGGCACGCGCGGGTCTGCACACCGAATCTCAATGCCTCGGCCTCGCCCCACGCTAATCCGAATTTCGTCATGCAGCCCAATCGTCTGATAAACGGTCAACAGTTCGTGAAAACCATCCGGCCGTGCAGCGCCAATCCGTAGCCCAAGATTGATCTTCGCGAATGATCGCATGGTGACAGTCATCAGGGGATGATTGTAGAGTTTCAATCGCCAATTTTCGACTTCTCATTTGGCGGCGCCGGCCTCATGGCCCACCCGTTCTACCACCTTGGTAATCTCGACCGAACCGCGTCGCAGGCGCACTCTAGCTTTACTGGAACGAAGCTTTACTGGAACGAACTCAGGACCGCCACCCCCTTGCGGCCTCCCCGTAGGAACTGGAAAGGCGAGAGCCTGTGCAATGGAAGTGCTGTCCGGAAACCCTGGCCCCATGCAGCATTTCCCAAGCAGGAAGTGAGTCGCGATGCAGGCACTCCTCGCGGGAAATGAATTTCATGCCTGGCGGATGAATGCGGCCCGCTGGAGCATTAAGGGGACGGGTATGAGTAATGTTGTTTGGCGCGGATTTTTCTTCACGTTTTTTCTGGCCGTGGCTGCTGCCCTGGCTTTCTCGCAGACGGACTACAAAGTCGTAGCCGTCGTCGACGGCGGAACGATTTCCGGCACCGTCAAATGGGCCGGGACAGTTCCCCATTCCCTGGACTTCCCCATCACGAAAGACCCACAGATTTGCGATCCGGAGTCCGCGAAAACCAGGGATATGGAGCGCCTGATCGTCGGGCCACAGGGCGGCGTAGCCAACACCGTGGTCTACCTCAAGAACATCACCAGCGGCAAAGCGATGGATCTGCCCGAGCAGCGCCGTCACCTCGACCAGAAGCGCTGCCGCTATATCCCGCACATTCTTTTGGTGCCCGAGAATAGCAATCTCACTATGCTGAGTTCCGACGCCACGCTGCACACCATTCACATGGATGGCGCCGCCACTTTCAATCTGCCCTTTCCTTTCCCGGACCGCCCCACCTCGCGAACCATGGCCACGCCCGGCATCGTCCACCTGCGCTGCAATGGCGGGCATGTCTGGATGAATGCCGAGATGATGGTCGTCACCCATCCTTACTACGCCGTCACCAGCGAAAACGGACGCTTTGAGTTCAGCAACGTCCCGCCCGGAACCTATCAGATCGTGGCCTGGCATGAAGGCTGGGGCCTGGCCGGCAAAGAGCAGGCCTACGATGTGCTCACCGAACACAGCGTGCAGCGCCCGGTGTTCAGCGAGGCGAAGACCTGGGAAAAATCGGTAACCGTTACCGCGAATCATCCCATCACCGTCAACTTCGTGATCTCGAACGGAAAGTAATCGGTTCCGTCACGGAGTTTCCCGGCATAAAAAGTGGGGGCACCAGTCTTATAGCGGTCTTAGCGACAAGACTGGGAACTACGACTGCCTTGGAAGTTGAATGGTTGCGATTGATCCGTGAAAATCCGCGGCGAAGGATTGTGGTCTGGCTCGGGCCTACCCGCGCCGCTTGTACAACACGGCAAATTCAAATCCCGTATTCGGCGGGAACAGTTCCGCAATCTTGCGCAGGCGCTCAGCCAGGGCCGATGGCGCCAGCAGAGGATAATCGCGCTCCCGCAGATCGTAATAATCGACGTCGAGATACAACGACAGCAGATAAATGGAAATCGTATCGGAAAAAGTGGCGTCCAGATATTCGTTCTTGTAGCGCTCGGCGTCCGGGCCGGCGGCCGTAGCCAACTTGCGTGCTTCCCAGGCATCGAGTGAGGTTTCGCCACGAACGCCTGCCTCCACCTGGCTCCAGGCCAGTTCGGTGAAGGCGCTGGAGACCCCGGCACGTTCGACCAGGGCGTGGCCGACGTTGATATAAAACTCAAAGGCCACGGAGAACTTGTCGTCCATCAGACGAGTCGAGATGAAGACGCACTGCGAATCGCCCAGATTCAAATTGCGATGGCAGACGGCGTTGTCGCTCAGCGCTACGTCGTAACGATCGGCGATGACCGTCTCCTCGCCCTGGCTCACCGCCAGCGGGACGAAGTAGTAGGCCTTGCGCTCGAGCGCGGCCGCGATCTTGGTTGGGACCGCGGCAATCATCCGCTCCAGATCGAACGAGTTGACCGCGACCTCTCCTGCCACGGCGTAGCAGATCCCATTCGTCGCCTGAGACACCGGCGTGACGCGAACGACGTCTGCGGGACTGCGCGTAATTGCCGGGGCTGCCTGCGACATGCTTACTATCTTATACACTAGCCAACACTTGGTTACGCCTGAGCCCTGGGATGATTTATCGTAGGGCCAATGTCCCCTCAACCGCCATCCCGCGGTCCACGCTGGTATGCGATTCCGCTACGCGTCACTGTGGTTACCGTGATCTGTACGCTGCTGTGTTTCGCGGTCATTCTGCTGTTGGCCATTCTCGGCACCGTAATTGTCGCCGCAGTGCGGGGTGCACATCCTGACATGCGCATCGCTTACCGGCACATCGCATTGCCCATGGCTCTGGTGGCGGGAGGGATTATTTTTATCCTCGCGCTCACGATGGAGATTCGGCATTATCGGCAGGCGAGGGCCTTGGCAGCGATTGAAAAAATGAGCTGACCCGCGTGCCAATTCACGTGGCGACAGGCGCCCTTCGACTTCGCTCAGGGCAGGCTCTCGGCCGTCCCGCAAAGCGAGGCGAGCGCGCCGCTCCTAATACCTGACGGTCGCGTCACAAGCGCTACAATTCAGATCATGCCGCGCATCGCCATCCCCATGCCGCACTCCTTCGACCTCGAGTATGCCGAACGGGCAATTCCGCAGTACGAGCGTGCCGTCACGATGGCCGGAGGGGAACCAATTCGGATCGCGCTGGATCAGGCTGCGGACGACATTGAGAAAACAATCCAGCGTTGCGACGGCGTGTTGCTCCCCGGCAGCAAAGCCGACGTCGATCCGGCCCGATTTCACGCGGCGCGGTCGCCGCATACGGCAGCCGCAGATTCGCGGCGCGATGCGGTCGACGATCTGCTGTTGCAGGACGCATATAAGTCAGGTAAGCCGGTGCTGGGCATTTGCTACGGACTTCAGAGTCTGAATGTGTATCACGCGGGATCGCTGGTTCAGCACATTCCAGATTTTCTGCCGGAGGAGAAGCGCGCGAAGGTGAATCACGAAGCCGGGAAGGATGTTGCCGTCGCGCACAGCGTCGCAATTCAGGAAGATTCCAGGCTGGCGGGCATCGTGGCGGGACACAACCGGCGAGGGCACGGCTTAAGCCGTCCCGACAAGCCGCAACCGAGAAACAGGGCTTTAGCCCTTGAGGGCAACGCTCTCATCCTGCCGGTCAACTCCTCTCATCACCAGTCCGCCGAAAGCATCGGCAACAGCCTGCGCGTCGGCGCCCGCTGCGCTGAGGATGGCATCATCGAAGCGCTGGAAGGAACGGCGTCTGATCATTTCGTGCTTGCTGTGCAGTGGCATCCTGAGCGCTCGGTGGATCACGATGCAGAGTCGCGGGCGATCTTCCGCGCGCTGATCGACTCCTGCAATCAACGCGGCTGAGAGCCTGCCGCGGAGCAATTCCGTAGCTGGTCACTTCTTTTTTTTCTTTTTTCTCGGCGCCGACGCCTTTTCCAGCAGCACAACCACATGCGCGAGAGCGGCATTTTCCAGGTTCAACCCCTCGGGCGTTTTCGCCTTTAGGCCTACGCAGTCACAATGCAGGCCCAGCAGTTCGGCGACGCGGGTGCGAATGGCGAGGGCGTGCGGGCCGATCTTCGGCGCAGCCAGAATGAGACTGGCATCGATATTGCCCACGCGATAACCCGCGCCGCGCACGCGCTTCAGCGCTTCGCCCAGGAAGATGACGGAGTCCGCGCCCTTCCACTTCGGATTCGAGGGAGAGAAAAGCGCGCCGATATCGGGCGCCGCGACCGCGCCGAGCAGGGCATCGGTGATCGCATGCAGCAGCACATCGCCATCGGAGTGGCCGGCCAGGCCTTGGTCATGCGGGAGGGTGATCCCACCGATTTTGAGAGGAATGCCGGCACGAAATTCATGGGAGTCGAAGCCATAACCGATCCTCACGCAGACACCTTGGCTACGGATTCGCACGGATTTTCACGGATCTTTTTTCTTTCATTGTCAAAGAGCAGGCGGCGGAATTGTGGTCGCATGCCGAAGTTTAGGAGGAGGCCTACTTCAATTTCAGTGGCTTTGAGGTAGTGAAGGAGTTGGGCTTCGTGTGCCGACTCCAGGCTCCGAGCAGTTTTCAGCTCCAGCAGAACTGCGTGCTCGACCATGAGATCGGCGAAATATTGGCCCACCCTCCTACCACGAAACCAGACCGGTACTGAGACTTCCTTTGCAACCTTGAGTCCCGCTTCCTCCAAGGCCACTACCATCGCCCCCGCGTAAGTCGATTCGAGAAATCCGTAGCCCAGTTCGTTGTACACGTCATAAAAGACGCCGATGATTTTTTCAGTCAATCCGACGTGCTTCAGACCAAGAGTCGAAGTATCCATCGGAGCGAGTCTACGCCGTTCTAGAAGGTTTATCCGTGAGAATCCGTGAAAATCCGTGGCTCATTTCCGTAAATAGAACTCCGCCAACTCCATGTCGCCGGGAGTGGTGATTTTTATATTTCGTGGGGAGCCCATGACGACGGCGACTTGCTGGCCGGAACGCTCGGCCAGCGACGCTTCGTCGGTGCCGGTGAAGCCGTCGGCGGCAGCTTCGTCGAAGGCTTTCTTGACGACGCTGTAGCGAAAGCCTTGCGGAGTCTGCGCCAGCACGATGCCAGCGCGTGGGATGGTGGCTTTCACGATGGCGCCTTCCGAGGTGCGCTCGACCTGTTTTACAGTATCGACGGCCGGCAGTCCGGCGATAGCGGCGCCGTATTTTGTAGCGCCTGCGATGACCTCGTGGATGATCTCACCAGTGACCAGCGGACGCACGGCGTCGTGTACCAGGACGATATCGTCGGGAGCGGCGGTAATCGCATTGAGGGCGTGCTCGACGGATTGCTGCCGGTGCTCGCCGCCGGCAACCAGTTCGACTTTTTTCTTCAAGACATCCTTGGCTTCGCGCGTGAGCCGCTCGCGGAAGCCTGCAATTTCGTTTTCGCGCAGGGCGACCCAGATTTCACTCACTTCGTCGACATGGGCAAACTTGCGCAGGGTGTGAATCAGGATGGGCGTGCCTGCGAGATCGCTGAATTGTTTCGAGGGATGGGGCTTTTTCGTTCTCGCGTTCTTACCGCTTGGAATCATAGCGCTGGGCATGGGCGCCATGCGCGTCCCCAGGCCCGCAGCCGGAATAATGACGATCACCTTCATGGCGGGGTGTAAGTATACGAGGGCGGCGGGCGGAGTTCAAATCGGGGAGTGAATAAGCGGCGACTTCAAGTTCAAGGCCAGAGGACGGGGCGCTTGTAATCCGAATGCATCACCAACTCCGGCGCAACTTTGCAGTTAGGAAGCTCAATGATCACTATTTGTAGACCACTCCTCCGCCCATATTTGAGCGCTGGCACACAATCAGTATCATTTGATACGAGGCAGATCCGATCAATTGCGCGATTAGAAGAATAAGCGGCTATGTCTAAGCCGATTCGCATATCAACGCCCTTTTGCTCAAAATCAGCCTGAAAATCAGCATCTGTTAGCTGGTTCGGATTGACTGGGGTCTGCTTGGGCTTAAAGCCTCGAAACTTCAAAACGCCACGGCGAACTGCAAAGAGGTCTTTCGACGCTAACTCCGCCATCCATCTATCAGAGCCGATAAATTGTTTGACGTTGCCGGAGACCGGAAGTTTCACATCACCAACAAAAGGGGCGCAGTCATAGTAGAGTACCCTGAATATTTCTTCTTGTGCCACTTTGCAGTTGTGCGCGAATTTCTCTATGAAGTCGGGATTGTATTGCTGGCCCGCATGCTTCGCCTTGACGCGAAGGAACCCACCATCGATCAAGACGATCATTTTCGCCATAAAATCAAAAAGCCCCAGAGGTAAACCCTGGGGCTTCAGAAACCTGCTCGCCTACGAGCGTAACGGATATAAGACCACAATATGAAACGTTCAGAGAGTTGTCAAGACCACCAAAGGGTATACTGCGGCGTACCGCTTTGCAACGGTTAACAAACCGACGGTCCTCCTCACGCTCACGCTACGAAGTGCCCTGCTTCGTCTCCAACCCTGCAGGAGCTGGGACAGGGGCGGGCACGGGTCCGGGCACGGATACCGGAGTCACTGCCACGGGCACCGGCGCGGACTGGCGGGAGTATGCCGCCCGCTCGTCCCACTTGCCGAAGATCATTTTTCCCGCGGTGGTTTGCAGAACCGATGTAACCGACACGTCGATGGTCTTGCCAATCATCTTGCGGGCATTGTCGACCACAACCATCGTACCGTCATCCAGGTAAGCCACCCCCTGGTTGTATTCCTTGCCTTCTTTCAGGATGAAGACGCGCATGGTCTCACCGGGGAGCACGATTGGCTTAAGTGAATTTGCCAGTTCGTTGATGTTCAACACCTGCACGCCCTGGAGCTGCGCCACTTTGTTCAGATTGAAGTCATTGGTGATGATTTTGCCCTCGTAAACTTTGGCCAGTTCGATCAGCTTGAGGTCGACTTCGCGGACGGCGGGAAAATCGTCTTCCACGATCTGGATGGTGAGGGTAGCAACTTTCTGGAGGCGCTGGAGAATGTCGAGTCCGCGGCGGCCGCGGTTGCGCTTGAGCGAGTCGGCGGAATCGGCGACCAGCTGCAACTCGCGCAACACGAATTGCGGGGTTACGATGATGCCGTCGAGGAATCCGGTCTCGGCGATGTCGGCGATGCGGCCATCGATGATGACGCTGGTGTCGAGAATCTTGTAGCTCTTCTTACCCTGCTTCTCGCCGCCGAAGACTCCGCCCAGGGCGGCCAGGTTCAACAGGTCACCTTTGTTGGCGCCGACGATCAGACCGACGTAAGCCATCAGCAGCATGACCATGATCTGGAGAAAGCTCTGCGTATTCCCCGAAGGCACGCTGCTGCGAATGACTAGCGCGAACAGATAGGCGCCGCAGATGCCGAGGATGCTGCCAATGGCAGCGCCGATCAGCCGCTTCAGGCTGACAGTTCGCAGCTTCCATTCGAACACGACGATCGCCGCGCCGATCAATGCGCCCACGCCCGCGTCAAAATTGCGGACTAATCCAAAGGGCTCGATGACGTAGCAAGTGACCGCTACAACGATGACAAAAAGAAGACGTACAAAAATAAGATCCACGGTAGACCTCCCCGCGGATGCAATTTGCCCGTATGACCATACAACCAGGGATGCACCCGTGCCGCCTCCACGCCGCCCCCGGCGGGAATCAGCCTTTCCTTATTCGGAGCGCGCATGAATTAGGGGAATGAATGGCGCCCCGTTCCGGCCTCTCTGGGGCTTGGCCGGACGAGCCACTAAGCCAACGCCAGAAGTATATACCTGAGGGGAAGGGGTGGGAACTGGCGGTGGACGCCGGATTTCGACTTCAGGGGGACTCGCCGGCTTCGCCTTCGCTCCCACAATCAGGGGCGGTCATCGCCACCGGATTCTGTCGCCACATCATTTCTTCGTATCTGAAGGTATAGCCCTACATACTTTTCCCGGGTCTGTTTACAGCAAACGACTCGGAATGGGTATTCCTCGGCGGAGCATCTGATTGCAGGCAAAATTTGCGACCTGCTGTAGCCGGCAGATCGCGGCCCGCAGTCGAATCAAGCATCTCTGGAGGATGTCATGCGAGCTTTCAGGTTTTTGAATGTAGCGATTCTCTCGGCCCTGGTCGCAACCTCAGCGGCGCTCTACGCCCAGGACGAAAAACCACAAGAAGATAAACCGAAGCAGGAAGAACCCAAGAAGCAGGACGAGGCGCGTCCCGCGGAAAAGCAAGACGAAACAAAGCCGGCGGGAAAACAGGATGAGATGAAGGCTCCGCGGCAAGACGAGGCCAAGCCATCCAGGCAGGATCAGAACCAACAAGATAAGAACCAACAAAAAGAAATGGAAAAGCGGTCCGGGCAAGAGAACCAGCGACCGGAAGAGAACCGGAACCGGCAAGAAGCCGCTCAGCCGGGCCGGCAAGAGGCTGGGCAGCAGGAGCACGGCCGTCCCGCGGGCAAGGGCGGTCACATTCCTGACGACAAGTTCCACGCCCAATTTGGCCGTGGCCATAGCTTCCATCCATCGCGCCCGCAGGTTGTGAACGGTCAGCCACAATTCGAATACGGCGGCTATTCCTTTGTCATGGTCGATCCCTGGCCCGCAGAATGGGCTTATACGGACGATTGCTACATCGACTACATCGACGGCGAGTATTACCTGATTGACTTGCTGCACCCCGGCATGCGCATCGCGTTGTTCGTTGTGCTCTAGCTTATTGGCTTGGTGCCCCATCCTTGTCGCGTTCTTGCTTCATGCGACAAGGGTGGGACACGATGCTGCACGCGCAACGATCCGGGCATCTTCTGAAAGCCGCTCGGATTGCCGATTACTCCCCCCTCGCCTACACTTTCTCCATGCAAGCCCTGATGATTACCAGCCCCACCGGCCCGGATGGCCTGGCCATTCAAAATGTCCCCGAACCAACCGTGAAGTCCGGGCAAACCATCGTCCGCGTCCACGCCGGAGGCCTGAACTTTGCCGATTTCATGACCTCGAAAGGCGGCTATCCGGGAACGCCGCCTCCGCCGCTCATCGCAGGCCGCGAGTTCGCCGGTATCGAAGAAAGCACCGGACGGCGCGTTATGGGTTATGCGCAGTGGGGCGCCTTCGCGGAGAAGACCGCAGCCTACACCAACCTGCTCTGGCCCATTCCGAATGCGTGGACCGACGAACAAGCCGCCGCCTTTCCAGTGAACTACTTCACCGCCTACCTGGGTTACTGGCAAGCGGGAATGGCGCAGGTAGAGGGGCGGGCGCCCTTGCCCTCCCCAGCGGGGCAAAGCCCGGCTGGGCGCACTCCCCGAGTCCTAATCCATGCCGTAGCCGGGGGCGTTGGCACAGCCGCCGTCCAAATCGGAAAGTTGCTCGGGGTCGAAATGTACGGAACATCCTCCTCCGATGAAAAACTGGCACGCGTGAAAGCCCTCGGCCTGCAACATCCCATCAATTACAAGCAGCACGACTACGAAGAAGTCGTGAAGAACCTGACGCACGGCGAAGGCGTCGACGCCGTCTTCGACATGCTCGGCGGAGAGCACACCGCCAAGAGTCTTCGCTGTCTGCGGGATTTCGGACGAGTCATCCAATACGGCACCGCAACCGGGAAGCAGCCTCAACTCGACATCCGCGCTATGTATGCTAAATCCGCCGCCGTGCAGGGCTTATGGCTCACATATCTCTCGCAGAAGCGGGAAATTATGGAGCCTGCCTGGCAACAGTTGTCGGTCTGGATCAACGACGGCAAGTTCACTCCACAAATCGGCCACGTCTTTTCGTTCGATCGCGCCATCGAGGGCTACAAACTTCTGCAAGAAGGCAAGAACTATGGCAAGGTCGTGCTGAAGATCGCATGACCCGTGCAGGACGGACACTCCCTTCGACAAGCTCAGGGCAGGCTCTGTCCGTCGCCTTGGACTTTAATTTTGCCTGGAAGCTGCAATAGCAGTTAAGCTACCAGTTCCTGAATGCAACCATGAGAAGGAGCGCACTATGAATCGAGAACGGGCGGTGAGAATTGTTTTAGTTTTAGTTGGATTGTTGTTCGTGGCGGGAGTTATTCCGCTGACGATGTTTTTCTCGCAGGAACCTGGGGTGCCAATGATAATGAGCATCTACGTTACGCTTGGCATTTTCCTGTTGCTGGCAGCGCGTAACCCGGCGGAGCACCGCAGCCTGATCGTCTTCGCCGGATGGGCCAACCTTGCGCATGCTGCCGTAATGGCAGCGCAGGAATATCGGAATGTAATCGAGCGGCGAGAGTTGGCGGGAGTGGTTGTGTTCGCGATCGTCGGTGTAGTGCTGGTCGCTATGGCTCCGGCGCAAGAGCATGTTCAACGGGTATCGGCGGTCAGCGCGTAGGCTTGCGCTCTACACGAGAATTCCGCTGGTGGTAGAGCTTCATTCCGGATTGCCTTGATCTATTCTTCTGTCGTGGCGAAGACCCACTCCTCACCCACCAGAAAGTTCGCCAGCGAACACAGCGCAATCGCGATTCCGTTCGCGAGCAGGTAGTTCGTGTGACCCATCGCGACGATTCCCTTCATCACCGCCAGGTTGCCCAGAACGGAGACTGCGCCATTCGCAAGATTGAAGCGAACAAGCCTGCGCATTGAATGATGCCGTGACGATCTCAATCGGTCGGCCCAGGTGAATTGCTCGTGCCAGACAAAGTTGTGCACCACTGCGGCCTCAACTGCAATCGCAGTGGCGAAGAGATAATTAAGGTGCACCACGCTCTTCATCAGATACAGTGTGAGAAACTGCACAACGATTCCGATTCCGCCGACGAGATTGAATTTGAACCATCGAAGGAGTTGGGAAGGCATGTTCGAGGTTTTGCTGTTTTGCCGCAGTTTTTCGTCGCTGTTAGAAGCGCGGCTCCGCCGCAAGTGATTGAACGCTAATGCCTTGTTGAATTCTGCCTGAGTAGGGCGCTCCTCCATTGCCCGCATGTCATTGTGGGGCTGGGAGTTACGCATATGATCAGGTGGACCTTGTGCCTGTTTTCGCGCATTTCTTCTCGCCCCGCTCGGCGTAACCTCCTCGTCGGCAAGCGGTTGCAGAGACTCCAGCATTTCCCCGCGCGCTCCGACATCACGTAGCGCATTGTCTGGAAAGGAGTTAGCGTTCATCGTGGGAGCCTTTCTTCGCGATAAAGACGAATCGTGTTCTGCACCGTGAAGGCGATTACCATCATTCCCATCCCGGCGAGACCAAGCGCTCCCCCGACGTCGAACAGGCGATAGAGGCGGCCGAAGAGATGCACGACCGGTTTCCACAACAATGCAAGGTTGCCGACAGCAAGCAGAATGCGCAATTCCGTTGGGCCGAAACGCCAGAAAGAAAGGCGAAATTCACCTAAGGCGTACGTGGCGAGATAAGACTGTATGGAGAGCATCAGGAACGCGATGAGCAGGCCGATAGCGATCCGCGGATGCATATACCCCGACAGAGCAAGGCCACCCATCAGGGCCAGAGCGCCGAAGCTGTCGACCATGTGGTCGACGTAAAAACCGTAGCGCGGGCGCGGGCATTGGCGGAAGCGGGCCAAGGTTCCGTCGAGCGAGTCGCCGAGCCAGTTGAGGGCGAGGCAGACGATTACGGCGAGAAGTGCGTAGCGGTTCCGTGCGGCGAATGCATAGCTGACTCCTGCGCCGGTTTGGGCGAGCAGGCCGAGAGCCGTCAGGTGATCGGGACCAATCCGGTTCGGTGTGCGTGCGGCCATCCAGAGTAAGGCACGCTTCTCCGCCGCTGCGACCCAGCTTTCCTGCACGCGTACTTCCCGATCGGGAAGGGAATGCGTCGGAGCCATCTTGATCGGCAGGCACGGATTGGACTGCTCGGAGAATTCGATCATAGTTGGCGAATAGATGGTTGGCGAAGAGATGGTTGGCGAAAAGGGAGTTTGCGCATTGAGAGTTGCCATGTTGCCTCCGCAGTTTCTTGAAATCGGCTGCCTCGCAACTCTCCGGCTTTCGGCGGCCCCCGACAATGCACGCGGGATTAAGCGCGAATCAATCGAAGATCAGTTGCCAAGAAGCTGAAAACATGGAAATTGCGGAGAGAGATCAACTTCAACGGCTGAAGGATTTCCTGCGGAGTCAACGGCACGACTGGAAGCTCGAAGCGGATGCGAATCGTTGCTAGGCGCGCAATCTCAAAAAGTCAACGTTTCCCAGTGGAGAGGCAGCGGGCGCCCGCCCGCGGGAGAGCCGCCGACAAGACGAGAGCGGCACTACTTTCCTCTGCCGCATACTTCGCGAACACTTGCGGCTAGTTGCTGGGTCGACCACTCGATCTGATCGGCAGTGATTATGGCTGGGGGAGCCAGAAGAAGATGATCGCCAGAGATGCCGTCGACGCAGCCCTGCATGGGATAGACGAGCAGGCCGCGTTTCAGGGCGACAGCGGCAACGCGCACGGCGAAATTCCGGTCTGCCGGGAAGGGACGCTTGGTCGATTTGTCGGCGACAAATTCGATCGCCCGGAGCAAGCCGATGCCGCGGATGTCTCCGACGCCTTCTTCTGCGCTCAAACTTTCCAGCGCGTGCTTGAAGTGCGCCGCGGCGGTGGCAGGGCGAGCGGAGTCTGCGGCTTCCACTAATTTTTTCTCCTCGAGGTAGCGGAGCACGGCCCGGCCGGCGGCGAGACAAATGGGGTGGGCATTGTAAGTGAAGCCGTGGAGGAATGCTCCGGAGCCGTCGGCGACAGCGTCGACAACTTTCTTGCTGGCGATCACGGCGCCGAGCGGCGCATATCCGCTGGAGAGACCCTTAGCGGCGACCAGAATATCGGGCGCGATGTTCGAATCTTGGCCAATCCAGTGCTCGACCGCGAAGTTGCGGCCGGTGCGGCCCATGCCGGTCATAACTTCGTCGGCGATGAGCAGGACGCCGTGCCGATGGCAGATTTCGGCAACCGCCTCTGAGTATCCGGGAGGAGGAACGACAGCGCCGAGTGTGGCACCGCTGACGGGCTCGAAGATGAATGCAGCGACTTCACTCTGCGTTGCTGCGACATTCGCGGCTTCGATGGCACGTTCGAGTTCGGCGGCATATTGCTGACCGCAGTTGCGGCAACTGTCGGTGCAGTCGAAGTTGCAGCGGTAACAGTAGGGCATGCCGACATGGGCGAACTCTTTCACCATCGGCACGTAAATTTCGCGCCGTCGCTTGTTGCCCGAGACCGACAAGGCCCCGAGGGTTGAGCCGTGATAGCTCTGCTGGCGGCTGAGAATCTGGTAGCGACGGTCTTGCCCGATCTCGACCTGATATTGGCGGGCCAGCTTCAATGCAGTCTCGATCGATTCGGAGCCGCCGCAGGTGAAGTAGACTGCGCCGCCGCGCAAATGTTCTCCCGCGAACTCGAGCAGTTCCGTGGCGTAATCTTCGGCAACCGGCGTGGTGAACTGGCTGGTATGGACGAATTCAAGCTTGCCCGCTTGTTCGGCCATAGCCGCGGAGATTTCCGGCACGCCATGCCCGATGAAGTTGACCGCGGCAGAGCCGGAGAGGTCCAAGTACTTGTTGCCTGTGGCATCCCAGATGTAGACGCCTTCTCCGCGCACGGCTGCGGGGAGATCTTTGTGGAAGGATCGGCGGAAGACGGAGGAGCGGGCAGCCTGTGCAGTTAAGTTGGCCACCGATGAATTATCTCAAAGCGAGGTTCAGGGCGACGGGGCGGCCCTGATCCAACAAGCCATGTTCCAACAAGCCATGATCCAACAAAAGACGATCGAACAAAAATCCACGGAGACCACGCCCTGACTGCGGAAATTTTATCTCGCTGGGAGACACTGGAGTGAAAACGATGTCTGCTTTTGAAAGAATTCTGTTGACACTTTATTAATACTGCCGCAATATCTTGGGATATAAGATCTTCCCATACTACAAGTAGGGTTGGTCTTTCGAGTACAAGGGCCACGTAGTCAACGTTTGCAAGGGAAAATCGTTCACGGAGGAAACCTTCATGGCAACGAAAAAGAAGGCAAAAAAGAAGAAACATTAACTGTCAGCGAGAAGAATCTCGCTTACGCCACGATTTCTCACTGGCCTCTTAAGAGAAGCACCTCTTGAGAGGCTTTTCCTTTTAGCGAGCGAGCGCAGACGCGCTCGAAAAAAATGCTTTTGTTGGATACCGGGCCTAAAACATGAATCAAGCAACTTTGGCTCCAGGCCAGGGTTGATCGAATCAAGACATTTTCGAACGCGGAGGTCTTATGAATCGCAGCGCTTCGTTGTTCGTATGGCCCCTCGTGCTGATAGCCGCACTGTTGAGTTGCGGATGCGGCAGCAGACGGCAACTTCAGAGTGTCACTCTGAGTCCCGGCTCGGCGGACGCCAAAGATTTTTCCAATGGACAAGTCCCGTTCACAGCTACCGGTACATTCAGCAAGGCACCGTCTCCGGCGCAACTCACCAGCCAGGATGTTCAGTGGTGCATCGGCAGCTCCGACGGTGCTTGCGAACCTGCCGGCATGACATACCCCAGCGTGGACCAAAACGGAGCGGCTCAATGCGGTCCCACATTTGTTGGTACCGTGATTGTCCTGGCTGGAACCGCTGAACCGGGGGTTTCCGATGCTGCGGTGTTCAAGCCCTTCGGCTCGGCGGAGTTGACGTGTCCTTGAGTTCGACGGCGAAATTCTGGCATTTCTCGCACGCGCGTGTGTCACAATAGGCAAACCAGCGTGACGGATGATCGAACATGGCAGCGAGAAATATGGCGGCTAGAAAGAAAAGTACGGCGAAGCATCCGGCGAACGAATCGGCGAATGACATCCTCATCCCCGACAAGCTCTATTTCCGGATCGGCGAAGTCGCCACGCTGTGCCATCTGCCGGCTTATGTGCTGCGTTTCTGGGAGTCCGAATTCCCGCAGTTGAAGCCAGTCAAGAGCAGCACCGGACAGCGCATGTACCGCAAGCGCGACGTCGAAAGCGTGTTGCGCATCAAGCAACTGCTCTACCAGCAGGGATTCACCATCTCCGGCGCCCGCCAGCAACTGCGCGCCGAAAGCAGAACCGACAAATCGCAGACTGCAATTCCGTTTCCTTCGCAATCCGCTCCCGAGATCCAGCACATCCGCCAGGGCCTGCGTGAGATTCTCAATCTGCTGTCGGCTCGGCGCACGGGATAAATTCAGTCGGGACTTGGGTTATTGGGTATTCGGTCTCAAACTTGCTAACTACGAACCAAGACCGACTCTAAGACCTACACCCTATAAGACCCGCCTACGACTTGAACCCACCGCATCAAGTGGCCTAGAATCGCAGCGCCATGGCTTCGGAACCATTAGAGATCGAACGCCTCGACCGGGGAGTGCTCAGCTTCCGCGGGCCCTTGACCATGGAGAACGTTTCTCCTTTCATGAATGCGGTGCGGCGCGAAGACGCGCCGACTATGATTCTGGATCTGACGAATGTTCCGTATCTTGATTCGTCGGGGCTGGGGTCGTTGGTCAGCGCCTGTACCACCTGCACCAAAGCCGGACGCCGCATGGCCTTGACCGGTGTCAACAAACGCGTGCGCAAAGTTTTCGAGATCACCAAGGTCGAGCAGATCTTCCTGATGTTCCCCACTTTATCGGATGCGCTGGAAGCCTTCACCAACGCCGGCACGGCGTAAGTATCTGTCAGAAGGCGGTAAGCTGATGTGGGAGCGTTAAGGTTCGCGTGGGGCCGGGCGCATTCGCCCGTCCGCCGGACGCAGTCCGGCAGGTGTTCGCCGCAGCCGCAGCGAATGCGTTCGAGGGTCTAGGCCACGCGCGCCGGATTGTCCTTCTTCCTTACCCCCGCATTCACCGCATCCAGGCGGATGCGGGTCACTCGTGCCGTTTCCTCCACCAGATTCCGGGTAAACTCGGCGGCATCCCCCGCCATCACCGAACCCGCGGCCAGCGCGAACCGCAAGGCATCGGCCTGATCCTCAAAATACAACACGACTTGTCCCGACATAGCACTTCTCCCTGGGCCAGAGCTTTCCTGATTGTCCCGGCGAATCAACTTCAAGTCAAAGTGATTCTCTTGGTTCCACATACTCAGAAGGCCATCCTCTCCCGCTGCCATGACGTTCCAAAAATCCATCGGCTATGATGGAACAGTCCTGGTCGAACGCAAGTCACTCAATGCCAAGTGCGAACTGCCGATTGCTGAGTGCGAACTGCCGAACCCCATGCCGGTCGTGATTTCCATGCTCCGCGGAATCAATGTGGGCGGACACAACAAGATCAAAATGGATGCTCTTCGCGCGCTCTACGAATCGGTCAAGTGTGAAGGGCCGCGGACCTACGTGCAAAGCGGGAACGTCATTTTCCGCACCAAAGAAAAGCACTCCTCTGCCCTGGCGAAGAAAATCCAGAATGCAATCGAGAAGAAATTCGGATGCTGCCCGGATGTCGTGCTCCGCACCACGGAAGAAATGAGAAGAGCCATCGCCGCCAACCCCTTCGGAGGCCGCGATCTGGAACCCGGCAAGATCCTGGTCACCTTCCTTGCCGCGGAACCCGGTCCTGAGGCGCAGTCCATGCTCCTCGTTTTCAAGAAATATCCCGAGGAATTGCACCTGAAAGGCCGCGAACTCTATATCTACTTCCCCAACGGAGCCGGCAAATCGAAACTTCCCTGGTCGACGATCGGAAAGCTGCTGAAGACCACCGGCACAGCCCGCAATTGGAACAGCGTCACCAAAATGCTGGCGATTGCAGAAGAGATGGAAGCCGCAGACTGACGGCGCGAAAAAAGAATCGGGCTTCCCCTGTCGCTTGCCTTGCCATTTCCCCAGATGCAGCGGCTAAAGCCTTCATCATGCTGCCCGGCTGACGGCACGGCTGGAAGCCGCGCCCTGATACGAGTCTTTCCGATCCGACGCAGAGACTTATCTCCAACAGAACTCCTGGGCGAGGTTATAATCCACTGCACGCATGGCTCTGACCTCTGGCAAGAAACTCGGTCCTTACGAAATCCAATCCCTGCTGGGCGCGGGCGGCATGGGCGAGGTCTACCGCGCGCACGATTCGCGCCTCGATCGCATTGTTGCCATCAAGGTTCTGCCGGCATCTTTCTCGGCCGATCGCGAACGCCTGCAGCGTTTCGCACAGGAAGCCCGCGCGGCCGCGGCGTTGAATCATCCCAACATCCTTTCGATTTTCGATATTGGCGAAGAGCAGGGCGCGCCGTATGTTGTCTCCGAATTGCTCGAAGGCGAAACCCTGCGGGAGCGGGTGCGCAACGGTCCGCTGCCCATCCGCCGAGTCATCGACTATGCCACGCAAGTGGCGAAGGGACTGGCTGCGGCGCACGAAAAGGGCATTGTGCATCGCGATCTGAAGCCGGAAAACTTGTTTCTCACCGCCGATGGCCGCGTGAAGATTCTGGATTTCGGTTTGGCGAAGCTGACGCGACCGGAAGCGCAGGATCACAGCGGCGATGCACCCACCATCCAGGTCGCCACCGAAGCTGGGGTCGTCATGGGCACTGCGGGATATATGTCTCCCGAGCAGGTGCGCGGAAAACCGGCCGACCATCGCTCCGACATTTTTTCCTTCGGTGCGATTCTCTACGAAATGATTTCCGGCAAGCGCGCTTTCCACGGCGAAACCTCCGCCGACACCATGAGCGCGATCCTGAAGGAAGAGACGCCGGAGCTTTCCGAGACCGCCCGCAATGTTCCGCCCGGCCTGGAACGGATCGTGCGCCACTGCCTGGAAAAACATCCGTCGCAGCGTTTCCAATCGGCCGGCGATCTGGCCTTCGATGTGGAAGCCCTGACCGAAATTTCCGCCAGCAGCAAGTCGGGCGCGCAAGCGGCCGTGCAGCAGGCGACTGCCGGAACGTCTCGTCGCGTATTAGCAACTGCGCTGGGAATGGTTCTGCTTGCCGCAGCGATGCTCGGCCTGGGCTGGTGGCTCGGGCACAGCAGCGCTTCCACGCCTCCGGCTGAGTATCAGCAGATTACGTTCCGCACGGGCTCCATTGGCAATGCCCGATTCACACCCGACGGCAGCATCGTCTACAGCGCGTCCTGGGAAGGCGGCGAGGATCAGCTCTACATGGCTCGCACAGATGATACTGGCTCGCGCGAACTGGGACTGAAGAACGCAGAGCTGCTGGCCATCTCGAAGAGCGGCGAACTGGCTATCCGGCTCAACACTGTATTCTACGGCGGCTATGCACGAACGGGGACACTGGCGCGGGTTCCGCTGGGCGGCGGCACGCCGCGCGAAGTGCTCGAGAACGTGCAGGATGCCGACTGGACGGCCAATGGCGAAAGCATGGCCGTAGTTCGTTTTGTCCCGGAGAATCATCACTGGCGCCTGGAATATCCGATTGGTCACGTCTTGTTTGACAGCATCAACTGGATCAGCCTTCCGAAAATTTCCCCGGACGGCAAACGGATCGCGTTTGAAGACCACGAGAACCCTGGAGGCGACGACGAGGGTTCGGTTGCCGTCATCGGCCTGGATGGGCACGAGAACAAGCTCTCGTCGGGCTGGTCTTCGGTGGAGGGTGTGCAGTGGTCCCCGGCGGGCGATGAAATCTGGTTCACTGCCTCGGATACCGGCAGCGCACAAAATCTGCGTGGGGTCACTCTGACGGGCAAGCTGCGGACCATTACCAACGTCCCGGGAGGCATGTGGCTGGAGGACATGCGCAACGGCATCGCGCTCATGATCACACCTCAGATACGCCTCGGAATCCGGGGCATGCCGCCGGGCGGCAAAGAAGAGCACGAACTGGGATGGCTCGGATGGTCGGTGCCGAGAGACTTGAGCAAGGACGGCAGAAAAATTCTCTTCGAGGAAGAAGCCGATGGCGGTGGCCCGAATTACACCGTGTTTTTGCGCGATACCGACGGATCGCCTCCCGTGCGGATCGGCGAAGGCGCCGGCGAAGCCATTTCTCCGGATGGGAAATGGGTGATCACGAAACCGGCCAAGGGCGGTGCCTTGAGCCTGGTGCCGACCGGCGCTGGTGAAGCCAGACAGTTGACCCACGACAACATCAGCTACGGCTCGGTTCGCTACCTCCCCGATGGCAAACAATTGGTGGCTAGTGGAATTGAGTCCGGACATGGCGCACGCGATTATCTGCTTGACGTAAATAGTGGCATTGCGAAGCCCATTACGCCCGAGGGCATTGATGGCACAATCCTGTCCCCCGACGGCCGCAGTCTTGCCGTGACTGGGCCGGACGGCAAATGGGCCGTTTGGCCGCTGGATGGAAGTGGCCTGCGCCCGATCCCGGGTCTTGATTCGACGTACTATGTCACCGGCTGGATGCCGGACGGGGCTTCTGTTTATGCGCTCTCCAGCCAGCGCCGCGAACGGACCAAGAAGGTTTATCGAGTGAATACTGCGACTGGGAAAATGGAATTCTGGAAAACCTTCGGCGACAGCCTCCCGCCAGGAGCGGGCGCCGGTGGCCCGCGTTTTTCCAGCGACGGCAGCGCGTACGCCTATGTCTATACCCAGACGTTGTCGGTGGCCTATGTGGTCAAGGGACTGAAGTAGGCCTCCTGCGACTCGCGGTGAGGCCTTGGAAAATAAATGGTCGGGACGGGCAGATTTGAACTGCCGACCCCTCGCACCCCAAGCGAGTGCTCTACCAGGCTGAGCCACGTCCCGACTAGTAAGGAAATTCCACCAGTGCCGCGGTTGCCAGGCAACCCGCTCTGGCGGTGGGGTTCACTTTTGCAATTCTACACTACCAAACGTTTGTCATCCTTCGCGAAGCGAAGAGCCTGCCCTGAGCCTGTCGAAGGGATCTATGCAGCTTGCCGGCGCAATGCATAGATCCTTCGGCACGCAAAAACCGCGTGCCTCAGGATGACAAGGCCGTTTCTTGGGCGATAACTCGCCTACTCTAAATCTCTCCAGTTCTTCCCCACTCCCATATCCACATGCAGCGGCACCGTCAGCGCATGAGCCTTCTCCATGTGCTCGCGCACGAGAGGTTGCATCGTCTCCACTTCGCTTTCGGGAACTTCAAACACCAGTTCGTCGTGCACCTGCAGTGTCATGCGCGATTTCATTCCGCGCTCGCGGAGCGCGGTGTCAATCTGAATCATCGCAATTTTGATCAAGTCTGCCGCCGTTCCCTGAAGCGGCGTGTTCACCGCCGTGCGTTCGGCGAATCCGCGCTGGTTCGCGTTCTTGCTGTTGATGTCCGGAATCGGGCGCACACGACCGAAGAGTGTCTTCACGTTTAGGTCGCGCCGCGCCTCTTCCAAAGTCTTGTCGATGAACGCCCGCACTCCGCTGTACTTTTCAAAATACGCCGCGATGAATTGCTTGGCCTCGCTGGGTTCGATTCCGAGATTTTGCGACAGTCCAAACGGCGAAAGCCCATATACAATGCCGAAGTTCACAACTTTGGCTTGCCGGCGATGGTCCGCCGTCACCATCAGGGGAGGCACGCCGAACACCTGCGACGCTGTGAGCGTATGAACGTCGTCGCCGCGCCTGTAAGCCTCGACCAGCAGCGGGTCATGCGAAAAATGCGCCAGCAGCCGCAACTCAATCTGCGAATAATCGGCAGTCAGCAGCACATGCCCCGGTTCCGCAATAAACGCCGCGCGGATGCCGCGCCCCAGCTCTGTGCGGATCGGAATGTTTTGCAGATTCGGATTCGCCGACGACAGCCGTCCCGTCGCCGTTCCTGTCTGCCCAAACGTGGTGTGCAGCCGCCCCGTCGCGGAATTAATAAGCGCGGGCAGCGCGTCGACATAAGTGGACTTCAGCTTGGTGAGCTGCCGATAATCGAGGACCATGCGTGCAATGGGATGACTCTCCGCCAGCTCCTCCAACACATCGACGGCTGTCGATATAGTCCGCCCTTTGCCGTATTTTACGGGTTTGGGCAAATTCATGCGATTGAACAGCACATCGCCCAGTTGCTTCGGCGAACCCACGTTGAATTCCATCCCGGCAACTTCGTAGATTTCTTTCGCCTTCGCCGCGATCTCGCGCTCCAGTTCGCTCGACATGGTCGAGAGCGCAGCCCTGTCGATCTTCACGCCGGCCTGCTCCATGCGCGCCAGCACCGGCACAAGAGGCAGATCGATCTCCTCGTAAAGCTTCGCCAGCCCCGCCTGTTCAACATCGCTGCGCAGCGTGGCGGTGAGCTGCCCTGTGATGTCTGCCGCTTCGCCCAAGTCGCCGCCCAGCTTCAGGTTGAAGCGCCGCAGCGCCACCTCCGCCAGCCCGTGCGACGAATAAGTAGGATCGAGCAGATACGAATACAGCATGGGATCGTGCCGCACTCCCGCCAGCGAAATTCCCAGGGGATCGAGGGCATGAATCGCCGCTTTGTAGTCATGGACTGTTTTCGATATACCAGCGTCGCTGAGCACAGCGCGCAATTTGTCTGCGGCATCTCCGAAATCCAGTTCGACGATCGTGGCCGAACCGGCCGTAGCGGAAATGGCGACACGACACGCCGGTTGCGCGGGCACCGCAGCGCCCGAAGCGCTACCCATGCCTCCCATCGCCATTAAAGACATCTGCGCGTCGGGTGTCTCCTCGACCTTCTCTTTTTCCTTTTCCGCCTCTTCCGCTAAAACCGGCGCCTCTTCGTGCTCGACCGCCACGGCCAACGCGCCCACAGCCGCCTTCACTACGCTTTCAACATCCGCCGCCGATTTGGACTCGGTGTGGAGCGTCTCGCTTACTTCGACTACCGGCAACAACTCTTTCAGCAGCGAAGTGAATTCCAATTCGGTGAACAGCGACCGCAGCGCGTCCACGTCAGGATCTCCGGCGCGCATCGCTTCCAGATCGAACTCGATGGGAACATTTGTGTCGATGGTCGCCATGCTCTTGCTGAATAAAATCGTGTCGCGATTGTTCAGCAGCGATTCGCGATAAGTTTTCTTTTCCACTTCCGCCGCCCGCTCCAACGCCTGTTCGACTGTGCCAAAGCGCCGAATGATTTCCACCGACCCTTTGTCGCCGATGCCCGGCGCGCCGGGAATGTTATCGATCGAATCGCCGCGCAGAGCCATCACGTCGATCACCCGCTCTGGCGGCACGCCCAGAATCTCCTCCACCTTCGCTGCATCGCAAACCAAGTTGTCCTTTGGCGGATTCAGAATGTGCACTTTGTCGTTCACCAACTGCATCATGTCCTTGTCGCTGGAAACGATGTACACGGGATGCGACGCCTCCGCCGCTTTGCGGGCCAGCGTGCCGATCACATCGTCGGCCTCGAAGCGCAGCACTTCGAGAATCGGAATCCGGTAAGCCTCGAGCGCTCTACGAATATAAGGAACCTGCTGCGCCAGATCTTCCGGCATGGCGGAGCGATTGGCTTTGTAGCCTTTGTATTCGACTTGAGTGAAAGTCTGCGTTTTGATATCGAACTTTCGGATGGTGGTGACGGCGTCGGCCTGCTCGTCGCGAAAGGTGGGGCCGGCTACGTCGAACACGGCCGCCAGATACTGCGGGGAAAAATCGTCGCGCAGTTTGCGCAGCATATTCACAAACACGTAAGTCGCCGCCGTCGGCAGCCCGGTTTTTGTCGACATCGATCGCTGCCGCACCATCGCGTGATAGGCGCGGAAGATGAACGACATGGTATCGATAAGATAGATGCGTCCGTGCCCGGGCGCAGCCTGAGATGCCTTACCGGCCGCGGGTTTGGCAGGGACGTAGTCCGGCGGAACAGGATTCGATGATTTCTTGCGCGGGGGCAACTTGTTTAGTTTAGCAGCAGGAAGAGTCGTCGCAGGAAAGCCTAGAAATCCACCCGGAAACTTGCTTCCACCGTTTTGCTTCCTTTGCCGCCGTCGGGATCGCGGAAAACCAGGTAGTATTTCATCGGTTTATTCAGAGCAGGCGGCAGGTCGAAATTTACCGCCTGATTGTGTGACGACTCCACCACGAACAGGGAATCGCTGGAGCGGTTATTGGTATAGTCGGCGTTCTGTTCCTCGTTCAGGATGAGGAAGCTGATGCTGGCCGTATCGTCGGACGCGCCATTCGCCTTCCCCGCGAAAGATTCGAAGATCCCGTGCAGATGCGGCTGCACCGCGTGCGCCGGAATTTCGATCGGGAATGTGGCTGACCCTTGCAGCTTGAATGTTTTCTGCAACACGACTTGGCTGCCACCTGCCGGTGAAGGTGCGAGGTTTTCTGCCGGTACAACCTGGTTAGATGTCGCCGCTGCCTTCGGGGGCGGCTGGCTGGTGCAGGCAACGTGCGTCAGCAGGAGAGTCGCGAGCACGGCATTCAGGCGTCTAGGTGCTGGCATTTGAGTCAGGGCTGCACGGTTTTTCCGAACGCTGTGTTGAAGTGCAGCTTGATTTCGCCGCACGTACCCTGCTCCGGCGAATACACCACGCAGGTGTCGAAGGGACGCGAATACACATGCAGGCTCACCGCGCGCGCATCGAATTCGCGCGGATTCACCACGCGGTGCACGGGATCCGCCGGATCGACCGCGCAGGGCTGCGCGATATTCATCTCGACCGTGTTGGTTCGCTCGAGATGGCACACTCCACCTTCCAGATCCTGATGAACCAGATGAAAGTTCTCCACCTGCAAGCGTCCAAGCGGAACCGCCATCCAGCAATTCTGGTCGCGATGATTGTGCACCGAACTCGCCTGTCCCACTTCCCAACAAATCGCCATCAGTTCATACAGCGAAGTTCGGTCGATCAGATTGCGCGTGTAATGCTGCCGATCCCAATTGAGGTATGGAGCGAGGGACTCAGCATCGACGGGCGTATCCTGCAAAAAGCGCCGAATGGTTTCGGTCTGGTCGAAAGCGGCTTCGGGGAATTGCCGCAGTTTTTCAACCAGCGTTTGAATAGGAGACGTTTTCGCAGCGGTGATCATGAATCGCTCCGGCCCTCGAGTATAACGCAGCCGATTGGGTTATCGGCTAACGATAAGCGGCTAACGACAAGCGACCAACGACTGTGATTCTACGGTTCTCTCCCCGCGTCCGAAATTTCCTTGCTCGCTCCCTGCGCTACCACGGGATACACCGCGCCCTTGCGCCGCCGCAAATCCCCGGGCAGCTCCGAGCGCACCATCCACAATCCTGCCGCTGCTGCTGCCGCCCAGGTAATCGACACCAGTCCTAGCTGCATCAGATCGGCCACGCGGCTTCCGCGCCCCATGGTCGATAGCGGCACGACCTTCGCCACTTCGAAGCTGATCCCGCCTGCCGCTACGGCCACAATCGCCGCTTTCCCCAACTCGCCCCACCGTAATCCATTCAGCGGAACCAGCTTCTTGTAATGCAGGAGCAATGCCAGCGCCAACAGATTCACGCCAATCCCAATGTCCGACGCCCACGCCAGTCCGACCACTCCGAACGTATGAAACAGAAATGAGTACATCGGCAGCGACGCCGCGGTGATAATCGTGACCGCTACCATTGGGGTCAGCGTATCGCCAGCGGCGTAAAACGCGCGCGCATAAAGCCCCTGTGCCGCCCACAATGCCAGTGAGAGCGAAAACCAGAAAAAATAAACTGCGCTGGTCTGCGTGTCGACGAAAAGAAATTTGCCGCGCCGGTAGACCAGATCGATCAGCGGAAGCGCGGCCACCATCATCAGGCCGGACGCCAACAGCGACGCCGCAGCCACGCGGTAGACAGAATCGTTCACTGTCACCGCAAATTCCTTCAGCTTTTTCTCATTAAACAGTCGCGCAAAAAAAGGCAGCGACGCCTGCCCCGTCGCCTGCCCCAACACGGCGATCGGAACGGCGAACAACCGCTTCGCAAAAGTCAGGCGGGTAATATCGCCAACACCGCTGGCGGCGTAGTGCCGCAGGATCCAGTCGTCCGCCGCCACTAGCGATACCCCCAGCATCAGCGGCACCGATAACTTCACCCACTCCAGAAATGCAGAATTCGTCACATCGAACGACGGCTTATAACCCGTCCCGATCCGCGCCGCCCCAATCACGCTGGCCAGGAACGGTCCGGCAAAACTTCCCACCAAGGCCCCATAGGCCAGTGAAGCGACTCCGAAATGACGCCCGCCCACCACTCCGCCGAGAATGATGAACGCGTTATAAACGATCGGCCCGAAAGCGGGAAACAGAAACAGTCGATGCGAGAGCAGCACCGCCGATACCACTCCCCCGACATAAAAAAAGATCTGCGCCGGCAGCAGAATGCGCGTCAGGTGAATGCAGAGTTCGATCTCCCGCGGCGAAAAACCTGCGTGCTTGCTCGAAGGCCCAAACATCCAGCTCACGAACTGGGGCGTGAAAATCTCGGTGATAATCGTTCCTGCGATCAACACTGCGGTCATTACCGTGATGATGATGGAAAAAGTTTTCTGGGCATCGGCGTCGCGCTTCTCGGCGAGAAAGCGCGTATAGATCGAGATAAATGTGATGGAGGCTGAGCCCCCGGCGACAATGTAGTTCAGAAAGTCCGGCAGAGTGAATGCCGCCACATAAGCGTCGGTGGCCCCGCCCGCACCGTAGGCGTAGGCGATATAGGCATCGCGCGCGTAGCCGATGACGCGCGATAACATGACGGCCGAAATCAACAGCAGCGTCGCGGAGAAGGCCGTGTGTTGATGCGAGGGGCGAAACAGCCGGAAGAGCCGCGCCACTCGACTGAGCCGTTCGCCGCCGGCCATGTCCGCAGAATTCGCCATGCAACCGGGATTCTACACGCAAAGCGAAGTGCTGCCGGTTACGCCGCGTGGTTCCGAAATCCGTTCGGGCTGACGAGTTCACCGTCCCGCCGGAACCCAGACCCTGCCCGCCGAAACCAGGTCCGCATTCGGAACCTCGGTCGAGAGCTTGACCTGCTGGAATCCCGCCTTCCTGGGTGGCTTGGCAAGAAACGTCAGGAAATATTGATGGCCCAGGCGACGCTCCACATCCTGCAAATAAGGACCAAACGATACGGCCGGGCCGTTAAAGCCGATGTAATAGGCTTCGCCACCGGTTTTCTCCGCCAGTTCCGAAAGATAAATCTGTCCCCAATAGGTCTGCCAGTAGCTGTGTCCGAAGTGCCCGGCGCCAGGGTTATAAATCGCGGAAACAAGAATCCCAGCGCGCACCGCATCGTCAATCGCGGTTTGCAGGTAGGGATCCTGCACATCGCCACTGCCGTAGTAACGATCGATGCCATCGCTGATCATCACGACTTCACGTCGCGCCAGGCTGGCGGGCCAGCGTTTCACCAGATCGCTCAGAGAAAAGTAGGGGCTGCCGTTCACCCCACTCTCTCCCAGTGGAAGCCGCAGCTTTTTTGCCGCCTGCGAATGATCGTCCGTCAGATCCTGTTCGATCATGGCGGTCCCGTCGCGCATGTAGGCAACGCCAATTTTCGTCGTCGCGGGCTGCGCATTGATAAAGCGGCGAATATCCTCTAACTGCGTTCCCAGGCTGCCGCTGCCCGACCCATCATCCAGCAATACAAATAACTCCAGCGCCGCGCGATCGCCCTGCGCCGGAACCCACTCCGTCACTTTATCCCGGTCATGTCCTTCATATACCCTCACGTCTTCTTGATTGATCGCGGGTGGGGTGTCGCCGTGGCGAGGCTCAACCGTGACCACCATGTGCGCCGGAACCCCGCCGGTCGCTGACGCTTCCTGCGCCAGTGCACTTGCAAGGCCGAATAGACTCAAGCCCAAACCAAAAACCGAGATCAAGACAGGTATTTCATAACGTTTGTTCATCGAAAAGCTCCTTTCAACGAACGCTTCCTGCCTTCCGCGGAAGGAGTACACGCTCTTATCTCCATTGGATGCGGATCGTCTCGAGAGCGGAGCCGATGAGGGAGTGCGCGCCTGAATAGGAATGGGCAGCCAGCCTCCCATTGCAGTACACTGCGCCTCATGCGGCGCGATCCCGTAGAGCTGGAAATCTTCAAGAATGTGTATCACTCCATTGCCGAAGAGATGGGTGCGGCGCTGCGGCGCACGGCGTTTTCTCCCAACATCAAGGAGCGACGCGATTACTCGTGCGCCGTCTTCGACGGTGCGGGCGAGGTGATCGCGATGGGAGACCACATGCCGGTGCACCTGGGGTCAATGCCAATGTCGGTGCGGGCGGCGATGGATGCGGCCGCGATGGAAGCGGGGGATGTGGTCATGCTGAACGATCCGTTTCGCGGGGGCACGCATTTGCCGGACATCACACTGGTGGCGCCGGTTTATGTGGATCGGGAAAAAACCTCAGGTTTCGAAAAAGCAGCGAGACGTAGAGCGCCCAGATCTGTGAAGCCCGATTTTTATGTGGCTTCGCGGGCGCATCATGCCGATGTGGGCGGGGCTTATCCAGGATCGATGGGGCTGTGTCGCGAGATCTATCAGGAGGGCGTGCGCATTCCGCCGGTGAAATTAATGCGGTCTGGAGAGATGAATCGTGATGTGCTCGCCATGCTGCTCAATAATGTGCGCACTCCGCAGGAACGCGAAGGCGACCTGGGAGCGCAAATTGCGGCCTGTCATATCGGCGATGAACGCCTGCGGGAAATTTGCATGCGTTATGGAATTGAACGGTCGCGGCGTGCGGGGGACGATCTGCTGGATTATTCCGAGGAGTTGATGCGGGCGTTTTTATTGCGGGCGCCGGCGGGGCGATACCGGGCGGAGGATTTTCTGGATGGAGATGGGATAAGCGACCGGCCGGTGAAGATCGCGGTGACGGTGACAGTTCATCGATCTGGCGGGAAGCGACGGCAAGGTGCCCCTTCGGCAGGCTCAGGGCAAGCTGTCGCGACAGCCGGCGGGGACGCCGGCGCTACGAGACGCGAGCGCGGTCGTTTGCGGGGCGCGGGCAATAACTACATCGTCACGGTGGATTTCACTGGCAGCGACCCGCAGGTTCTGGGCAGCATCAATGCTGTGGCGGCAATCACATATTCTGCGTGCTTCTATGTTTTTCGCTGCCTGCTGGCGGAGGACGTACCGGCCGCGGCGGGGCTAATGCGGCCGATCGAGGTGATCGCGCCCGAGGGAACCATCGTGAATGCGCGGCCGCCGGCGGCTGTTGCGGGGGGGAATGTCGAAACTTCGCAGCGCATCGTCGACGTGTTGCTGCGGGCATTGGCGGAGGCGATTCCGGACCGCATTCCAGCCGCGGCTTCGGGGACGATGAACAATCTGACAATCGGCGGAATCGATCCGCGCACGGGCGAACCCTTCGCCTACTACGAAACCGTGGCGGGAGGAATGGGTGCGCGGCCGGGCAAGGCGGGCGTTTCGGGCGTGCACACGCACATGACGAATTCCCTGAACACTCCGGCGGAGGCGCTGGAGTATGGGTATCCGCTGCGGGTGCGGCGATATTCTTTGCGCGCGAAAAGCGGCGGAGAAGGAAAGTTTCGCGGCGGCGACGGCATTGTGCGCGAGATTGAAGTGCTCACCGATTGCGAGGTTACGCTGCTGGCCGATCGCCGCTCGCGCGGACCATGGGGACTCGGAGGCGCAGCGGATGGTTCGCCGGGGAAGGCGTTCATCACACGCAGGGATGAAACGGTCGAACAGATGCCGGGAAAATTCAGCACGCGACTGGGCAAGGGCGAACGCATCAGAATTGAGACTCCCGGCGGCGGGGGATGGGGTCGAGAATAGTGCAGCGGGACTCTTGAAACTTGGAACGGAGAAACGTATGCATATCGTCAAATCGGTCGGAGTCATGTCGGTCGCAAAAATCATGGGCTTGACTTACGGCTGTCTTGGACTGATCTTTGCGCCGATTTTTGTGCTCCTCGGATTACTGGGGTCGTTCGCTGGGAGCCAGGACAAGATTCCATTTGCCGGGATTTTCGGAGTCGGCTTCGCAATCTTCATGCCGATCTTCTACGGTGTGATGGGATTTATCATGGGAGCGATTGGCGCTTTGCTCTACAATCTCATCGCAAAATGGGTTGGCGGTTTTGAAATTGAGCTTACATTGCAACCGGCGGGCGTTGTGGCGCCGTACGCGATGGTTCCCCCGCCAACACCTGGCGTCTGATCTCATCCATATCCATGCAATTGATGCACGAAAGCGAAGTGCCAATAACGGCGCGGGACCGCGTCTACCGGGCTTCACGACTCTATGCTGTGTTGTTCGCCGGGGCCGGTCTTGCCCTAAGCGCGGTCTTGATTTGGCCACACGGGCGTCGCACGCCCCTGCCTTTCTTCGGCGGAGCGCTTCTGCTGGCTATCCTGCTGCTGCATCGGTTCGTTACAGCGCGGTTTCATCCATCGAACTGGCTGGTACGGATGGGCGATCAAGGCGTATTCCTCCACTTCCGTTCGTATCTAAACGACGAGCTCTCGGCGGATGATCCGACGGTCGTCTTTCTGCCCTTCGGAGAAATTCGTTCCGCACGTTTGGTGAAGGAGAAAGTTACGACGCCGGATCTAGTGAAGCAAAACGCATCCACTACTCGAACCGTGCGCTGGATCGAATTCGAACTCGGCATTGACCCTGCGCCGTTAGCGGACGCGCTGGCCACGGAGTGCGGGCGTCCGGCGGTGCCAGTGAAACGCTGGTATGGGGATTCGTCCACTCTCTATCTGGACTATCCCGTGCTGATGCAAGTACCGCCTTTCCTGCGGATAAAGTGGCAGGTGGTGCCGGGGGCGAAGGCGTTTCTCAATGCCATACGGTCGTATGTGGAAATTGCGCCCGAGGTAAAGATCGCCGCGGATTTCTCCGACCCGCACCGACTCTCTGATGAGCAAAAGCACACGCGTCTGCACGATCTTGACCAGCGTGGGGAAACCATCGTCGCGACTTACCTGGCCATGCGGCTTTATGGTTACGATCTGACCGAAGCGACGAATTTCGTGAAAGGGTTGCGGGTAGCGGAAGGACAGAAGCGATGAGGGAATTGGCGGCTCACTATCTTGACGAAGCGCGTCGGCAGATGCGCGGACACAAGCGCATGGCGGAAGGCGCGATGGCGCAGTTGCGGGATGAAGATTTTTTCGTCACGCTCGACCCGGAGTCGAACTCCGTTTCCATATTGGTGAAGCATCTCGCCGGGAATATGCGTTCGCGTTTCACCGACTTTCTCACGACTGACGGCGAGAAGCCGGACCGCTTTCGCGACCGTGAATTCGAAATCACCGGAGTCACGACGCGGTCCCATGTTATGCAGTGGTGGGAGGAAGGCTGGGCCTGCCTCTTCGCGGCGATCGAGGCGCTCAAGCCTGAGGATGTAACGCGCACGGTGACGATTCGCGGCGAGCCGCACACTGTGCTGCAAGCCATCAATCGGCAGATTGCACACTATGCGGCGCATATCGGGCAAATTGTATTTCTGGCGAAGCACTTGCGGTCCAGCCAATGGTCGACGCTTTCCATTCCGCGCGGAAAGTCTGAAGAGTTCAAGAGGGCGCCGCCGAAACCGCATGGTCCTGCGAGTTAGTGCCTTTCTGCCGCTTCCTCTTTCGCCTTCGACCAGACGGGAGCGACCAGTTCGGTGCGCCACATCGGGCCGCTCATATAGGACAGGGTTTCCGATTTTACGAAGGTTGGGGACTCGCCGCCGAGAATCCAGATGTGCGAGTCGGGCGGCTGTTTTCCGAGCCATGGCGCCACTAGTCCGGCGATCCCTCCGATGTCGACTTTAATCGTGTAATGCAGAGCTTCACGGCTGGCGCCTGCCAGCCAAAACGGATCCTTGCCGGCGCCGCTAATCTTCAGTTTCACCAGACGCGGCTTAGGCGTGGCCACCAGCATCGACACTTCGTGCGGTGGAGGATTGTCCCCTAAGTTTTTCAGCAGTGTGACCACCAGCCCGTTAGCGAGGTCGGGCGGCAGCTTGACACGCTCGTTGATCGTTTTCTCTTTGCCGTCGTCATCGGTGTACTGCACTGAAACTTGCCCCGTGGCAGTGGCGATGGAAACTTCAGTTGCATTATGAAAGGCTGGGCCCTTCTGCAACAGGTGATAACTGATCAGCCGAAAATCTCCGCGCTGAGAAAAGATGGCGGTCTCTTCCTGGCGCGAGCCGTCTTTGAAATGATAGATGAGGCGGCTGGTGATTTGATTGCCGTTGGGGACCTGGAGGAGATCGCCCTGTGCTATAGGAGTGCCATCGAGCGTGCTCAGCACAAGAAAGCCGTGAAGCAGTCCTTCCTTGTAATGCACGGCAACGGGTGACGCCGGGACTGATGCGCCGGAAAGAATGTAGGTGCAGATCACCAAAATCGCAATTGACCGAGCGCTCACGAAGTCTAACCTCCAGCGGAAATACGTTAGGTGCTTCGATGCGGTTGTCGGGGTCACGGTTTGTGGGCAGAGTCCATATAGATTTGGTAAGGCGCGGGGTCGATTGAACATGGGAGATCCTTCGCTTCGCCGGAAAAACGATTCCGCCCAGGATGACACGCGGATAGAAAGCTAGACCGCGTTCATCTGGCTAGGGCGAGGCTAACGGGGTTCGCGGTGCTAGAATTATGTGTTTTGTGTTTGATCCGATTTTGGCCGATTCCTGATGTCATAGGTGGCGAGAATGGCAGGGGCAGCGACAGATCGAACAATGCTGGCGGTGGTGAAGCCGGAAGCGGCGGCGGGCGCGGAAGTTCGCGAGGTGAAGATTCCCGCCTTCGGACGAAACGACGTGCTGGTGAAAGTAAAGGTCGCGTCGATTTGCGGCACCGATCTGCACATCTATAACTGGGACCGCTGGGCGCAGAAGCGCATTCATCCGCCGCTGATTCCGGGGCACGAATTCTGCGGAGAAGTGGCGGCGTTCGGCGACGAGGTCACCAGCGTGAAGGAAGGCGACTTCGTCTCTGCGGAAATGCATGTGGCCTGCGGCAAATGCCTGCAATGCCGTACCGGCGAAGCACACATTTGCCAGAATGTGAAAATCATCGGGGTCGACGCCGACGGTGCGTTTGCCGAGTATGTGGTGATTCCGGAATCGAACATCTGGAAACTCGATCCCGCGATTCCGCTCGATTACGCATCGATTCTCGATCCGCTGGGCAATGCCGTTCACACGGTATTGGCTGGGGAGATTGCGGCCAAGAGCGTAGCAGTGACCGGATGCGGGCCGATCGGGCTATTTTCGATTGCTGTCGCAAAGGCGGTGGGTGCAACTTCGGTCTTCGCCATTGAAGTGAACGAGCATCGCGCGAAGATTGCGCGGGAGATGAAGGCCGACTACGTTCTTAATCCGGCGAAAGAAAACGTGAATGCAATCGTGATGGAGAAGACCGGCGGACTGGGCGTGGACGTCGTGCTGGAAATGGCCGGGCATCCGGATTCGATTCGCACGGCCTTTGATATCGTGCGGCGCGGCGGAAGAATTTCTTTGCTCGGTCTGACGTCGAAGCCGATCTCGCTGAATTTTTCCGAAGACATCATCTTCAAGGGCATTACTGTACAGGGCATCAACGGCCGCCGCATGTATCAGACGTGGTATCAGATGACCGCGCTGCTCAAGAGCGGGAAACTCGATTTGCATCCGGTGATTACGGATCGTATTCCCATGAAAGACTTCGGGAAAGCGATGGAGCGGCTGAAGACCGGCGAGGCCAGCAAGATTCTGGTGTATCCGAACGGTGTACGGTGATGACGACGGGCAAAATTCTTAGCCACGGATTTTCACGGATTAACACGGATCTTAAAGCTTAATGGCTGTTCGATTCGGGTCAGGAACAAATGAGTCTCGACGCATTCGTACGCTGCACGTGCATCCGCGATGGCCGGGCGAAGCCGCATCCGCTTCCTGATCGGTTTATGTGGGATGAGGCAGGATCGCCTTCGCTCAACGGAGATCCCAGCGATGAAGAGTGGGATGCGCATGATCGCTGGTTGCAGGAATCATGCGAGCATGAGGGCTTTCTGGTTTCGGAGAGCTTGGGCAATATTACGCGGGCGCAGAATATCCGGGAGTTTCTGCGCGGCCTGCAGGGCGATCCCGGCCCCAAGTTTCCGATCCTGCTGAAGAAAGTTGTCTATGACGGTACGCACACGGGCGACTGGCTCCCCGTCGACAAATCGCCCGCGCTGCTGCGGGAAGTGGATTTGGTACTGGCATCGCGCGACATTTTGACCGATGGCGAAAAAGAATTCTTCGACAGTATGAAGCGGCTGTGCGAGGCCAGCATCGCGACGGGGAATCCGATTATGTTTTGAAGGCAAAAGCTTCCGACAGATGTTCGTCATTTTGAGCGAAGCGAAATCTGCGCATTGGCGGTGGTAACGAAGATGCAGAGATCCTTCGGGCAGAGGACGCCCTCAGGATGACGGGAATACTTAGGTCCTCCCTTATCCGTTTGAATCCGTATTGATCCGTGGCGAGGTTTCATGACTGCAACCCGCACCAACCCGCTCTCTTATCTCAGCGACCAGCTCAACGAACTCAAGGCCAAGGGCACGCACTTCAAGCTGCGCGTGCTTGATGACGAGCAGGCGCCCGTCTGCACGTTTGACGGGAAGAAAGTCATCAACCTGGCTTCGAACAATTATCTGGGGCTGACAACGCATCCCAAGCTGCGCGAGGCGGCGCTGGAGGCGACGCGAAAATTCGGTGTGGGATCGGGCGCGGTGCGCACGATTGCCGGGACGATGAAGATCCACATGGAACTGGAGGAGAAGATTGCGCGCTTCAAAAATGTCGAGGCGTGCGTCGTTTTTCAGTCGGGTTTTGCGGCCAATGCCGGCACGGTGTCGGCGGTGCTGGGCAAAGACGATTTCATTATCTCCGACGCGCTGAACCACGCGTCGATCATCGACGGCGCGCGGCTGTCGAAGGCGAAGATTCTCGTGTTCCGCCACAAAGACATCGCGCACGCGGAAGAACAACTCGCCAGCATCAAGGACCAATCGGGCAAGAAGCTGCTGATTACCGACGGAGTTTTCTCAATGGATGGCGACATTGGTCCGCTGCCCGCGCTGTGCGATCTAGCAGAAAAGTACGGCGCCATCATGATGGTCGATGACGCGCACGCTTCCGGAGTATTGGGACGCAATGGGCGGGGCACGATCGATCACTTCGGCATGCACGGGCGCGTGGACATTCAGGTGGGAACTCTGTCGAAGGCGATTGGCGCACTCGGCGGCTACGTATGCGGGACGCGCGATCTGATCGATTTTCTGTATCACCGGGCGCGGCCATTTCTGTTTTCGACGTCGCATCCGCCGTCGGTGGCGGCCACGTGCATCGCGGCCTTCGACGTTCTTGAAAACGAACCCGAGCGTATGGAAAAACTGTGGGAGAACACGCGCTTCTGGAAGAAAGAACTCGGGGCTCTGGGCTTCGACATTGGCGGGCGCACAACTCCGGCCAGCGAAACTCCGATCACACCAATCATCATCGGCGACGGCAAACTCACCATGGAATTCTCACGCGCATTATTTAACGAAGGCGTCCTAGGAACCGGGATCGCATTCCCGACCGTGCCGGAGGGCAAGGCGCGCATCCGCACCATCATGACGGCGACGCATACGCAGGAAGAGTTGGAGCGAGCGCTGGAAGTGCTGAAGACCGCCGGGAAGCGGATGGGGATTTTGAGCTAAAGCGACGAAACGCAAGGCAAGCTTCGCTCGGCCAGCCCGGGTCAGAGACCGGGGCCCCCACAAGCAGCGGTCACGTCAATCTGCGCGATAAACAAGCTTGCCGCCCACAATCGTTGCCGCGACCTTCCCAGTGAACTGCCAGCCGTCAAACGGAGTGTTGTGCGACAACGAGCGCGACTTGGCGGCTTCGAAGGTCCAGCGCTTCTTAGGATCGAAGATGGTTACGTCGGCAATGCTGTCGCGTACCAGCGTTCCGCGCCGGGGCAGGTCGAATACTCGGGCTGGTCCGGCGGTGAAAAGTTCGACGATACGTGTCAGCGGAATTTTGTGTTTGCGATGGAGCTTCGTGATCGCCAAGGCCAGCGCGGTTTCTAGCCCGGTAATGCCGAAGCTGGCGCGCTCGAACTCAACCTGCTTTTCGTGTAGGGCGTGTGGGGCGTGGTCAGTGGCAATCGCATCCACCGTACCGTCTGCGAGCGCAACCAGAATCGCTTCCAGATCGGTCGCCGAGCGCAACGGAGGATTCATCTTGTAGTTGGTGTCGTATTCTCCGACGTTTTCGTCGATCAGAGTGAAATGATGCGGCGTGACTTCGCAGGTCACTCTACCAGCGGCACGAGCGCCATTCACGCCCCGCTTACCGCGGCGGACGGCCTTGAGCGCGTCGGCGGTGGAAAGATGAGCGACGTGCAAACGCGATTCGCGAATCTGCTGCGCCAGTGTGACATCACGATCGACAATGGCGGCTTCAGCCGACGCGGGCATAGCTCGCAGACCCAGGCGGAAGCTCGTAGGGCCGGCGTGCATGGACGCGTTTTCGGTGAGACGCGTATCTTCGGCGTGCTGCACGACGGGGAAATTCAGTTCCGCGCCGAGGCGAAGCGCCATTCGCATCACGTCGTCGTCGAGAATGGGCTTGCCATCGTCGGTAACAGCGATCGCTCCCGCGCGCTGTAAGGCGGCGAAATCGGTGAGCGTTCCTCCCTTGCTGCCGCGCGTTGCGGCGGCGATGGGAAAAACATTGACCACGGCCGCTCGTTCTGGATGGCGCAGCCACGCGACCCACTCCGGCGTGTCGACCACGGGCGCGGTGTTGGGCATGGTGCAGACGGACGTGAATCCTCCGACAGCAGCGGCAGCGGTACCCGTGGCAATGGTTTCTTTGTAGCTCTGGCCAGGTTCGCGCAAGTGAACGTGCAGGTCGATGAATCCGGGAGCGACGATGAGCCCCCGGGCGTCAAATCTTTCGTCCGCTCCACCGCGACTTTTGTTTGGCAGGGCGATTTCGGCGACGCGGCCATCGCGCAGCAGGACGTCCATCGGCGCATTGATTTTCGCCGCCGGGTCGATGAGATGGCCGCCTTTGATCAGCAGGCTGGAGGCGTCTCGCTTTTGGCTCTTAGCGTTCAGCATTCAAATCCGGTCTTAGTCTTTGCGGTCTTAGGAAAACGACGGCGGTCGAAGGTAGCAGCCACAACCCAAGACCTAAGGGCCAAGACCTGTTCCCGTTCGGCGACGATCCGTGGCTCATTTCCCTTTTCCTAGCGCCCGTACGAGGATTGCCATGCGCGTGGGCACGCCGTTGTGAACCTCGTCCACGATCACGGAATGCGGGCCGTCGGCGACTTCGGCGGTCAATTCGAGGCCGCGGATAATCGGACCCGGATGCATCACAATGGCGTCGCGCTTGGCCAGTTTCAGGCGCGCTGCCGTCATCTGGTATCTTGCAATATAGTCCGGCAGGCGGATCTTCCGACCGGCCAGGCGTTCTTTTTGAACGCGCAGCAGCATAACGACGTCGGTACCGCGCAAGGCGTCTTCGATGTGGCGCGTGATTCGCAGCCCGGATGCGAGCGTGGAGGCGACATCGGGCACGAACTCGGGCGGGCCGCAGAGCGTAAGCTTCACTCCGAACTTAGTCAACAGATGGCAGGCGCTGCGGGCGACGCGGCTGTGAAAAATATCGCCGATGATCGTGGCTTGCAGTCCTTTGAGCGACTTCTTGTGCTTCAGAATGGTGAAGGCATCGAGCAGCGCCTGCGACGGATGCTCGTGCATGCCGTCGCCGGCGTTAATGACGGGAATGTCGAGATGCCGCGCCATCAAGTGCGGCGCTCCCGCTGACGGGTGGCGGATGACGATGCAATCCGCCCCAATCGCGCGCAGGGTATAGCCGGTATCGATAAGCGACTCGCCTTTTTCGATGCTCGACCCGGAGGACTGCACCAGCGTGGTCATCGCGCCCAAAGATTTTGCGGCAAATTCGAACGATGAGCGCGTGCGGGTCGAGGCTTCGTAAAAAAGAAGCACGACGCGCTTGCCACGCAGCTGCGGGCGGGGTTTCTGCGGGTTCATGCGGCGCGCGAGTTTGAGCAGGCCCAGGATTTCATTCGCGTCGAGATGTTCAATCCCGAGCAGCGAGCCGCGTGCGGGCTTATTCATGGCTTGAAAATCGTTCACGTCTTGAAAATCTTTAAGATCAAGAACGGTGCATCATACGCGGGAGCGCGGGCGGCTGCAAGGGCTGCACTTCGCGCAGGTCCCGATGTCCCCTAATTTCGACCTCGGCGGCCCAGGACCGCTCCGCCTAAAGCTCCGCCGACGGTTCCGAGGAGCAAAAAAAACACGAGCGCGAAAATCAATAGAAACAACATCATCGAAATAAGGCCGGCAGGAGAGCGCATGAATTCGAGGCCGGGCTGGAGCTGCGGATCGGGATTGCGCACCGCTGTCTGTTGAACGATATCGAGCAGAAATTGTCGAATCTCAGGGACTTTGTGTAGTGCAAGCACACGCAGAGCTTCAAGGATTGTAGCGATTCCGAAAGAAAAAAGACCGCAGAGTGCGCCCAGGCGCGCGCCGGCTCCGGCGGCAACCACAATTCCGGGACCGCGGCGAAGATAAAACGCAACCGCGAGAAATCCCGCTCCGGGTACAGCAATGATGGGGGACACAAGTTGCAGCACCATGACTGCCGCTGCTACCAGTGCCGCCAGCGCACAAGGCTTAACCGCTTCAGACCACTGCGCGGGAACGGCGAGGACCGGGACCGTCTTCGAAGCCGGCAGATCATCGAAGTCACTCGCCTCCACGCCGACAGCGAAGGCGCGGGACTCCGGCGCCGGCTCTGCGAGCACAACGCGAATCTGTGGCGCGGCGCAGTAAGGGCAGAAGGGAATACCTTGTTCCACTGCCTGTCCACACTTATAGCAAGGCTGTTCCATCGCAGATTCGAGAAGGGCGTGTCTTTTTAAGTATCGCACGTCGCGGGAGACGGCGAAGAATGCGAACGAGAGTCGATTACCGTTGCCGATTGCAGCCTTCAGACTGTGGATTGAAGATTGAAGATTTCACGATAAAGTCTCCGCCTCGCGCTTTTCCTCAAAAATGCTGCCCGCTAGATGTCTCCGCGTTTGCCGTGGGTATACAGGTAGACGAGAGCGAAGGTTGATCCTTTGCCGGCGTCGCGAGGTTCGACGGCCACCACGTGCTGATTATCTTCAGTGCCAACCTTCAATTCTGTGACCGGGCCGGAGTTCTGATCGCACTTCAATTCTTTGCTGCCTTTGGAATCTTTGTCGTCGTCGTTCACGTCGACATTGCCGCCGTGTTTCTGCGAATGACATTCCAGCACTTTGCCGTATTTTTTCAGCTTATCGCGATAGAAATCGACGATCTTCGCCGGGCTGTCGTCGGACTCGTAGCTGGCGACCACCAGCTTGAATCCGAAGGCTTCGGTGAAGAGACTGAGATTGGCAGGGGTGCTGTCTTTATCGTCGGTCTTAAGGCGGGCGCCGGGATAGAGCGGGAGGCCAATCTTCTTCGCATCGCCGTCGCCGCCGACATGCAGGTCGCCGGCGGAGCTTTGGATGTCGACATTCGTGTTCTGACTGCCGGAATCCTGCGAGAAGGCCGAGATAGTAAGAACGGCAAGCAAAACGAAAGCGAGCCAGAAATAACGAAACATGATTTCCTCCAGCAAGAAACAACTAGATATCCGCCTCTTTACCATGCGTGCGGACGTATACCAGCGAGAAGCTTGAACCCTTTCCTTCGGGCTCGACGGCTACGATGTGCTGGTTTTCTTTCGTGCCAACTTTCAATTCGACGTTGCTGCCAGTGGACCCTTCGCAGGTCAGTTCGTGCGATTGGTGACCGGAATCCTTGAAGTCAGAGTTCACGTCCATATGTTCGGTGCGGCATTCAAGCACGTTGCCGTATTTCTTAAGTTGATCTTTGTAATAGGCGATTAGTTTGGCTGGGGCATCGTCGGAGTGATACTGGAGAGCGACTACTCTTAGCCCAAAGCCGAAGCTGGAAATATTCACGTTGGCGCTCTTGTCGTTGCCTTCGTGATCGTCTTGCTTGAGGCTTGCGCCCGGATAAAGCGCAAGTCCAACGTCTGCGGGGTCGGCGCCCTTGCTCACATGAATGCCACCGACCGGAGTGCGGATGTCCACTTTCTTGTCTTCGCCATTCGCCTCCTTCCGCACGTTCACGCTGCAAGCGGGCAGCAGTACGAGGGCGATGGACGCGCAGCCTAACGCCAGCGCACCCACAAGTTGAACCTCAGTTTTGCGCATCCCAGTTCTGAACATCTCAGTTCTGAACATGTCGATCTACTCCTTTCCCACTGGCGACTTGGGCCGGACGTTCCATGCCGGTACCGCGCTGGGCAACGTTGGGAATCGTGACGGGGAGATGCCCGCGAATCGAAATCTCGCCGAAGAGCGCTTTGACCGCCCCCAGTTCCGAGACGCTCGCGTTGGAAAATGTGCACATGTAGTTCTCGATCTTGGGGAAATCGCTGGCCAGGTACGGATTCCCCATCGCAATCACCATCGTCTTTTCCGCGGCATGGTCGAGTAATTGTTGCAGCAGTGTGCCGGTGGCATCCGCCATAGCGACCGAGTTTCCGATCTTCCCCGCGGTCGGAATCACATAGACGGCTGCGATCACAGTTTGTGCCTCATCCACTGCCTTCAAAACCTCGTCGCTCATTCCGGCGGCAACGCGCGGATCCACATAGATCACGCGCGCGTCCGGGATGCGGGCGCGAAACTCCCGTCCAAAAGCGCGGCCGGATTCGGTGCGCATGTCGTCCGAAAAAATAACGGCCAGCGTCTGGTTATGGGTCTCCTCTCTGGTCATATACGGAAGGCCAGTCTTGCCGGTTCCCTTGGATTTCAGGGGAAGCACCTTGCCGTTGTCGCGAACCAGGGTGATGGCACTGTCGGCAACCAGTTGGCCAAACGTGATATTTTCCGGCCTTCCGATGGTCGTTGCGATCGCCCCGGGATCGACCGTGCGCGTCTTGTTCAGGCCCAGGCTGCCCTTTATTTTCAGAATCTTGAGAACGGAATGATCGAGACGCTGCCGCGAAATTTCGCCTGATCGCACGGCCTTCAGCATGGACTCATAAGAGGCTCCGAGATCGGCAGGGATGATCAGCAGGTCGTTGCCTGCCTTGAAGGCCTCTACGGCGGCGCGTCCGATATCGTTGGCGAAAAGATGAGTCAGGCCGGCCATATCGAGAGCGTCGGTCACGATGAGGCCTTTGAATTCCATCTGTTTTTCGAGCAGATCGCTGACCACCGCCGGCGAAATTGAGGCCACATGATTGGGATCGGAATCGAGCGCCGGGACGGTGACGTGCGCGATCATCACGGAGTCGACGCCGGCGGCGATCGCCTGCCGAAAAGGCGGAAGTTCGATCGAATCGAGATGCGCGCGGTCGCCGTTCACGCTGGCCACGCCCAGATGCGAGTCGGTGGCGGTATCGCCGTGGCCGGGAAAGTGCTTCACCGTGGTCAACATTCCGCCCTCATGCGCTCCCTTGATATAGGCGGCGACCAGGTCGCCGACTTGTTTGGGATCTTCGCCAAAAGATCGCGTGTTGATAATCGGGTTGGCGGGATTCGAGTTGACGTCGGCGTCGGGAAAAAAATTCCAGTGCACGCCGATGGCGCGGGCTTCCTGCGCGGTAATGCGGCCGAAGTTCTCGGCGTCTTCAATTTTGCCATCGGCGCCGAACGCCATGGCGTGCGGAAAATTCGCGGTCCCCATCAGGCGCGTGGCGACGCCGCGCTCGAAGTCGGCGGCAAACAGCAAGGGCAGCTTCGATTCCTTCTGTAGGCGATTGAGCAGTTCGGCAGCCTCGTAGGGCTCGGTGCGAAGCAGAAACGGGCCGTCGACGTGCACCGACATGGCGAACGAGCCCACGTGATATTTCTGCATGTCCGCCAGCCATTGCAGATACTCGGGATTCTGCATGTTGAGAAAACCGGCGCGGCACCAGATCATGAAGACCTGCCCGATTTTTTCTTCCAGCGTGAGTTGACGTAGCGTTTTCTCCGCCCACTTGTCACCGCGCGTGGGATTGATGGGGCCCGGGTGCTTGCTTTTGTCCTTAGCAAAGGCAGGGAGAACTAGCGTCAGGGTAAGAATGAGGGCTGGAACGATTCGGGACATGGGGGAACGATAGCAGAAAGTCCGGCTTCCAGCGCTCGGCTACCGGCTTCCGAATCACATCTCATTTTCAATGCGAGTGATGGCTGCTTCAATGCGAGAGATGGCTGCGCGCTGCATCTCCACATCTTCTCCGAAGCCCTTCAGCCATGTGACTGCCGGCTCGCGGCGGAACCATGTCAGCTGGCGCTTGGCGTAGTTGCGGTGGGCTTGCTGGGCAGCTTGGAGGGCTTGCTCGCGGATAAGTTCGCCGCGCAGGAATTGGACCGCCTGCTTGTAGCCAAGTGATGCCAGCGGGCTTGCCGCTAAGCCGTATTTGTTCAGCAACGTCTGCGTTTCTTCGACCAGGCCGGCTTCGAACATTCGGCTGGCCCGCAGGTTGATCCGTTCGTAGAGCTCGGCGCGATCCGGATCAAGCCCTAGCCGTAGAATTCGAAAACCCTTTAATGGATCACGACCCTGCTGCCAGAGTTCAGACATTTTCTCTCGCGACGCGAGGCAGACTTCGATTGCGCGGATCAGCTTTGGCGCGTCGTTGGCGTGGATTTTTTCGGAGGTCGCGCGATCAAGGCGCTGCAGCACACCGTGCAGATGATTTGGGCCGCGCCTTGCCGCGCTTGCGCGCAGGCGATCGCGCAACCCTTCCGAGCGTTGCGGACCAGGGAAAAGTCCTTCGAGCAATGCGCGCAAATATAGCCCGGTGCCGCCGACCACAATGGGCAAGTGCCCGCGCAGCTTGATTTCCATTAGCACGTGCCGTGCCTGGCGCGCGTATTCGCCCGCCGTCATATATTGCGTGGGATCGACGAAATCGAACAGATGATGAGGCGTGCGCTTTCGCTCATCAGCGGTGGGCTTGGCCGTCCCGATATCGAACCCGCGGTACATCGCCAACGAATCGCAGTTGACGATCTCGCCGTTGAACTTCCGGGCGAGCGAAAGGGACAAAGCCGTCTTCCCACTGGCGGTCGGACCGACGATCACGACCAGCAGCGGCTCTGCCTGAATAGATGCGGCAATCGGCTCCGCACCCACGTTCAGCGCAGGCTCCAGTGAATGTCATGCCAGTACCGAACCAGGGTGAGAATCAGCAGGATGAATGCGATTACGAGCAGCCCGGTGGTTTCCGACGTATAGACTGCATGGCGGCGATGCTTGCGATCGTCCTGGGGAGGGGTATCGGGCACCGTGACATTGTAGCTCCGCCAGAGCCAGGAAATGCTCGCGTAGACCCGAACGCATTCGTTCGGGACCGATGCTGCGACTCGCCGGGTCTCTGCCGAACCCGGGGCGGACGAATGCGTCCGCCCCTGCGCGATTCCCGCGGTGCTAAACTACGGCGTCGCCATCGCTCATGCCTGTTCCACAAAATCACAGCCGCGTCGCGCGCTTTGGAGTTTTCGAACTCGACCTGAGCGCTGGCGAATTGCGCAGGAGCGGAGTTAAGTTGCGTCTGCAAGGGCAGCCGTTCCAGGTGCTGGCGGTGCTGCTCGAACGTGCCGGGGAGGTCGTAACGCGCGAGGAGTTGCAACAAAGGCTGTGGCCCTCTGATACCTTCGTCGACTTCGACCACAGCCTGAACACAGCCATCAACAAAGTGCGCGAGGCGCTGGGCGACTCCGCCTCCAGCCCGCGCTATGTCGAAACTTTGGCTCGCCGCGGATACCGCTTTATCGCTCCGGTCCAGATTCCCGACGGCGGGCACACTTCGGGTGCAACTTCTTCGGGACACGGCGCGGTCGCAACTATCGTGCGTCCCGCGATAGCCTCGTCCGATCCGCCTGTCTCGATTCATCCCGAACTCGAAGTTCCCATCCCGCGCCGCGCCATTACCCGCGGCCTGTTCGCGCTGATTCAATTGATGTATCTCGCGTTCTATCTGAGCGCCCTATTTCGCATTCACGATGTCCAGGCCGTCGCAGACTTGATTCTTCCGGGTTGGGCCGCGACGACACTCGCCGCCGCGGTGATGGTGACGGCTGGCATCGGCATCCCGCTGCGCTGCTGGTTGATGTCGGCAGTGGGATTCGACTATCAGCGGCTCGGCGAGAAATTCCGCCAGATTTTTCCCTTCGTGCTGGCGCTGGACCAGTTGTGGGCCGTCGCTCCGTTTCTCTTGATCCAAGAGATTGGACTGGGAGCAGCCTTCGCGGTCAGCGCGGCCCTGCTATACCTGCCGTTCTCAGAGCGCACGTTGATTCGCATGGCATATCTCCCTTCTCAGAATCGAGGTTAGATTTCTTCACGTCTGCGCTTTTTTTGGAACCAACCTCACCGATGCCGCGTAACTACGTCTATCAGCTTGGGCGAAGTGCGCCCCGCCCGGGGATGGGACGAGAACAAGATCTGACGAAGAAGATTGAACCAGAAGAAGCACGCACGAAATGAGGCTCTTATGACACCTGCTGCCGTGAAGCGCCTGTTACTCGCCGTAGTGGCCGTCGCCATCGTCACCAACCTCCCCGCTTACGCCGACGAGTGGTCGAAGACCTACACCCTGAGCGGCAAGCCCGACCTGCGGATCGACACGTCGGACGCAAACATTCGCGTAACGACTTGGGATCAGAACACGATTGAAGCCAAGGTCATCACCAGCCATTACAAGATCGGCGATGGCGGCATCCGCGTCGAGGAGCATCAGACGGGCGACTCGGTCGACATTGAAGTGCGCTACCCGCACCACGGCCTCACCATCGATTGGGGCCAGCATCGCGTAGACATCGTCATCCAGATGCCGCGTGAGGGCCGGGTCGACTTGAAGACTGGCGATGGCAAAATCGACCTCGCCGGATTGAAGGGCGAGATGGAGTTGCATAGCGGCGACGGCTCGGAGAACCTGGAAGACGTTGACGGCAAACTGCACGCCTCGACTGGCGATGGCCACATCACGGCCCGTGGCCGCTTCGACGAACTCGAAGTAAAAACCGGCGACGGACACCTCGAAGTGCGCGCGACACAGGGCTCTACGCTGGCCTCAGGCTGGCGGCTTGAGACCGGCGACGGCAACGTTTCCCTTGAGATTTCCCCGGAACTCACGGCCGACGTGAGCCTGCACACGAGCGACGGCCATATCGATCTCGACATGCCGATTACCACGGAGGGCGCGATTCGCCAGAATGAGGTTCATGGCAAACTCAACGGCGGCGGCAACCAACTCACAATCCGCACCGGGGATGGATCGATTCATTTGCGGAAAGGCTGACTTCGGGCCGGGGCGCCAGACTTCAGGATTCGTATCGCCATTTAACACATGAAACACGCAGCCCCGACACATTCGTCCGGGGGCCTTATCATCACGGACTGCATGTGCTGGCGGACGAATGCGTCCGCCGCCACGTTGTTCTCATTTAGGCGAAGGATCGAAAAACGGACTCCCGCCGATTACTGCAAATCCGACTTGTCGGGGTTGTAATAGAAGCGAAAGCGCAGCGCCAGATACGGGCCAGTAAATTCTGTGGGCAGCGGCGGAAACGGATTAGAAGCGGAAATGCCCGCCCAGGCGGCGCGATCCAGAGCCACATCCCCGGACGGAAATGTTAACCGCATGTCCGCCACTTTGCCGTCTTTGGTGATGGCAAACTCGATCTGCAACTTCCCCTTCTTCATCTCGGCGGATTCTGGAATCGCCTGATACCAGTGTTCGCGGACTTCCTGCAAAATGCGCTGCAAGTACGGTCCGAAGTCGACGCCCTGCGTATCGCTGAGCACTTCGAGATTGCCCAATTGCCGGCCGTGTGCACCCGTGCCCAGGCCAAAGTCGCCTTCCTGTCCTCCGCCACCTCCGCGGCGGGCGGCGGCTGCTTCGGTCGCCTGCTGAATCGCGGAGCCTGCGCTCATACCGGTGCCGAACTTGGCAAACTCGTTGGGCCGGGCCGGAGTCTGCAACTGCGCCGTCTGATCGCTCTGGAATTGCGGACGCTGCGCCTGCTGCTGTCCCGGCTGCGGAGCCGGTTGCTGATTCTGCGACACTGCTGGCGGCGGCTGTGCCGGTTGCGCCGCGCGTGGAGCAGACAGTCCTGGGGCGCCGGGAGGCGGCGTCGCCAGAATTTTTCGCAATTCCTTCGGATCGAGCTCGGGATGCCGCGAAGTTGCGATGCGGTCCTTGTCGGACGCAATGTTTGTATTCGGCCGACGTGGAGCTTTCTGTAAATCCGGCGGAAGCTCAAGGTACGTCAAATTATTGTTCTTATTCGCATTCAGCGGCACGGCGACCGCCGTATGCCAGCCGATTGATTTCTGGATCCAGTCCAGATGCCACAATCCGATGAACAACAGCAGGTGGACAATGATCGACAGCCATAGCGCCTCGCGCTTGCGCGACCGTTGCAGATCGTCCTGCAATTGGATGAGCAGGTGCGGCACGCGCGCGTCCAGATCACGGTATGCGGTTTCCCAATCCTGAGTGTCGTAAAGCCCGAGCTGTTCTGGTTGCGGCTTTTCGGGCGGAGCCACCGGGTCCTGGAATGGAATTTGAGTGATCGGCATGCGCTGGGGCTCAACTGCAAAACTCAACTGCAAAGCCTAACCATTAGGTTAGCTGTATTCGCCTGTCTTTAGACACCGAATACAGTCACGGCGTTGCATCCGGCCTCCAGGAAGTAACGCAAGGGTGCGCGCGCGCTTTTACAACCAAGTTATCTCTATTTTCGCATCTTTCGCGTCATTCTGCTCACCAACAAATCAGATGCGTCCTAGGCATGTAAACATATGTAAATTGTCGTTTTTGGTGGGATAGAAAACTCATGTGGGGACAGCCGCCTCGGCTGTCCGGCGCCGGCGAAGCCGCGCCGGCCCGCGTCGATTTTTCTTAGTAACGAATACTCTCAGAGCTTCGCCGACGCAATCCCGGCGAGATTCACTTTCTTCCCGTGATCGCGAATCGCCGCCACAATCTCGAGTGCGAGCGCCAGCGCGCGGCGCCCGTCCTCGAGCGGAACTTGCGGGCTGGAACGCTCGCGCACGGCGCGCAAGAACGACTTCAGTTCCGCGTGCAGCGGCTCTTCAGAAGCCACCGGAGGCTTGCTCACTCCTATCTGAGGATTCGCCGAAGGAGTTCCCTCTGCCGCTCCATCCTGCCCGACGGTGAAGACCAGAACTTCCTGGCGTCCATAATCGAGAGAAATATACTGCCGCGGCTGAAAAAATCGCAGCTTGCGCACGCGCTCGGTGGAGACTCGGCTGGCGGTGAAGTTGGCGACGCAGCCCGATTCCAGTTCCAGGCGCACATTGGCAATGTCCACCTTGCCCGACAAGATCGGCAGACCGACGGCGCGAACTTCCTTGACCGGCGACTTGGCAAACGCCAGCACAATATCGAGATCGTGGATCATGAGATCAAGCACCACATCCACATCCAGCGATCGCGGAGTAAATACACTCAGCCGGTGGACTTCGAAAAACATAGGCTGCGTCAGCAGCGGAATCGTAGCGCGCACCGCAGGATTGAAACGTTCAAGGTGACCGACCTGCGCAATCCGTTTGTGCCTGGCGGCGAGTGCGACGAGTTCGTCGGCCTCGGCCAGAGTTGTCGCCAGCGGCTTTTCGATCAGAACGTCGACGCCAGCCTTCATCAGTTCGCTGGCCACGCTCAGGTGATGCACGGTCGGCGACGCCACCGACGCGGCTTGCAACTCGCTATGCGTGGTCAACATCTGGTGCACCGAGCCGAAGCCCTTGCAGCCAAACTCCCGGGCCACCTCATCGGCGCGATTCACATCGCTATCCACCACTCCCAGCAGCCGGACCGGTTCCCCTTGTTGTTCGAGTTCCTTGTAAACTCGGGCATGATTGCGTCCAAAAACGCCCACGCCCACGACGGCGACGGAAACGGAATTGTGCGACGGCTGATCTTGCGATGACAGAAGAAATTCCCGCTGGCCGGTTGCCGGAACGAAATTGTAAACGGAAACCAGGGAAAGAGCATCACTGGTGCGATATAACGTTCACGGCTACGATCTCAGGCTTAACGGCCGCGGCGCGGTACCCAAACTGCATAGCGGCGCCCCTGAGCGGATAGCTTTTGTAACCGCGACCCAGAAAGGACTCCCTCGCCCCATGAGGACGATCGCACTGCTCACTATCTCCAACATCTTTATGACGTTCGCCTGGTATGGACATCTGAAATATCGCGAGGTGCCGCTCTACAAGGTGATTGTGATCAGCTGGCTGATCGCCTTCTTCGAATACTGCTTTCAGGTCCCAGCCAACCGCATCGGTTCATACGAATTCACCGCGGCGCAATTGAAGACCATCCAGGAGGTCATCACTCTGACGGTCTTCGCCGCCTTCTCGGTCCTGTACCTGAAGCAACCGCTGCGCTGGAATTACCTGGCCGGCTTCGCGCTGATCGTGGCTGCGGTGGCGGTGATCTTCAAAAAGTGGTGAAGCGAAGATGGAGCCTTGAGTGTTAGGTCTTGGGTTTCGCTCTTCGTTACTATCTGAGTCTGACGTATGAAGTCCGAGGTCCGACGCCGAACGCCTGACGCCGATCCTAAGACCTACCGCCCCAAAACCTTCTTCAGAACCGCAATCTGTCCCGCATGATAAAGCTCATGCTGCGCGATCCCATGCAGCATGTGATAGAAGTCATAGCGCTTGCCGGGAACGCGATCTCGCAGCCGTGAGTCGGGCAGAGCGGCGACTGTTTTGACGAGAGCATCGTGCGTGCGCTTCGCCGCGGCGACCGCCTTGCGCCAGGCAGCCTCTCTCGCTGCCGGCGCCGGCGGAAAGTTTGCCACTCCCGCCGGCTGACATTTCTCGCCACTAAGCCTCCGTGCCCCGGCGGCGTCCCACACTGCAATGTGCAAGACCAGTTCCCAGATGCTGTGAACTTCAGGCAGAGGCTTGGCAGCCGCACTGGCAGCGTCGACGTCCTCCAACAGTTCGAGCAAGGCCGGCCCGTGCCACGCGCTGCCGTAGAAGGCGCGCTGAAGCTGGTCGGCGATGCGGCTGGCTTCGGATTGCATTTGTGCCTGCTTCGATCTCATCGAATCAAATCCCGTTTGCGACGATTGCGATTCTCGCCGTGTTGGCGGCGTCGATAATCTTCTGCCCGTCCAGGAGCAAGCATTTTCCCGCCTCCAGAGAGAGACAAGTCGCCCCCGCTTCCTGCATTACGTCGATCGTCTTCACGCCGATGACGGGCACATCGAAGCGCATATCCTGATTCGGCTTCGCAATTTTGACCACCGTAAGAGCGCGGCTCAGCGTGGAAATATCGCTCTTCAAGGGGTCGTTATTCCGAGGGTCGCCAATCTCGGAGGTGCTACTCAACGACCGCATAATCTGTCCAGCCCGCTCGATGGTTGCGTCGGTGCCTTCCATGGCTTCAACCGCAACGCATGCAGATTCTGCAATGACTACTGTCTGCCCAATATCGTGCTCCGCAAGTTGGCGGGCCACACTGCGCCCGTACTCGATATTCTTGCGCTCCTGCTCAGTTGGCTCCCGCTTTGTCAGCACGCCGGACTTCGCCAGCAGCGGTTCGAGCAGCCAGGTTGAGCTTTCGAGCGTCACGCCTTCGTCGCTCAACACCTTCGCCACCGCTCCCAGCAATGAATCCGTATTGCGTGCCGTTAGAGAGAGCAGAAGTTTAGCCAGCCGCCAGTCTGGCCGGATGCTGGAAAAAATCTGCTTGTGCTTCACCTGCCCCGCCATAATGGCGCGCTTCACCCCTTCGCGCTGAAAGGTTTCAATCAGCTTCGAGAGTTCCCCGAGCGAAACCCACCGCACCACCGCGGCCCCGCGAGATTCGATCTCTGGAAAAGTTTCTTCCTTGATAGCGACCACCACGACTTCATATCCCTGCGCGCGCGCCGCGTCGAGCACCAGGAAAGGAAACTTGCCGTTGCCGGCGATGAGGCCGAGACGTTGCATAAGTGATCCGTGATCAGCGATCAGTGGCTAGTAAGGTGCGATGTTACTGACCACTGGCCACTAGCCACTCACTTAATCACTCCTCGCTCCGACACTTCGATAAACCGGATCATCATATCGACATCGTCCCCGCGGTCGGCGTCGGACTTCAAAGCCTCCAGCGCCTGCGAAGTATTCAGCTTCGACGCCAGCAAAATTTTGAACGCGCTCTGGATCTTCGCGATGCGATCCTTCGAGAAGCCGCGGCGTTCGAGGCCGACTTTGTTCGCGCCGTAAGCATGATTTTCGCGCGCCGCCGAGGTCATGGAGAAGGGCAGCACATCCTGCGTGATCATCGCTCCGCCGCCAATATAGGCGTGCGCCCCGACCCGCACGAACTGATGGACCGCGCTCAGCGCGCCCACGACAGCCCATTCTTCCACGATCGCGTGGCCCGCGAGCGTGGCGCCATTGACCAGCATGGCGTAATCGCCCACCACGCTGTCGTGCCCGATGTGCGCGTACGCCATAATCAGCAGATGACTGCCGAGCTTAGTCACGCCGCCGCCCTTCGCCGTGCCCCGATTGATGGTGACGAACTCGCGAATCTCGTTGTGATCGCCGATTTCAAGCTGCGTCGGCTCGCCTTTGTAAGTCACATCCTGCGGCGCCATGCCGATGGCGGTGAACGGGAAGAAGCTATTGCCCGCGCCGATTTTCGTCGGCCCTTCGATCGTTACATGCGAGACAAGCCGGCACCCCTCCCCCAGTTCAACCTCGGCGCCAATCACGCAGTAGGGGCCGACGTTGCAGGAGGCAGGAACCTTCGCGCGCGAATCGATAATCGCCGTAGCGTGCACGTTCGAGGAATTCACGTTACTGGCATCTGCGTTCATGGGTGGGACATGCCTGGACAATCGCGGCGGGCTGAGCACTTGCAGTATTTACCTCGCACCGGCGTTCCCTGGCGTTCGGTCGATCAGTTGGCATGACAAGGTTGCCTCCGCCACACGCTTGTTGTCCACGTAAACGAGACCCTCAAGCTTCGCAGCGGTCATCCCTTGCATCGTGCGCCAGCCGGTCACTTCCACCTCGAGCCGCAGTTGATCGCCGGGACTCACTGGACGCCGGAACTTCGCCCGCTCGATGCCGGTGAACAGCAGAACTTTGTTGCTGCGATCCTCGAACTCGATCAACAAAAGGACTCCCCCCGCCTGCGCCAGCGCCTCCACAATCAGCACGCCGGGCATGATGGGCAACTGGGGAAAGTGTCCGACAAAGAACGGCTCGTTGACGGTCACATTCTTAATGGCCACGAGGCGCTCTTTGCGCCTCACCTCGATCACACGATCGATCAGCAAAAAAGGATAACGATGCGGAAGAATCTTGAAAATTTCGTTGATATCGAGCGTGGTCTTTGCGGAGCCAGCCGAATCGTCCGGCACAGGGATGCTCTCATTCATGGTCGTTAAAACCAGTGATCAAACCGGTTGTTCCCAACCCTGTTCGAATATTACTCAAATCGTAGAACGGGGTTCGTATCAAAACGGCTTGAAGATTATACTGTACGGCTTGTGCCCAAGCTGCCGTCGGCTCCGGGCTGGAGACCAACGACCGATGCCGCGCCAGAAAAAAAGTTCACAAAAGCTACAGCCGGAACAAGCGCGCTCCAACTTAGTTGAGCCCGAGGCTGCCGAGGTAACTCCGCCGTGGCCCGAGCGATTGGCCTACTTCGAAGCGCGACAGGAAGCGATCGTCAAGACCATCGGCGAATTCGTCGAGATCGAATCTCCCAGCGACAATAAGCACGCGGCCGACGGCATGGGTGCCTTCCTCGCAGGCGCCTTCGAGGCCGTCGGCGGACGCGCCCGCGTGCATCATTCCGAACAATTCGCCGACAGCGTGCAAATCGATTTTTCCGCAAGCGTCAATGCCCCGGGTGAAGCGCTTCGCCCCGTTCTGCTCCTCGGCCACTTCGATACCGTCTATCCTTTGGGAACGCTCGCCACCATGCCCTCCTATGTTGCTGATGGCCGCATGCATGGCCCCGGCGTACTCGACATGAAATCGGGCATCGCGCTGATGCTGTATGCGATCGCCGCGCTGCAAGCCTGGCGCGGCGGCCTGCCGCGCCCGATCACTGTGTTTCTGGTTTCCGACGAAGAAGTCGGCAGCTATTCTTCGCGAAAAATCACCGAGGCGCTGGCGCTGGAATCGGCTGCTGTACTCGTGCTCGAACCGGCCGCATCGCGCGGAGCCGTAAAGACCGCGCGCAAGGGCGTCGGCGAATACGTCCTCAACGTGAAGGGCGTCGCCGCGCACGCCGGTCTCGACCCCGCCAAGGGACACAGCGCTATCCGAGAACTGGCCCGCCAGATCGCCGCCATCTCGAAGCTGAACAATCTGAAGCTGGGTATCTCGGTAAATCCCGGCGTGATCCGCGGCGGAACCCGCACCAACGTCATCGCGGCCGAAGCCGCCGTCGAAATCGATGTACGCATCGCGAATGCCGAGCAGGCCGCTGCGCTCGATCGCAAACTGCGAGCGCTCAAGCCCTTCGATAAACACTGCAATCTCACCATCGAGGGTGGAATCAACCGCATGCCGATGGAGCGAAATGCCGGCGTCGCCGCACTCTACGAGAAAGCGAAAGCGATCGCGAAGCAAGTTGACTGGAAGCTCGAAGAGGCCGCGGTCGGCGGAGGCTCCGATGGAAACTTCACCGCCGTCTTGGGCATCCCGACCCTCGACGGCATGGGAGGCGCGGGCCAGGGAGCCCACGCTGTTCACGAATACATCGAGATCGCCGAGTTGCCGCGCCGCGCGCTGCTTCTGGCCGGAATGATCGAAAGCGCGTGATTGTCGTTTCGACGATGTTCTGTGAACGATCTCGGAAGACGCTTACTGGAGACACTCGCTTGCTCAAGTTCATGGTTGTCATCTACCGCCGTCCCGATCTGACTTCAGAACAATTTCGGCGTCATCTCGCGGAGGTTCACGCGGCGCTCGCGAAGAATCTCCCGGGCGTCAGAAAGTATGCGCAGAATTATCCAATTGCCGATCCCAAGCGGAAGGCCCCGCAGTGGAGCGCTATCGTTGAACTTTATTTCGATAGTTGGGACGCGATGGAGGCGGCTTGGGCCACCCCGCAAGGCGCGGCCTCCGACGCCGACCTTAGTGCGTTCGCCGATTTGAGTCGCACAGCCTGGTCGGTGGTGGAAGAAATTACTCTGCTGCCGTAAAAACCAGAAAATAATCCATCTTGTCGCCCTTCACGAAGTCGTACGTCTCGACTAACTTGTAGCCCGCCTGTTTGGCTTCGCGAATCACGATCTCGCGGCCGACTCCGTGATCTTCTCCGTTTCCGTTGCGGTCAATCACTCCTACCCGCGCGCCGAGGCGCAGCGCCGCGCGCAAGTTGCGCAGCAACTCGATCGGACGTGCAACTTCGTGGTAAGCCTTCAGCAAGAGCACAGCGTCCACCGAATCCGATGGCAGCAGCGGATCGTCGGGCTTGCTCAAGATCGTCTTCACATTTTGTAACCCCTCGTTCTGCGCCCGCTCGCCGATGTGGCGAATCGCTTCAGGATTGATGTCGACTGCATAAACCAACCCACGGGCGCCCACGCGGCGCGCAGCCCGAACCGTAAACCAGCCCGATCCCGCCCCAATGTCGGCCACATTCTTTCCCGGAGCGATGCCGAGAATGTCCATCACCCGATTGATTTGGAGCCGCTCGTCGCGTCCTGGCGAATCGAATACCGAGAGATCTCCCGTATACGGTTCGCTGGTTTTTCTCTGTTGTTCCGGCGAGGCCTGTGCGGAAGCGGCGTCCTGGGCGGAGGCGAACGCGGCCGCGCAGACAAGAAAAAGCAGCGCAATCAGGCGAAGACGTATTTTCGGCATGCCACCCCTTCGGAGAGAAACACTCTAAACATAGACTTCTTCCCGTTCGCTTGGTGAGCGTCTCGAATGAGATCCGTCCGGCGCAGCGTCCGCTTTGACTCGCTGACTTCACCGGCCTAGAATCTCATCAGCCTGTGTGTCTGGGTCGTGTCGGCGCACGCACTACTGCGCGTCAGCGAATATTCCTACGGAGGAGCGATGGGTGAGGGTCTATTTTCTCCTTTACATCTGTTGTTGCTCGTGATCATTTTTCTGCTCCTCTTCGGGCCATCCAAGTTTGCCTCGGTGACCAAGGGCCTGGGCAAGGGTCTGGGTGATGGCTATCGCAACTTCAAGTCGGCGATGAACGAAGGCGAACAGAACAAAGAAGAGAAAGAAGAGAAAAACGTAAAGACGACCGATGCAAAGACGAGCGACGAGAAAAAGTCCTAGTCAATCTCGCTCGCGACCAGCCTGATCCTCGCCGACCATCTCGCGCAACATACGATACACCAGCGCTACCGGCAGCCCCACTACGTTGCTGTAATCGCCCTCAATCCGCGGAATCCAGCGCGAAGCTATTCCCTGAATCGCGTAGGCCCCCGCTTTATCCATCGGCTCGCCGGTCGCGACGTACTCGCGAATCTCATCCTCGGACAGTTCGTTCATCGCCACCAGAGTCGTTTCGGAGGCAGTTCTCAGATCTCGGTTCCCAGTTCCACGTATGTTTGCTCCGGGCTTCGAGTGGGACAAAGGAGCGGAGGACGAACCAGACGTTCCCCCTACCAGGCAAACACCTGTGATCACAGAATGCAGGCGCCCCGATAGAAGGCGCAGCATGCGCGCGGCATCGTCCGCGTCACGGGGTTTACCGAGAATAGTATTGTCGACCACCACAATCGTGTCTGCGCCCAGGACGGTATCGCGCGGCCGCAATCGCGAAACTGCCAGAGCTTTCTCTCGCGCCAACCGCTCGGCGTAATCACGCGGCGCCTCGGCCGCCAGCGGAGTCTCGTCGACATTCGCGGGTTGCACGCGGAAGGAAATGCCTGCGTTGCAAAGTAGTTCCTGTCGTCGAGGTGAAGCGGAGGCGAGAACGAGCATGCGGCTCTGATTCTATCGAAGTTGGATAACGGAGCAGCACACTGCGGCAAAGAACAAGAGCCTCGGAATTCTCCGAGGCTCTTAAACTGTGGGTCAGAACGGCACCCCGCGACATCATCAGTATCGCCCGACAATCCGCGGGCAGTCAAGTTACTTTTGTCGGGAGCTTATCCTCGCATTTCGCTCCCTTTGGAACCCGCGCTCCACAGAACCGAAGCGTGGACCCCGACGGGATTCGAACCCGCATCTGCGACCGTCGCGAGGTGCCGTGTTTCCGTTACACCACGGGCCCAAACCGACTCTACTCTCCGAGCGTATCCATGGCTGGTAGCGGCTGAGATCCCTGGCCGCGTCCAATTCAGAGAGGAACAGGCAACTGCTAGAATCAAAGATTAACCATAGCCTCATGGACGCCGCTTTCATCCGCAATTTCGCGATTATCGCGCACATCGATCACGGCAAATCCACGCTGGCCGATCGCCTGCTGGAGTTGACCGGATCGCTGACCGCGCGCGAAATGCAGGCCCAGGTTCTCGATTCCATGGACTTGGAACGCGAGCGCGGCATCACCATCAAAGCTCACGCTGTGCGCATGAACTACACCGCGCAGGACGGCCAGACTTATCAGCTCAACCTGATCGACACTCCCGGCCACGTGGATTTTTCCTATGAAGTCTCGCGATCGCTCGCGTCGTGCGAGGGCGCGCTTCTTGTTGTCGACGCTTCGCAAGGAGTCGAAGCCCAGACCCTCGCCAACTCGTATCTCGCCATCAATCACGGTCTCGAAATCATCCCCGTCATCAACAAGATCGACCTGCAAAGCGCCGACATTCCCCGCACGAAAGAGATGATCGAAGGCGCAGTCGGCCTCGATGCCACCGACGCGGTCCTCATCAGTGCTAAGACCGGTCAGGGCGTCCCCGATGTGCTGGAGGCGATCGTAAAACGCGTTCCTCCGCCGAAGGGGTCGCCCGACAATCGGCTTCAGGCGCTGGTTTTCGACTCCTGGTTCGATCCTTATCGCGGCGTCGTCGTGCTCACTCGTGTGTTTCAGGGAACACTTCGCAAAGGACAGCGGATCCGCCTGATGTGGAATGGCACCACCTTCGACGCGGAAACTCTCGGCGTGCTCACCCCGAAGCCAGTCGAGATCAACGAACTCTCCGCCGGCGAAGTGGGATTCATTATCGCCAACATCAAGAATGTTGCCGACACAAAAATCGGCGACACCATTACCGACGACACCAACCCCGCCATCGAACCGCTGCCCGGCTTCGAAGAAATCAAGCCCATGGTCTTCGCCGGGCTCTATACCGTCGATGCCCACGAGCACACGCAACTGCGCGAGGCGCTCGAAAAATTGCGCCTCAACGATTCGTCATTCTTCTTTGAACCGGAAAGCTCCGTTGCGCTCGGCTTCGGCTTCCGCTGCGGCTTCCTCGGCCTGCTCCACATGGAGATCATTCAGGAGCGCCTGGAGCGCGAATTCAATCTCGACCTGATCACGACCGCCCCCGGCGTCCGCTACAAGATCACCAAGACCGACGGCACGATGGTCGAAATCGACAATCCGTCGCGTTGGCTCGATCCCAGCGAGATCGAAAAAGTCGAAGAACCGGTGATCCTCGCGACCATCCTGACCAATGAAGAGTACGTCGGCGGAATCCTGAAGCTCGTCGAAGAAAAACGCGGCAAGCAGAAAACTTTCGAATACGTCAGCTCCTCGCGCGTCATGCTGCATTATGAATTGCCCTTGAACGAAATCGTGCTCGACTTCTACGATCGCCTGAAGTCGGTCTCGCGCGGCTACGCCTCTCTCGACTATCACCTGGCCGGCTATTGGGAATCGCCCATGGTTAAACTCGACATCTTAGTCGCGGGCGAACCGGTCGACGCACTTTCCATCATCGTGCATCGTGAATTTGCTTACGAGCGCGGCAAGCTGCTGGTTTCAAAAATGCGCGAACTCATTCCCCGGCAGATGTTCGAAGTCCCAATCCAGGCTTCCATCGGAGCCAAGATCATCGCGCGCGAAACCGTCCACGCCATGCGCAAGAACGTCATCGCCAAATGCTACGGCGGCGACATTTCCCGTAAGCGCAAGCTGCTGGAAAAACAAAAAGAAGGCAAAAAGCGCATGAAGCGCATCGGCCGCGTCGACATCCCCCAGGAAGCCTTCCTGGCCGTTTTAAAAGTAGGCGAAGGCAGCAACTAGCCCGCATAGAAATTATTCAATGATCCGCTGCCGCGAGGCATACAATTGCGCCCAATGCAGGAAGAGGTTCGTATATTTTTAGAGTGGAATACGGGAGCTGCTCGTGGACTCGATCACCCAGCTGATTCCTAAAATTCTCAGGTTTCGTCCTTTCCTCCCGGCAAAGGAATTCGAGACGAGTTTGCGTTTCTATAAAGCGATCGGTTTCGAGGCGTATCAGTTGGGGGATACTCTCGCCGAATTGAGCCTCGGAACTCACGCTTTTCTGCTTCAGGGTTACTACGTTAAAGCGTGGGCCGAAAACACAGTGATGCACGTCCTCGTCAACGACGTTGACGCCTGGTGGCGACACCTCAATTCGCTGGATTTGGCTAACAAGTTTGGAGTTGCGCCCCCCGCAGCACCAAGAGTTGAGCCGTGGGGCCTGACCGTAGCGTATGTGTTCGATCCATCGGGCGTTCTGTGGCACTTCGCGGAACCAACGAAGCCGGAAGAAGAACGGCGCTGATACCTTTTTGCCGACAACTCCCAGCGGGCCAAACTGACACGTGCGCCTGAGCCGTTGACGCTTATCGTTGCGTGCCACTGCCTCAACTCTGCGGAGTGGCGCTACGGAAGAATTTGAGGACATGCTCGGCCTTGTCCTTGGCAGTGAGGAGTTGGAGCATGTGATGAGATCGTTCGTCGGTGAGGTATGCAGAATCGCCATCTCACCCATAGACGGGGTTTCGAGAATCCCTCGGCTTTCACGGAATCCCTCGATCGGTGTATGCTTTTCACGCCATGCGCTATCTAACCGCTGCCCTTCTTATGCTCGCAACTCTCGCCGCTTCTGCGCTCGCTCAGCAACCCGCCGCGCCCGAGCCCAAGCCCGAAGACACCGAAGTCTGGCAGCCCGAGCCCAAAGTCGTGACGCCCGGCGCAACCTGCGGCGCCGCGCCCTCCGACGCGATCGTGCTCTTCGATGGCAAGAATCTCGACGAGTGGGTTTCCGCGCAGGACAACGATAAAGACCGCGGCGCTCCTGCGAAATGGACCGTCGCCAACGGCATCCTCACCGTCAACAAGGCCGTCGGCAACATCGAAACCAAACGCAGTTTCAAGAATTATCAACTGCATGTCGAATGGCGGATTCCCGAGAACGTCACCGGCTCCGGCCAGTTGCGCGGCAACAGCGGAGTCTTTCTCGCATCCACCGGACCCGGCGATGCCGGCTACGAACTCCAGGTGCTCGACAACTACAACAACAAAACCTACGTCAACGGACAAGCCGGCAGCATCTACAAGCAGGCCGTCCCGCTCGCCAACCCCAACCGCAAGCCGGGAGAATGGCAGACCTATGACATCGCCTGGACCGCTCCGGTCTTTAACGCCGACGGAACGCTGAAGTCTCCCGCCTACGTCACCGTCTTTTTCAACGGCGTACTGGTGCAGAATCATTTCGAGCTAAAAGGCGAAACCCGCTACATCGGCCAGCCCTTCTATAAAGCGTTTGATGGAGCGCCCATCAAACTTCAGGCCCACGGCGACCCCAGCCCACCCATCAGCTTCCGCAACATCTGGGTGCGGCCGCTGGACTGATTTCCGTCGGGTGATTCCGAGCAGATTGTGGGTGTGCCCCAGCCGTTCAGAATCGGACCGCGATACCGGTGGACACGCGATAGTTGGTGCTGGGCTGGGATCTTGCATCGGCGTCCTCTCCAGCCACGCTGTTCGTGTTGCGCAGGTAGTCGAACTGCACCAGGCGAACGCCGATGTGCCGCGTGGCCCAAAGATTGACGCCGCCACCGAGAGCAAAGGCGAACGACGTTCCGGAATCGCCCGGGAATCCCCGAGTAAAGGTCAGACCTCCGAAGAGGACATGGCCGAACACTCCGACCCTGTGAAAGTTGGTGAAGAACCGTGGCCCTGCCATATAGGTTCTGGTGGAAGTAGTGTATTCGTTGGGCGTATTACCATTGTTCATAGTGGGTCCGATGGCGCCGGAGAAATCGGCTTCCGCTGCGTAGTACTTTCCTAATCTATAGGCAGCGGAGGCTTCCCCTCCGTCAAAACCTTGCCGAGCCCAAGAGCTGCCGTAGATGTCGGTAACGGGATAACTCAGGTGCATGTATCCGGCGAAGATGTCGAATCGGCTCTGCGAATCTTGACATTGCGAGGATACAACTAGGAGAAGCACGCAGATCGGCAGCAGAGGGGGTTTGTTCACGGTAACGTATTCTCCGAGAGTACGGTGACGCAGGATCGGATCATCTTGGAATTGACTTAGAAAAGGGTAGTCTGCGTCGTTGCATATGAATTCAAGCGATCCCCTCTGGTTGCCTCAAGTCAGGATGGAAAATCGTTACGGTCGAGTTGGCGAAAGGAGCAACTAATTCCCTCGTTGTTCCCTTGGCCGGCTGCAACCGCGCCATCACCGAAACCGATGGTTCCGATCAGCCTTTTGTTGCGGCCCGGGCGAAGTGACGGAGAGCGAAAAACCGCTGAAAATGAGCCGAAAACTAAAGTGCCGGAACCTCAAAATGTGCAAATCTCAAAAGAGAAACGAATCCACTCCTGCTTGCCCAGCCGTCATGTTAATGTCTCGTGAATTGCATAACTGGTTACTATTCATGGATTTAAAGACGCGAACTTGTCCCTTTAAAACCGATGGCAACTTCTTTGCTAAAAGAAATTCCGAACACGGTTTTCAATTCCACAAGCTTTTCCACAGGGAAACGGATCGGTCGGACGAACTATGCAAACCTAAGTTCCTAAGGGACTTACCTAGGCACTTCTAAGGGACTCTCCTAGCCACTTCTACAGTGATCGCTGTAGCCGAAAGCTAATCCTCTGGATCGCTGCCATCATCGGCGCGCGACTCAAATCGCGTGCTGCTCTTCAGGAACGCCATCTTCACCTTGCCTATTGGCCCATTTCGTTGTTTGGCAATAATGATTTCGGCCTTACCCTGCAACTCGGCGTCGTCGGGCTTGTAAATCTCTTCGCGGAAAATGAACATGACCAGGTCGGCATCCTGCTCAATCGATCCGGACTCGCGCAAGTCGGCGAGTTGCGGACGATGATCTCCGCCGCGGCTCTCCGGAGCGCGGCTCAATTGCGACAGCGCAATCACCGGAACGCTCAATTCCTTGGCCAACGCCTTCAGCCCCCGCGAAATCGCCGACACTTCCTGCGTGCGATTCTCGAAGCGCTTGCTCCCGCCCGACATCAATTGCAAATAGTCGACGATGATCAGGTCGAGCTTTCCGCCCTGCGCCTGCTTTAAGCGCCGCGCCTTAGCGCGCATCTCGCTCAGGGAAATGCCGGGAGTGTCGTCGATGAAAATCGGCGCGTGCGCCAGTTGCTCCATGGCACGCACAACTTTCTTGGTATCGTCCTGCCACAGCGATCCCGTGCGCATCTTGTGGGCATCGACCCGCGCCTGCGAACAGAGCAAGCGCATCAGCAGGGCCTCGCGCGACATTTCCAGCGAGAAGACTCCGACGACTTGCTGATCTTCAATCGCGGCGTTTTCGGCGATGTTCATCACGAACGCCGTCTTGCCCATCGACGGCCGTGCCGCAATGATCACCAGATCGGAGCGCTGCAATCCCGACGTCATCTCATCGAGATCGGTGTAGTGAGTCGCCAGTCCCGTGATGCGCTGGCCGCGCTGCAACAGCGCGTCGACCGACCCAAACGATTCGCGGACGATCTCCTGCACCCCCATGAAGCCGCGCCCAATGCGCTTTTCCGAAAGGCCGAAGATTGCGGCTTCGGCGTCATTAATAACTTCTTCGGCTAAGTCCGACTGATCCGACGCTCGCGCAATCGCGGTGGTCGCGGCGGAGATCAATCCGCGCAGCAGCGCCTTGTCGCGGACAATCTTGACGTAGTGCTCAATGCTCGGCCGGTCCGGCACGCCATCAACCAGGCTTGCCACATACGCGACATCGCCGATCGGTTGGAGATCCTTGTGCCGATCGAGTTCCTCGATCAGCGTGATCATATCGATAGGCCGGGATGATTCGGCCAGATCCACCATGCGCGAGTAAATCCGCCGGTGCGAGTCCAGCGAAAAATCCTCGATCCGCAAATGCTCTGCGGCCTGGTTGTAGGCAAAGTTGTCGAGCAGGATCGCGCCTAGAATCGAACGCTCGGCTTCAACGTTCGCCGGAAGTGTGCTGATGCTGTAGTCGGTGGTTGCCAACAGTTTCTTTCTCCGTAAGCTTCCGCAGCTGCAAACCGAACACTAGTCTCCTTGCCCTTGTGAATGCACGCGAGCCCTGTAGGAAATCTCAGACCAAATCCAAAAAAGTTTGGCGCGTCATTCGTAGCCACTCGGTCAAATCCAGAGTGTAGGCGAATAAAATACGAATTTCAAGAAGCGCTGGTGAAACGCTGCGCACCCATCTTCGCGTTCTTTGCGGTTTGAGGGTTTTGATTTTGCCAGTAGCCCAAAGAAAGCCTAGACCGCAAAGGACGCAGGTTTCATCTCAGGCGCTTCCCAAGGAGGAGAAAGATGGGAACTGTGAGGAAGATAGTACTAGAAAAACAAATGCGGTCAGGCCAGCCACCCGACCGCATTCGTACGTGGATTCCCGCGCCCTGCCTCGTCACCGCTTGGTGGCGGAGGCGAAATGACTGCTTCAGCCCGACAGCGCTCCCCAAGGAGTGCCGCTTTTGCCAAAGCCAGTCGCCGGTTTGCAATCTTGCGATCACGCACCTGCGATTGCTGCGGTGGCCAGCGGTCCTTTCCTGCTCCACGCTTCAAAGAAGCAAGAGGAGCGAGGTGGGGGAGGAGGCCGCAACGCCCGGGCAACCAGTCGCGCTCACGCGCGTTTTCTGGAGTGTCCCCCGGCAATTCACCCTCGAGAATCGCCGGTTGCCGCTGGCTCTGCCGCAATCATTCGGCAAGCTCAGGAACTCTCACGTTTCGCTGAACCCACTCTCGGCCAGATTGTTGCGCCCCGCAACACAAAAAACTTCCGCCGTTGTGCAGAAGCTGTGGACGATGCGACTTCCCTGTGGAACGGCGTGGAAAACTAAGAATAAATGTTTGCGTCGGATTTTCCGCCGCAACTTTTTCAATAACTTACACACCGTGCAAGCAATTCACTGCCGCCCGGAGGACGTGCCCCAGAACTCCGGGCAGGCTCTGTCCACTGCCTTTGACCTTGAAGTTGATCTTGACTTACTGGAACGACAAGCTCGGAGGAGGCGCCCTATGACATGTGATATACTATAGGATGTAGTGTTAAAAATCATCGTGGACACGTCGGTCGTTGTCGCCGGATTGCGAACGCGGCTCGGGGCGGGAAATGCAGTTTTACGCTTGGTTGCTGAGAGGCGCATAGGGATATTGGCGACCCCGCCGCTCTTCTTGGAATACGAAGATGTACTAAAGCGCCCGGAACATCGATTGGCTCATGGTCTGACAGAAAACCAGATTGATGAATTCCTGGCGGAACTCGCGGCCTTAATCGAGCCCGTCGAGGTTCATTTTCAGTGGCGGCCGCAGACGCGAGACCCGAATGATGAGATGGTTCTGGAAGCCGCCATTAACGGTCAGGCAGACGCCCTGGTCACGTACAATGTGGCCGACTTTGCAGCCGCAGGTGAGCGATTTGAAATTGCTATCATGCGCCCAGCAGAATTACTGAAGAAGGTGAGATTATGAGCAAAGCAACCTATCCCCTAAAGCTTCCCCTTTCGATCAAGAAAGCGGCGCAGCGCTTGGCGAAGGAAGACGGCGTGTCTCTGAATCAGTGGATTGCCGCCGCCGTCGCCCAGAAAGTCGGCGTGGTAGAAACGGCCGCCGACTTCTTCAGGAAGCGCGCCGGAAAGGCAACTGGAGCCGGTTTGATCAAGTTTCTCCGCACCGCTCCCAAAGTCCCACCGGAACCGGAAGATACGATGCACTGATTTGCCAGAGATTCCATCGACGAGATTCTCGCCGATCTTCCTGCCTTGGCCGATCTTCCTGCCTTGAAGGATGAGGACGTGCTGGCTAGCGTGCTATGGATTGGAAGCCCACGTTGTTCTCCGCGGCTGCGTTCAGCGGGGATGACTTGAGGATCTTGTAGCTGCGGTACTCGATGGAAAGGGTTGCGGTGCCTCCCAAACGCAATACGCTTTCGGTGCGATTCTCCTCGGGGAGCCAGAAATCGTCGACCTTCACATATTTGTGATTGATCACAGTCTTCTTGATCCACATCGAGGGGTTCTTTCCCGGTTCGGCTTCGATCCGAAGCACCGCAAAATCTTTGCCGTCAACCCAGATTTTTCCGCGATAGAGAAATTTATTCTTGGATTTGGGCAACAGATTGAGCACGTATTGCCCACCATCGGAACCGGGCTCGTAGGCCGCGAGTTCGAAATCGTAATTATCCCTGGTCAGCGAGCTCTGGCTCCGGTTTTCTGCTTTCGCGGCTTCCTTTTCTCCCTCCAGCAGTTTCTTGAACACATGGTCCAGAATGAACTTGGAACCAGTCTGTGAGACAACCTCGAACTCCTTGAAATCGGGAGCGCGATAATTGACCTTCACCACCATCTCGGCATTGTGATCGCTGGGAAAGCCGCGATATTGCATGCGATAGACGCGCTCCCCCTCGAATTGGCTGAGCGCGGCCGCCCGGCTTGCGTTCCGCTCCTCGAGGTTCTTGACCACCTGTTCAAGTTGCAGCGGTGCATGGAGTGACGCCGTCGCATAGATCGCTAGAGGAGCAGCCTCCTGTGCCCTGGCCAATAGCGAGGTAGTCCCTAGAAGGCCCACGACGACTAGCACTTTCCCGATGCTGCGGATTTGCCTTGAAGTATTCATCTTCCCTCAAATGGCAGGCCTCAAATGGTTAGGCCTCAAATGATTCGCCTTAACTGGTTCGGCTCGCCGCGACGCTTTGAAGCACAAGCCGGTTCAGGGCAGTACGGTGTGCGGACGCATGCGAATCTTTCTTCCGGTTGTTACGGAACTCCGCAGTACCCGCTCGTAGGCGGCATACACCGACTTGAATACCGCGTCCCACGAGGCGGTCTCGGCCTGGGCCCGCGCATTGCTGCGCATCAGCTTTAACTCGTTTGGATGCTGGGCAAGGTTCGTAATGTTTACCGCAAATTCGTGCAAGTCCCGGGCCACAAATCCCGTTTCTCCCTGCCGGACGATGAACTGTGGTCCTCCACTGTCGGTCACGACCGCCGGAACCCCCGAGGCTAACGCTTCCAGAACAACATTTCCATACGTGTCGGTTCGCGACGGGAACGCGAACACATCCATGTTGGCATAAGCTCGGGCCAGCGCTTCTCCTTTCAACACCCCGGTGAACGTAGCCCCTGGCATATTCGCTCTAAGCCACAGTTCCTCAGCGCCTTGCCCCACAATGACGAAGCGGAAGTTGGTCAATCCGTCGTCGATCAACCTGCGCTCCAAATCGGCGAGAAAGCGAATATTCTTCTCCACTGTCAGGCGGCCGACGTATCCGATGACGAAAGGGCCTTCTTCGCGCCTCCGCCGTTGCGGATGGAACAGTTCGGTGTCCACTCCGCGATACATCGGATAACAGGGCTTCCCCGTCCCCTTCTCGATCATTTCAATGAGTTCCTGGTTGGGCGCAAAGAGGAGTTGAGCCGCGTGGTAAAAGCGCAGCGTCGCTAAAAGACTGCCTTTGCGAATGGCAGCGCTCAACTTCGCTCGGACACCCTTCGGAACGAACGAAAGCAACGATGCTGCGCGCTGTTCCGCGTACTGATGAATGTTGGTGTGCCATGAAGCGACCAGGGGAATGCGCAGGTGTTCGGCAATCGCCAACGCCAGTTGGCCAACATCGCTGGGGCCGGTAATGTGAATAATGTCCGGATCGAAGTCGCGAACCACGGCCTCCACCCCCCGGAAGTGACGCCAAAACGCCAGATCAAAGTCGTGTTTCTTGTCGAGGGGGAAGCCAAACTTTCCGCGACGGCGGCATACTCGCCACACCGAACCGGTTCGAAGCGATTCGTCGGCCGCCCCGCCGTGAACTGTCAAAAACGGCAAATCGTGACGCATCGCGAACCCCTCAAAATGGCGACTCGTATTCGCGACGCCATCGATCTCGTTGTATGCGTCGGGGAAAAAAGCTACCCGCAAAGTATTTGACATCATGAAGCAGCCTCCTGGCTCCTCTCTAGAAGATCATTTTCGCGTTCCGGCCGCGCGAGCGCCAACCGCATGGCCCCTTTCACCGCACTCACTTCCAATAAAGCGACCACCGAAAAGAAATAGCGAATATAGAACGGAGGTTTCTCCCAAAGGGCCGCCAAAGGCCGTATGACTCCGGCGCTGTCGGGGTGAAAAACCCGCTCATCCCAACGCCGCGAACCAATCGAGTAATCGGGACTCTCCCGGATCACGTCCAACAATGTCTGCAACACGCGCAGCGTGTTGGGCTCGGTATACTGCGGCATGAAGAGAACGTGGCTCGATCGTTCGCTGCGCACTTCATGAACGAACTCCGTAAAGCTCTCCGCGCGCGTAAGGTTCAGGGCCGCATTCGGTTCGCAGCCATGACGATCGCCTCCTGAGATAACCAGTTGGTCGCACGCTTCCGACAGTTGCAGCACGTACTGGTTCTCCTGCCAGCTGCGGATGCCGCTCAGCTCGAGCGCATGCAGGTATTGGCCGTGCCGGCAAAGGAATGTCCGCAGATTCAACTCGTGCCGCTCCCGCCCCTCGCCTCCCAGATCCCACATGGGGTGATTCAATATGACCATCACTTCAGGAATTTCATGCAGCCCGCGCAGGAGTTCGGTCAGCCGGGGGCCGGCCATGGGATGGCTCGTATACTCAGCCAGGTCCGCCATGATGGATTCTGCGCGACCGCTGGGAAGATTGTGAACTCCGAGATGGAACTTCGTGCTTTCAAAGGGAACCGTCCATTCCACCGAGACCGGAATCCGCCGGGCTTCGGGAACCACGCGCAGCAACATCGGGGCCTCGATATTGTCGTGGTCCGTGATGGAAACCATGGCGTCGAGTTCCAAAACCGCTTCGATCTGCTTCTTTTCCAGTTCGAAAGCGGCAAGGGGGGGAAGAGGCGGAACCCAGTAGCCTTTCCAGAAATCGACCTTTACGCCCGCCTCGCGCTGCGCCTTTCTATCCTGCGCTGCCAGCGCTCGCTGCAACGGCCAGTGGCGGGCGGCATACTGCGCGATGAAGTACAGCCCTTCCTTCGAATGGTTAGTGTGGCTGTGTAGCGATACGCCGAAATGATAAGGCGCCGCAGCTCGGGGTTCTTTCCAAAGGCAGGTTACTTTGCGTTGCAAATCGCCTCCTTGTCGACAACCCGGCACCAGGATGGTGTTGTGGAAAAAATTTCATAAAGACATTAAAGGCAAATTACGTTTTAAACATTTTTGTGTGAATTTGTTTTTTGGAATTCCTTTTTTTAACAATGAATTAATCTTTCTGCGGCCAAATCTGGACCATACTGCAACCGTGGACACAAATCCTCCACGCAAAACAACTACGCCCGCGCCGCTCAAGCCTGCCGCGCCCGTGATCGGCCTTTTATCGGCCGTCTTCCTGCACCCCCGCCGAATCTTGATGCTCTGGAACTGGAAATCCGCTTTCCTGAGCGTGATTTTGCGCGCGCCAATCTTTTTTGTCGCCGCACTCCGTCAGGGGTGGAGAGCTATGCTGTCTGCCGTAATTACCGAGTCGATTTTCTGCGCCGTAAGCGCAGGCTTTTACGGCAGCGTGGTGCAAAGCCTGAAAGATGCCGAGCCGCAGTGGCTCACCGGAATCTTCCTGGCGGTCCTGCTCCCGCTGTTCTTTCAGGGGTTGGAATATTTACTACATTGGTTCCGGGGAACGCCTCACCTGCGCGTCGCCGCCATCGTCTCCTTAGTGGTGAGCGCCGTCTCAGCGCTCTTTAACTGGTACGCCATGCGGCGCGGCGCGCTGCTGGTCGGCGGTGAGGGCGGCGGCTTCGGCGGAGACCTGCGCCGCCTGCCCCGGCTTCTGTTCGGATTCCTGGCCGTTCTGCCCCGCAAACTTGCCCGGTATATGAAGAATCGTTCTTTGAAACTGTTAACCGAACCACGAGGTGACCTGTCTCTTGGGAGCTAGCTTCCTTCGATGAAGACTCTGCACCTGACGAATGCGTGGCATGAGACCTCGGGCGGCATCGCTACTTTTTATCGGGCATTGATCGCGGCTGCGAACCGCAAGGGCCACGATATTCGCCTGGTTGTGCCCGCTCCGGCCGACCGGGTCGAAGAGGTGGGCGAGTTCGGCAGGATCTACCATGTTCTCGCTCCCAAGGCCTTTCTGAACTCCGAATACCGCGCTATTTTCCCCTCCCAGTTCCTCTCTCCGGGCAGCAAACTGCAAAAAATTCTGGCCTTCGAATCTCCCGATCTGATCGAAATCTCCGACAAATACACTCTGAACTATCTGGGCGCGTTGCTACGCATGCAGTTGGTACAAACCTTGAACTATCGTCCGCTGGTCGTCGGACTGAGCCAGGAGCGCATGGACGATAACGTTCGCGCCTATTTTGGTTCTATCCCGTTCTCTCAGAAGTTCTGCTCGATCTACATGAAGTGGTTCTACTTCCCTTTCTTCGATCATCACATTGCCAACTCCGAATACACCGCGGCGGAGTTGCGCGCCGCCGCCCGCGGGCAACTGGTGCCCCGGAAAACCTGGATTCGCTCCATGGGCGTGGATCTCGCTCATTTCTCGCCGCAACGGCGGCGACCCGAACTCCGCCGACGGCTCCTACAGAATCTCGGCGTTGCTGAGGACGCAGCTCTTCTTCTCTACGCGGGCCGTCTCGCGCCCGAAAAAAATCTACAACTGCTGTTTGACCTGATGGCTCGCCTCGCATGCCACGGCCAGCGCGAGTATCGGCTGCTCGTCGTCGGTGACGGGGTGGATCGCGAATTTTGGGAACGTCGATGCGACCACGATTTACGCGGCCGGGTTCAGTTCTTCGGACACATCGCGGATAAGAATGTTCTTGCCGATATCTACGCCAGTTCAGATGTTTTCGTTCATCCCAATCCTCGCGAGCCCTTTGGCATTGCCCCTCTCGAGGCAATGGCCTCGGGAATCCCGCTGGTGGCGCCCAATTCCGGCGGCGTAGTTTCTTACGCGAACCCTCGGAACGCATGGACGGTCCATGCCGATGTGGAGAGCTTCGCCGATGCCGTCAGGGAAGCCGTCACCAACCGAACCGCCGCTGCCGAAAAAACTCAACGCGCCTTGGCAACGGCGAATCAGTATCGTTGGGAAACTGTTACGCAGTCGTTCCTCGAGCTGTACGAACAACTGCTGCGCCTGCGCGCTGACGTTGGTCAACTCTCGGGACCCACATCTTCCTCGGCATTTTCTTCGACATTTTCTTCCACCCCCGCGACGGGCTTCCATGCAGCTCTGATGCGCGGGGTTGCAGCCACGGCAATAGCAATGTTCCGCATGTGCTCGAAAATCGCTTCCAGATCGCACTCCCGTCGTCCACGCCTAACCGCAGATCCCGCAGTCCGATCGTAAGTCCGATCGTCAGCCCGATCGTCAGCCCGACGGTAAGGCAGACAAGCACAACCCACCAATAGCTCCGGATCGGTTGCATCCCGTCAGGCCACTGCTTCGCGCGCCAGTATCGGTTCCCCGAAAGCGCGACAGGGTCCAGCTTCGCGACCACTGCCGCTATCACTGAGCCGCTCTGCGGGCCGACAAACTGACCTCTCGCTTCACCCGGGATGACACGATGGTGACAAATTTGTAGGACGAGATCCTACTGAATCGGCTCCGACACGTGCTCATGCACGACCACCCACTTGCCGTCCTCGTTCTCGAAAATCCCCGTCCAGCGAAAATTGCCCATCTCGACTTTGCCCGCCTTCGTGGTCATCTGTTCCGCAATCGTGGCCGTCGCCCAGGCGAGATCGCCATGCGGATGAATCGCCAGATCATCGTTCACCGTAAACTTTGCGCTCTTATATCCGGCCACAACCGCCTTCACGCCATTCGAGTATTCCTCCCAGTTGTTATATTTCAGCGGAGCAATATCGAAGAACGTGTGCGGGCCAGTGGTGGCGTAATACTGCGCGACGTTGCCAGGGTCAAGCGTCGACCATCCATCCCATATTTTCTGGATGTAGGCTCGGTCGGGAACAGGCCCGGCCTTCTTCATCGCCACTTTCTTCGCCCGTGCCGCCGCTTGTGCTGAAATTTGAGGGAAGCCAGAGATCGTCAGGAAAAAAAGACAGAATGAAGCGACTAGAACGCGGTTAAGCATAGAGAATGTCTCCTCCAGGAATTCGCCGGAATTCTCGCACACGAAAAGCCAAACCGCAAAAGGGTAAGTAGTTGGCTAAATTAAATTTCTGATGTCATCCTGCGCGTAGCCGTTCTTCGGGCGGAGCGAAGGATCTCTGCGCGCAATCAACCCCGCGCGAAAAAGCGCAACGCGACCGTCACGCATTTCTGTTTGACCGATTTCCACACCCCACGTTAGAATAGTGGAGTTTGCCTGTACTCGCCGACCCGTTCTGGGGACGCCTGCCTTGGCTGCTAAAGCGCCGCGGCGGAAAACACAGCAAGCACAGGAATATCGGCAAGCCCCCTGGGTTGCGCCCGTGTGCGCTCCGGGCTCGGTTTCGGCTGAATTTCAACGACATTCGACGGAGGCAGACGTATGTACGCGGTTATCCGCGCCGGTGGAAAGCAGTACCGGGTGGCGCCCGGAGACGTAATTCGAGTCGAAAAACTTGGCACCGGCGCTAACGGTGACGGTTCGGTGGAATTCTCCGACGTGCTGGCAGTTTCCGGCGACGATGGACAAGTAGGCAAGCAGGCCGACGCCCGCGTGGTCGGCGAAGTCGTCGAAGAAGGCCGCGGCGCCAAGATCCTGGTCTTCCATTACAAGCGCAAGAAACAATACAAGAAACTCCGCGGCCACCGTCAGTCCTACACAGCCGTACGGATTTCGGAAATCGCCTTCGGCGGCCAGAGCTTCAAAGCTTCCGAATTGCCGAAAAAGGAACCAAAGATAAGGAAAATCCGGGCAGCCGAGCCGGAAGAAGCGCACGACGCGGAGCCGAAAGCGAAAAAAAGTTCGGCCAAGAAAAAAGCCGCACCCAAAAAGGCGGCCAAGAAAACCGCAAAGAAAAAGTAAAGATATTCAGACGGGCGATGCACCCGTCCCAGTTCTACTGGCCACCACTAGCAACTGACAAATGAGGTTTTATGGCACACAAAAAAGGACAAGGCACTTCACGAAACGGCCGCGACTCCAACGCGCAGCGGCTTGGCTTTAAAGCATTCGGCGGACAGATCGTCCCCGGCGGCACCATCATCGTGCGCCAGCGCGGCACGCGCGTAAAGCCCGGCCTCAATGTCGGCCGCGGCAAAGACGACACCCTCTTCGCCAAGATCACCGGACGCATCAAGTTCCTCAACAAAGGACAGATGGGCAAGTTCGTGATGGTCGAACCGGTAGAGATCCAGTAAGACTCTCGTTGTCGAAAGGTTACGCGGCACATAGAGCCTCGCCTTCGGGACGAGGCTTTTTTTCGGTCGTTGGTCGATAGTCGTTAGCGAAAACCCGGCGGCCGTGGGCCAAAGACTAACGACTGACGACTAACGACTAACGACCAACAACGGAAGACCGAAGACCAACCCCATGTTCATCGACGAGGCAAAAATCCGAGTCAAGGCGGGCGACGGCGGCAACGGTTGCATGGCCTTCCGCCGCGAGAAGTTCGTGCCCCGCGGCGGACCCTCCGGCGGCGACGGCGGCAAGGGCGGCGACATCGTCATGGAATCCAGCGAGCGTCACAACACGCTCGTGCATTTTCGCTTCAACCCCGAGCACACCGCTCAGCGCGGACGTCACGGCGAAGGTTCCAACAAAACCGGCCGCGAGGGCGAGGGCATCGTCCTGAAAGTCCCGGTCGGCACCATCGTCTATGACGACGAAACCGGAGAAAAGCTTTTCGAGTTCTCCCAACCCGACCAGAACTTCGTAATCGCCCGCGGCGGACGCGGTGGCCGCGGCAACGCCCGCTTCGCCACATCGGTACATCAGGCGCCGCGCGAACATGAAGAGGGTCGTCCCGGCGAGGAACACACCTATCGCCTGGAATTGAAACTCCTCGCGGATGTCGGCCTGGTCGGCTATCCCAACGTCGGCAAGTCCACACTGATCTCCCGCATCTCCGCCGCGCGCCCCAAGATCGCCGACTATCCTTTCACCACCCTCGAGCCGAACCTTGGCGTAGTCGCCGTGGGCGACGCAAGAAATGAAATCAGTTTTGTGGTCGCCGATATTCCCGGATTAATCGAGGGCGCTCACGAAGGCGCCGGACTCGGCACGCAGTTCCTGCGCCACATCGAGCGCACGCGCCTGCTCGTCCATCTGGTCGACGTTTCCGACTCCAGCGGCCGCCCCGACGTCACCAAAGACGTCGAAGTAATCCTCGGCGAACTCGGCAGCTTCGGCGCTCATCTCGACGAGAAGCCGATGATCATGGCCGCCTCAAAAATCGACGCCGTAAACAAGGACAAGCTCGCCGCCCTGAAACGCTATTGCCAGAAAAGGAAGCTGAAGCTTTATGAGATTTCGGCCGTAACAGGCAAAGGAATGGAAGACCTGAAATACGCGATGGCCGGAGCGGTTCAAGAACTTCGCGAGAAAGCCTTGAAGCTGGCCGAGCAAGAAGATTCGTAAGAAGCTTCGAAATCAGTTCACTGGCCCCGCACCGCCTGTTGGTGGACGCTGTAGAGCTGTGCAGCCAAACAATCCGATACCAGTTCCTCCATCGAAGACACATCCAACCTTCCGTTTCGATCGGCGGCGTCCGCGGCCTGAAGTGCCCTGTAATATCGATCCCTGTTCTTAGGCACGTCCGCAATTTGCTGCGGAACTGTCGGGCTTCCCGGCAGGTAGTATCCGAGACGTGCGCACAAAACGAAGTACGACAATGCTCGGGACACTCTGCCGTTGCCGCCAAAAAAAGGATGGATCCAATTGTGCCTCCACATTACGTAAGCCGTTAAATGGATGGCGGACATGTTGAAGTGCGTGTTGACGTACTCACACATCCCATCCACCAATGGCACTACGTGTTCCCACGGTGGCGGTTGGTGAAGGTTTGGGTCCTGATCGCTGCGAAGCAGATACACAGCGCCGGTTCTGAACTTTCCGGCACATGTGTAAATGTCACGAATCGCTAGATATTGGAGGCGGCGTAGAATATCGGGAGTGAGCCTGAAACCGCTGACGGACTCTGCAACAAGCTTCTTTACCTCATCAAACTGCAAAAGGCCGTTCCTCGCCTCGAGGTCGGCCTTCTGTTCAGGAGTATCAAAAAGTTGATGCGGCTCGCGCGGCAACAGGCCCTCCGCTATTTATTTTTCAGAGTCTCCGCAGCGCGATTGATCCTGTCCCAAGTGATTGAATCATTTTCGATTTTCGTGTTCCCGTACGCAAAACTTCGCCGCTGTTCTTCCGCTTGCTCCGGCGTCATTTCAACCCTACGAGCCATCTCCAACAACTTGCTAAGCTCCTCGGACATCGCGCTCCTCCTGCCCACAGACCATGTGAACTAATGCTTATGCACTCTATTCGCTTGCAGGTTTCCAGTCAATACGGGTAAAGGTTTATGCCTCTAGCCGTAACCAAGATGTGCAAAATGGGGATTAAACTGCAAATCGGAACTGCGAAAGCGGCTTCGTGGGTCCCCCTCACGCCCGCGGCAGCGGCCCATGCTGAAAGTGATACTGCAGAATCCGCGCCGCCAGCGCCGGACTCACCGTCTCTCCCCGGTGCTCAACCGTTCTTACCACTTCTCCCCGGCACACCACTTCCGTCGCCGATAGCCCCGCAATTTCCGCCGGCAGCACCAGATTGATCTCCACCTGCGCGCTCGGCTGCAACACTTCATCGGCTTCAAACAACAATCCCGACCGGCTGATATTTTCCGTTTTTCCCACATGCCACTCGTTCTCGCCCAGTCGGCGATAACGCAGCGGCAGGTGCAGTTGAAATCTTTCCGCACGCGCCGGCGGAATTCTCCGGGCACGCGAACTGTCTTGGGGGGCTGTGGATTGCATTCCCATGGCGACCTCCGGACTAGTTGGAGTAGCATCGAGCACTTCGCGCACTATGCTTTTCAGGTCGCGAAGGTTGAAGGGCTTCTGGAGCAGGCGTATCCCCGCGTCCATGATGCCGTTGTGTCCGATCACATTTTCCGTGTAGCCGGACATGTACAGCACTTTCATGTTCGGCCGAATTTCAGAAATACGTTGCGCCAGTTCTCGCCCATTCATGCCCGGCATAATCACATCGGTCAGCAGCAGATGAATCGTCTTCTCATGCGCGACCGCAATCTGCATCGCGACCGCTCCATCGGCTGCCTCAATCACTTTGTATCCCTGCTTCTCCAGATATTGCCGCGCCAGGTAGCGCAGGTTAGCCTCATCTTCCACCAGCAGGATCGTCTCCGTCCCCGGTTCCACTTTGCGCTCCTCGATCGGCGCCGCGGCCACAGGGGCTGCCGCTTCGCCCGTCGCCGCCACGCGCGGCAAATAAATCTTGAACGTCGTCCCTCGCCCTACCTCGCTCGACACCCAGATATATCCTCCACTCTGCTTGACGATGCCATACACCGTCGACAGCCCAAGACCCGTTCCCTTCGTTCCCTTCGTGGTGAAAAAAGGTTCGAAGATGTGAGACTGGGTTTCGGTATCCATGCCGGCGCCGGTGTCGCTGATGGCGACCACAACGTACTCCCCGGCCCGCAACGGTGCGTGATAGCGCGCGTACTCGTCATCCAGCGTGATGTTCGAGGTCTCGATCGTCAGTTTCCCCCCCGAAGGCATCGCATCGCGCGCATTGACCGCCAGGTTCATGATGACTTGTTCGATCTGTCCCGCGTCGGCGCGCACCGGCCACAATCCTTGTCCCGGCACCATGACGAGATCAATGTCTTCGCCGATCATGCGCGTCAGCATTTTTATATTTTCCGTCGCGACGTCGTTCAGATTCACTACCCGTGGCGCGAGCATCTGCTTGCGGCTGAAGGCCAGCAGTTGCCGGGTGAGCGACGACGCCCGTTCCGCCGCGCTGGCAATTTCCTGCGCCGGACCGCGCAGGTTCGGTTCCGCTCCCAACCGCTCCAGCAAAAATTCCGAATAACCGGAAATCACCATCAGCAGATTGTTGAAGTCATGCGCAATGCCGCCCGCCAGCCGGCCCACTGCTTCCATTTTTTGCGATTGCCGCAGTTGGTCCTCCAGCACCCGCCGCTCGGTCACGTCTTCGGCAAACAATTCGAACACCACGCCTTCTTTGCCATTCGCCACCGAACGCCCGGAGACGCGAACCACGGTCGTAGTGTTATCCCCGCGCTTCCATTCCGCCGTCAGTCCCTTGAAAGGCGCTGAAGAGCGCAGATAATCCGCAAGGTCGAACCATTTTTCCTGTTCCGCATACAGCCCAAAAATGTGCTGCCCGATCAATTCGTCAGAGGAAGTCCCGAGCATGTCAAGAAAGGCAGGATTCGCATCGAGAATCTTGCCGGCGGAGTCGCACCGGCAAATCCCGTAGGGCGCGTTAGTGACCAGCGACCGGAAGTTCAGCTCCGACAGCCGTAAGTTCTCCTGGGAGGCGCGCAAGGCCGCATTCAGCCAGCAGATGAGCATCGCCACAAAAAAGAACAGCGAGAGCCGCAGGATGGCAGTCCGCAACTGCTCCGGCGTATGTCGTCCCGCGAGCGAAAAATAGGCCCCCACCGTCAGCGCGAATGAAGTGGCGACCAGTCCCGGCTTCCATCCCCCATACCATGCGCTCACCATCACTGCCACGCCAAACAGCGCGAGCCGGCTCTCCGACACGTCGGCGAGCATGACCGTGGGAATCAGCGCCAGAGCCGTACTCAGAACGGCCACCCCATATCGCAGAATGGGAGCGCGTGCCGGCGGGATGCGAAGTAGGGGGAGGGTTACTCGCATGCCCCCATCCTAGTTCTTAAGTTGAAAAACAGATACGTTACAGGAGTTCATTTCTTCTCGGCCCATCAGCAGTTCGCAGCAATGTCCCTTGGCCCGCGGTAGGACGCCCAGTTGGACAATGCCACGGCGTTTCCGCTAGCATCTCCTCCGGAATCCAGAGACGCGAACTAATCGTAAACTTGATTTTGATTTGGAAGGGCCGATCTCTAAGCTCGGCCTTGATTTGAAGCAGCGCGGCTTCAGCCGCGCCGAAAGGCGGCCCCTTAACCAACCCGGCTTTAGCCGCTGAAGCGACCACACCACATGAACATCGGACTCTTCGGCGGCACCTTCGACCCCGTGCATCGCGGACATCTCGCCCTTGCCCGCGCCGCACTCGAGCACTGCAAGCTGCACCGCATTCATTTCGTCCCCGCCAACGTCCCGCCCCACAAACAAAGCCAGCCGCTCTCGCCCTTCGTCCACCGTTTCGCCATGCTCGCTCTTGCCACCGCGCCGGAAAAATCCTTCATACCGTCGCTGCTGGAAGCTCCCGAAGAAAATGTAGAGCCGGTCCGAAATAATCCTCGCAAAGCGCGCGAGCTCAGGCCTAACTACACCATCGACACCATCCGCCGCCTGAAACAGTCGTGCAAGGGCGCCGACAAACTTTTCTTACTAATCGGCATGGACGCCTTCGCCGACATCGCGCAATGGCGCCAGTCGGAGGCAATATTCCGCGAATGCGAATTCGTCGTCGCCAGCCGTCCCGGCTATTCCCTCGCCGACGTAGCCAACGCTTTGCCCGAAAAACTCCGCCCTCGCGCCGAAGTGACTCGCCCATTCCACAAGCAGGCCGCCGCCGGAGACCTTGTGCTCCCCGGCGTGACTATCCACCTGCTCCCGGATCTGCGCCAGCCCGCCTCAGCCACCGCGATCCGCGAAGCCGCCGCCGCCGGCAAATCGCTCGCTCGTTTCGTCGACCCACCCATCGCCGAATACATCAAGAAGATGGGCTTGTATAAATAGCCTGCCTGCCAACATCGCGGGAACAGCCCGCACCCGGTATGATGATTTGGTTCGGAAATTCAGCCATGGGCGATGCTCCAGTGCCACTCAGCCTGGCGCCCCAGGCCAACGACCGACGACTAACGACCAATCACAGGAGAACACCATGGCCCAGAACCACTACGTCACCAAAGCAAAACGCCGCCAAAAGAAACGTAACCGCAAAGATCCCGCCGCAGCCACCATGAGCAAACTGCGAGAGCTCGCCGCCGCCGCGAAAAAGTCAGCCAAATAAATTACACAAGGAACGATCTACGCCTTTGACAAAGGCCCATCCGTGCGTTTAATGTTCCGTGGCGTAAACGTTTACGAGATCGTTATTGCTCTGCTATCGGCGCTGTGAGGTTCCTTCATTTCTTCCTCAATGCTGCTCAAGACACTCCGCGAAGAGGTCCTGGAAGCGAATCTCGAATTGGTTCGCCGCGGTCTGGTGCTATATACGTTCGGCAATGCCAGTGGCATCGATCGCGGTGAAGGCCTCGTCGCCATCAAGCCCAGCGGCGTCCCCTATGAAGAGCTCACGCCGCTGCACATGGTTATCGCCGATCTCTCCGGCAAAATCGTCGACGGCAATCTGCGGCCATCTTCAGATCTGGCCACGCACCTGGAGTTGTACAAAAACTTCCCCAGCATCGGCGGCGTCGCCCACACTCACTCCGAATACGCCACCGCCTGGGCCCAGGCCGAGACGCCGATCCCATGCTTCGGTACCACCCACGCCGATTCCTTTCACGGTCCCATACCCGTCACCGAGCGCTTGAGTTCCAAAGCGATCGAGGGCGACTACGAACTCGAAACCGGCGCGGCCATCTGCCGCACATTCGAAAAACTCGACCCCAGCTCAATCCCCGCCGTCCTCGTCGCCGGTCACGCTCCCTTCTGCTGGGGAGCAACCGCCGCCGAGGCCGCGCACCATGCGGTCATTCTCGAATATGTGGCCCGCCTGGCCAGCCACACGCTCTCCATCAACGCTCAATCCCGGCCGCTGGCGCGCGACTTGCACGATAAACATTTTCTGCGCAAACACGGCCGCAACGCCTACTACGGACAGGTAAAACCCTAATGAATCCTGCTCTGCTGGTGCTGAGTACCGCTCCCACGCTGGTGCATCTGTCGCCCGTCGATCTGGTTATCATCGTTTTCTATTTCGCCCTCGTGCTGGCGATCGGCCTATACCTGAAAGAACAAGCCAATACCGGAGAAGATTTCTTTATGGCAGGCCGCGAAATGACGGCCTGGGTCGCCGGCCTCGCCTTCCTTTCGGCCAATCTGGGCTCACTCGAACTAATGGGGTGGGCCGGCAACTCTTACAAATACGGCATCCTCGCCGCGCACTGGTACTGGATCGGCGCCATCCCCGCCATGCTTTTTCTCGCGCTGGTGATGATGCCCTTCTACCACATCTGCAAAACCCACTCCGTCCCCGGCTACCTCAAACTGCGCTTCGGCCCCGGCGCTCAGGCCATCTCGTCCATTTCCTTCGCCTTCATGACCGTTTTGATGAGCGGCATCAACATGTATGCCATGGCCGTGGTGATGCGCGTAGTCCTCGGCTGGAATATGAACACCAGCATCCTGGTGTCTTCTATCACCGTGGCAATCTATGTAGCGCTGGGCGGCTTGCGCTCCGCCATCTTCAATGAAGTCCTTCAGTTTTTCCTGATCTGGGCCGGAGCCTTGCTGATCCCAATCCTCGGATTGATCGAAGCCGGCGGCTGGAGCGGGATGAAAGCCAAGATTCTCCAGAACCTTACCGAGCAACAAGTCGCCAATCCCGGTTCCTACACCCACGCCTGGTCCACTCTCGGCAACTTCGCCGACAATCCCATGGGCATCAACTGGGTCGGAATTGTCTTTGGCCTCGGCATGGTGATTTCGATGGGATACTGGACCACCGACTTCCTGGTCGTGCAGCGAGTGCTCGCGGCGAAAGATCTGCGCTCGGCCAAACTCGCGCCCATCATCGGCGCGGCATTCAAGATGATGGTTCCCTTCATCGTGATCCTCCCCGGCCTGCTCGGTCTGGCTCTGTTGCGCGATCCGCACACTGGCAGCCTCCTGCGGCTCGTGCCCGCCGACCTTGCATGGTCCGATGCTGGGCAGGCGCAGGGCTTGCACGGTTATGACGAAGTTCTGCCGCTGATGCTGGCCCGCTATTGCGGCCCCGGCCTGCTCGGCCTCGGCATCACCGCCTTGATTGCCGGATTTATGTCCGGCATGGCGGGCAATGTCAGCGCCTTCACCACGGTTTGGACTTATGACATCTACGGCGCTCTCATCAACAAGAATGCAACCGACGAATCCAAAGTCAGGATGGGCCGCTGGGTCACAATTATCGGCGTGGTCGTCAGCATTTTCACAGCCTACCTGGTGATGCACGCGCAAAGCATCATGGACTACGTGCAGTCTCTCTTCAGCTTCTTCATCGCTCCTTTGTTCGGCACGGTAATCCTCGGCATGCTCTGGAAGCGCGCCACTCCCGCCGGGGGATGGAGCGGGCTCTTAGCCGGAACGTTGTCTTCGGTCGGCATGTACGCCTGGGTGAAAGTAAATCCCGATGCAGTGCGCTACGTTGCATTGTCGTCTCAGGCGCAGGATCAAGCACAAAACATGTTTCGCGCGTTATGGTGCTGGCTCATTTGCGTGATCGTGACGGTGGTCGTGAGTCTGCTGACCAGGCCCAAGCCTGACGCGGAGTTGACCGATCTCGTCTACGGCCTCACGCCCATCCCGCACGAAGAAACAGTTTCGATCTTCCAGCGGCCCGCATTCTGGGGAGCCGTGGTAGCGATCGTATTTATCATTCTGCAAATTATTTTCTGGTAGCTGATAGGAGGGAACGATGAAATCCGGCGGGTCGTTGTCCATTTGGTTCTTCATCGGCGTGTCGCTGGCTGTGAACGGAGCCATCATCTGCGCCACCGGAATTTACGAACTCGTGAATCCGCCCGAGCATCAAGTCGTGCTTTACAATCTGCACGCCAACGTCTGGTGGGGCGGAATCCTCCTGATTCTTGGCTTATTTTTCAGCCTGCGTTTTTCGCCCGCCCGCGAACGCGCCCGCATGGCCGGCAATTCCTGAGGGAACGATGTGAGCGCGCACGCACGAGATAAACCGCCTGGTGTCATCCTGAGCGGAGCCGTTCTTCAGGCGAAGTGAAGGATCTCAGTCTCAACCGGCCCAGCGCGTTAGCCCGAAGCGAGACACCTATATCTCTACAAGAAGGACTTTTATGCCAGACAAAAAAATGACCATGGGCCTCATCGTCGGGAACCGCGGATTCTTTCCCGATCAACTCGCCAAATCCGGCCGCGAAGAAATGATCCAGGCGCTCGCCAAGGCCGGCATGGACTGCGTCGTCCTGGGCCCGGAAGACAGCAAACACGGCGCAGTCGAAACCCACGAAGAAGCAAAAAGATGCGCCGCTTTATTCCAGAAAAATCGCGACCGCCTCGACGGCGTAATCGTCTCGCTGCCCAACTTCGGCGACGAACGCGCCATCGCCGACACCATGCGCCTCTCGAAGCTCGACGTCCCCGTGCTGGTGCAGGCCACGCCCGACGACGCGGCTAACATGACTATCCTGCATCGCCGCGACAGCTTCTGCGGAAAAATGTCGGCCTGCAACAACCTGCGCCAATACGGCATTCCCTATTCGCTTACGCGCCTGCACACAGTGAGTCCCGGGTCGCAGGATTTTCAAAACGACCTGGCTTGGTTCGCCGCCGTCTGCCGCGTAGCCAATGGCATGCGCAACCTGCGCGTCGGCAGCATCGGCGCGCGGCCCACTGCGTTCAATACGGTCCGTTATAGCGAAAAACTTCTGGAAGCCCACGGCATCTCCACCGAAACCCTCGACCTCTCGGAGGTTTTTGGCCGCATCGCGAAATTAAAAGATGATCAGGCCGGAGTGCAAGCCAAGCTCGCCGACATCCGCAAATACGTCACCACCGGCGGCGTTCCCGACGCGGCGCTCATCAAAATGGCGAAGCTGGGCTACGTCATCGATGACTGGATGAAGTCGACCGACGTCAAAGTCAGCGCCGTGCAATGCTGGACGTCCATGGAAGAATATTTCGGCGTCGTCCCCTGCACCATCATGAGCATGATGAGCAACAACCTGCTGCCCGCGGCCTGCGAAGTCGACGTCTGCGGCACGCTGAGCATGCACGCGCTCGCGTTGGCCTCGCAAACCCCCAGCGCCCTGCTCGACTGGAACAACAATTACGGCGACGATCCCAACAAAGCCGTCTGCTTCCATTGCAGCAACCTGCCTAAACATTTCTTTCAGGACGTGCGCATGGATTTCCAGGAGATCATCGCCGGCACCGTGGGAAAAGAAAACACATTCGGCACAGTCGTCGGCCGCGTGAAACCCGGTGCGATGAGCTTCGCGAGATTCTCCACCGACGACACGTCGGGCGTGATTCGCGGCTACGTTGGCGAAGGCTCGTTCACCAGCGACGCGCTGAACACATTCGGAGGCGTAGGCGTAGTGCAGATCGCCGATCTGCAAAAGCTATTGCACTACATCTGCGAAAACGGGTTCGAGCACCACGTAGCCGCCAACTTCTCGACGACAGCCGCCGCGGTGCACGAAGCGTCCATCCGCTACCTGGGATATCAAATGCACTGGCACGGAAACTAAGCAGAACGTCGCCCAAGAAAAGTAGCGCCACCGTCCCGGCGGCGGTCACGGCGGGCGTCGCGCCCGCCGCGCCGAGAGCGAGATGCCTTCAAAAAGGTCAGGCAGGCTCTCGCTGCCGGCACCGAGGGGCGTGACGCCCTCGGGACAGCCGGCGAGACGCCGGCGCTACAGTTGCACAAGGTACAGGAGAGAACGTCTTTATGCCTATCGTCGCAGGCGTAGATTTCGGCACACTTAGCGTGCGCGTCTCGATCGTCGACAGCGAACGCGGCCTGCTCGCCTCCGCGATCGCCGAATATCCCCTGCATCGCAAGCGCGACGATCCCGACTTCGCAACGCAATCCCACGAAGATCACATGCGCGCCCTGGCCGAGGCCACGCGCGGAGCGGTGAAGGCCGCGGGAATCGCGGGCGATCAGGTGCAGTCGATCGCCCTCGACACGACCGGCTCCAGCGTCATTCCCGTAGGCGAGGGCATGGTTCCTCTCGACGATTACTACCTCTGGTGCGATCACCGCGGGAAACAAGAAGCCGCGCAGATTACAGAGCTGGCGCGCCTCGAAAAACTGGAAGCCATCGAATGGTGCGGCGGTGTTTACTCCTCCGAATGGGGATTCGCCAAGTTGCTGCACTGGCTGCGCCACAACCCTGAAAAGCGCGCGCAATTCGTCAGCGCCTTCGAGCATTGCGACATGGTCGCGGCCACGCTCTGCGGAATCATCGATGCCAAGCAGGTGAAGCGCAGCGTCTGCGCCATGGGCCACAAGTGGATGTGGAATGCCGCGCTGGGCGGCCTTCCCCCGGAGAGTTTTCTAGCCAAGGTCGATCCCTTGCTCGCGGGCGCGCGCGCGAAACTCGAGGGCGAGTACGCCACGTCCGACAAAATTGCCGGCACACTCGCGCCGCAATGGGCGGAGAAGCTTGGCCTGCGCGCCGGCATTCCCATTCCCGTCGGCGCTTTCGATGCCCACTGGGACGCAATCGGCGCCGGCGCTCAACCCGGCGACGTGGTCAACGTGGTCGGCACCTCGACCTGCATCATCGCCTACGCGCCGCAAGCGCAGTTAATTCCCGGCGTGTGCGGCGTCGTGCCGGGCAGCGTCCATCCGCAATTCACCGGCATCGAGGCCGGACTCTCGGCCACCGGTGACATTTTCAGCGCCATCGCCCGCCGCACCAACACCACAGTCGAAGAACTGAGTAAAGGATTGGAGAATTACCGCGCCGGCCAGACCGGATTGTTGCGCATGACGTGGGACAACGGCGACCGCACCGTCCTCGTGAATCCGAATCTAGGCGGCATCACGCTGGGCTGGAATCTCCTGCACACCGCGCAGGACGAACTGTTCGCCGCCATCGAGGGCACGGCGTTTCATACTCGCGTAATTCTCGATCGCATGAGCGAATACGGCGCGCCCACGCAGCGCGTCCTCAACGGCGGCGGCATTCCCCAAAGCAACCCCGTGCTCAACCAGGTCTATGCCAATGTGCTGGGCCGCCCCGTGCTGGTGCCCAGCGGCAAGGTCACTGGACTTGGTTCAGCCATCTTCGCCTTCGTCGCCGCGGGAATTTTCAAAACGATCGAAGAAGCGCAAAAAAAAATCTGCCCGGCGCACACCGTCTTCGAACCTCAACCTGAGACGCAGGACGCGTACCGCGACCTCTACGACCTCTATCGCAAAATTTATTTTGAATTCGGCCGGCCAGCGGACGGCTCAGCCTTCGGCCACGTGCTGCCGAAGCTAATTCAGATTGCGCGCGGCTGATACGGCGTGGAATCAACCGAATGTTCCCGCGGGAACACTGTGGAAAAAGCACGAAATCGATCCCTTCAAGTGATTGATTCTGCTAGAAGCGATTTCAGCGAGCTAACCTTTTCATAAGGTTAGCCTGTGGACAAAAGGTCTACTTTCGAGGACGTTCCATGCCTACAAAAGTGGACTTGACGTATCAGTCACTTCTCCGGCTACTTCGAGACTTCAGATGCGAGCTTGGCAGCACTCCACTGCTGCTCCAACCCTAATTCGGAAATCCATTTCTCCACATATGTACGATCGAGCGTATTCAGCCTAACGCGTAGTATCGCCGCCACGTCATCGATCTGTCGCTGCGAATCCGCCAGCCGTGCCCATTCCAGCTTAGCGACGATCATATCTTCAGGACTTGCCACAAAAAGCTCGAGCCCCTGCACATTGACCAGTTGGCGACGTCCAAACTCCTCACGACTGAAGGGGCGTGACTTGCGGAAGATCAAGTCAATCTTCCAACCCGTAGCGATGTCGATGATGTTGAACAAAGACTCGCGACGATGGCTTTCCAGCGCCGCATCCGAGTCAACATAGTATTTGTCAGCCGGAAAGCTTTGGATCAAGGTTTGCAACTCCGCTGCAGATGCCTCAATGACGAAGTCGATGTCCTGAGTCGAGCGAGGAGAACCGTAGTGTGCGCTGGCGAATGAACCGGTCAGCATATACGCCACCCCAGCCTGATCTAGCGCCCCAGTGACTCTTTGGAGAACTTCTGGCAGCGTCATCGGAATCCAGGCGGCAGCGGATCCGGCAGGAAGGCGATTCTCAGCAACTCTCGGTTGACGAGGGCTTCGTCCCACTCCGGATGGTCGCTGATGATGCGAGCCCTGGCCAGTTCGCGGGCGAACATGCTCATCTCGTAAGCGAGAAGCAACCGCTGCTCTCCCGACATCGCCCGATAAATTCGGAACTGAACCTCTCGCGCCTCGGGAGTGGTATCGCTGAAGGGCACGGCAGAATATTATCACGCACCCAATGAGCCGCTAACCCCCGGCGATGGCGCCGACGATCAGAAACAGTTCTTTCCCCGAGGCGACGGCCTCGGGCAGCGGGGCGTCGGGCGATTCGTGAGACAAGTCTTCTTCGCAGGCAAAGAAGCGCAGGAAAGGCCGCCGCTGCTGAGTGCCATGCTCGCGAATCGTGCCGCGCAGCATGGGATAGCGGGCTTCAAGCGCGTCGAGCACCGAGCGCTGCGTGACCGGGCCCTCGATCTCGAGATGGACTTCGCGATCGACATGCGCCAGCGTGCGAAGGTGTTGCGGAAGTTCTACGCGAATCATGGCTGCTTGATCGCGGTCTCCTGAATGTAGAGAGCTTTCCAGCCCGCGCCCTCGTGGACCCAGACCTCGCCGAAAATGCTGTCGGATTTCGCCAACTGGCCGCCGGTCTTGCCTTCGTAGTGCGCCGTGTAGGTGACCAGGGCGCTGTGAGTGCCGAGCGACTTGACGTTGAAATCTTTGAGCATGTAACTGGTGAGCTCGAACTCGTCGACGGAAGCAACCTCGGCTTTCTTGTCGGCCATTCCGCTATTGCCCTCTTCCATCTGCCGGAAGTCGTTGGACAGCGAAGCTCCCAGGGCGGCTTTGTTCTTGTTTTTGAAGGCTTCCCAGACGTTACGGACGTTCGATTCGAGAGCGGAGGTCGCGGGCGCGGCTGCGGACCTGGCGGCCGCCTGCTGCATTTCCTGCGCGGTCGCCAGGCTAGCCAGCAACAGCAGGCAGGCCGCAGCGATGTGAATCGTTTTCATTTGTTCTCCTCGAGTAATCCGGATGCGACGCTATCATTCCGAGAGAGGCAAAGTCAAAGATCCCGCTTCTCGCGCAGTGGTGCACTTTGGCTTACGCGCCGCGTCGGTTGAGCTACAATGGGGGCCCCATTTCTCGCACGTTTCTGGGCGAGAAGTGGGGATTTCGAGTCAACCGAAAGGAATCGGTCATGAAAAACTTTTTGGCCGCGTCTCTCCTTCTCGCGCTCACAGCTTCCGCCTTCGCCGCCGACGGCAAGCCCGTCACCTACAAAAGCGGCGACGAAACCGTGCAAGCAATCCTCTACACTCCCGCCGGCAAAGGACCGTTCCCGGCTCTCATTGTGATCCACGAATATTGGGGATTGAACGACTGGGTGAAAGAACAAGCCTCGAAGCTCTCCGACCAGGGCTATGTCGCGCTTGCCATCGATCTCTACCGCGGCAGAGTCGCCAGGACTCCCGATGAGGCGCACGAACTTATGCGCGGCGTCCCGGAGGACCGCGCCAAGCGCGACCTGCACGCCGCTTTTGAATTCCTCACCTCGCAGCCCAACGTGAAGAAAGACCGCATCGGCTCGATCGGATGGTGCATGGGCGGCGGCTACTCGCTCGACGTCGCTCTGCAAGAGCCCACGCTCGCTGCCACCGTGATCAACTACGGCCACCTCGCCACCGACCAAGATGCGCTCAAGAAAATCAACGCACCCATCCTCGGCCTGTTCGGCGGCCAGGACCGCGGCATCACTCCCGACGACGTGCACAAGTTCGAATCATCGATGAAACAGCTTGGCAAGAAGATTGAAGTCAAAATCTACGACGACGCCGGCCACGCCTTCGAAAATCCCAACAACAAGGACGGCTACCGCCCCGCCGACGCCGCCGACGCCTGGCAACGCACGGTCGACTTCCTGGCCAGCACGCTCAAGAAATAAGCCCTGGTGAAGACCCACGTGGCACCGGACGCATTCGTCCGGTGCTGGCCGTGAGCGAGAGGCCGGCAAGCGGCATGCAGCGAATGCACCACCACGCCAACGCCCAGCGTCATCTGAAGATTACTTATACACTGTTAAAGTTAATCCACCCATCACCGAAACTCCGTTCCATCCCCTGCGTTTTTCGTATGGCACTTCCGTACGCTACATGGCACAAATTTCCTACTTGCCAGACGGTGCTGATCTGGTTACTATGACCCATCCTGAAATGCTTCCTACCATCAATATCGGCGAGACCATCCGTAACTATCGGCTGCAAAAAGGCATGTCGCAGGGCGACATCGAAAAGCGCACCGGTCTGCTGCGCTGCTACCTGTCGCGCGTGGAAAACGGCCACACCATTCCTTCGCTCGACACGCTCTCAAAAATTGCCGGCGCCATGGAACTCCCGCTCTCGCAATTTTTCGCCGAGTCCGGCCACACCAACGGCTCCAAGGGACTGCCTCAGCTCTCCGACGACGAGGTCCGCTTCCTCAGCCAGATTCGCCGCTACTCCACCAGCCTCAACGACAGCGACCGCAAGCTCGTCCTCGCGATGGTGAAGAAGATGGCGTCGAATTCGGGGAAATAGCCGTCAGCCGTCAGCTCTCAGCTTTCAGTTCAAACCAATAACACCGGCACTCTGCCGCATCCCCAGGTTCGCTAGCACGATTTCACCGACGGCCGGTTTTAACTGAAAGCTGAGAGCTGAGAGCTGACAGCTGCTTACTTTCGTACCATGTCCCTTGGTGACCCACAGGCACCTCGCCCCTGCCTCTTCTCCTCACTACACTGTTCACGGAGACATCTGTGACCACTGACGAGGAACTGAATCTTCTCGACTCGCAATTGCGCCGCCTGAAAATCGAGTACGAGATCTTTTTCAGCAACCCTACCAAACGGCCTCCTGCCGATATCGAGTGGAAGGTGCTGGCCCTTCTGCGCAAGTTCTCCGACGGCGTGCGCATGAATTTTTCCCAGCGCTATCGCTACAACGAAATGGCCCAGCGCTACGCCATTTATAGCGATTTGTGGCGCAAAAAATCCCGCATCCGCGAGGAAGGTTACCGTCGCCCGCAGGACGCGATCCTTTCCGTTCAGGGAGTTCGCGTCGCCGAGGACGAGCACAAAGCGCAGCATCATCCGGTGTATGGCGTCAGCCAAGCCGCTGCGGCCGCCGCCGGCGCGACAGCATCGCAACCTTTCACTCTCCATAGCGTCGACCAGGACGAGCGCGAACAGGTCGAGCGGCTCTACAACACTCTTGTCGCGGCCAAGAAGAAGGCAGGCGAAAACGTCTCCGGCAACATCGACTCGTTTACCACCTTCGTGCAGAAAAAGACCGAGCAGATCCGCAAGCAATACAAATGCGAGAACGTCGAATACTCCGTCGAACTCGCCGACGGCCACGTCAAACTCAAAGCCAAAGCGAAAACCTAAAGCCAGGCGGCGGACCTCAGACCTCGGGTGTAAAGCTTCAGACCTCAGCCAACCGAGACGCCGCCACTCTATTAGGCCGCCAGTCTATTAGGAAGAATCGTTCGATACTGCTTACCAGGAAGCGCCCGGGTTAGAGTCCGCGAATCTGCAACCCAGGCCGAGGCGCGACGGCCCGTTTTCCCGACGCCTGACGGCCGACGCCCGACGCCTGTTTTTCGTAAACTTTCGGCCTCAGGTCTTTCCTCCATTGACTTCCCGCACTCTATGGATAAGATGGCCAGCGCAGCTCGCGCTCGCGCCATTGGTTATCGCATTTCCCAGGGAATGTATGTCTGATGTCGCAAGCTTGATTTCTCAAGCCATGATGGAAGGCTCCCCCAAAAGGGTCGCCAATCTGGGGCGGTGCTGCAACTCACGATTGGAGGATTAGAAAATGGTATTGAAGCGCGCACTCAGCGGCTTATTCGTTTTCACGCTCGCCTCCGGGATGCTCTTTGCCCAAAGCTCCCGCCTGAAAGTTGCCCACACGACCCACACTGGCCAAAACACCGCAGCTCCAAAAACTCCAGCTGGTTTGACGGTCATTTTTACTAACATCGGCCCCACTCCCAGCAACGCCTATAACGACACTACCGGGTACTACATACTCGGGCCCGACAACTCGGTCGGCCTTTCCGAACAGGCGATCGGCGTACCCTTTACACCGCGCTCGGCTTCTCACGTGACCGAACTCACCGTTGCGGTTGGCTGGATCTCCGGCACCAAACTGGTGAACGTCGGCCTCTACAGCGATAGCGGCGGCACCGTAGGAACCCTGCTCGCAGGCGCAGAGTCTTCGGCCATCCCGGCCTTCGGCACCTGCTGCGGTCTGGTCAGCGTTACGATTCCTTCGACTGCGGTCGCCTTCGGAACCCAGTACTGGATCGTCGCCAGCTCGGACGACGTCAACGCTCCCGACTTCACCGGCGTTTACCAGGCCGCCAACAACGGCATCATCGCCGGCGACGTAGCCCAGGCCGGTTGGTTCTCCTTCACCACCAACACCCCCGCCGCCGCGGCGAAGGGCACCGTCCCATAGTCGGTTGAAGATGCTCAAGCACCCTCAACGAAAAACTTCAGGCCGCAGATCATCGCGGCCTGTTTTATTTTCGGATCAACTTCGTCGTCGGTCGTCGGTCGTCAATAGTCATTAGTGCGGTTTACCAATGGCGGTTGTCACCCGAGCGCAGCCGTTCTTCAGGCGAAACGACGGATCTCGTCGCCGACGACCGAAGGCCGACGACCGACGACCGACGACCGACGACGGCCACCGCCTGATAGAATTTTCCTTCGCTCATCATCATCCCATTCCATCCGAGGCTCCGCATGTCTGCCCGCATCCAGCGCGCCATTCTCTCCGTCACCGACAAAAACGGAGTCGTCGAGTTCGCCCGTACACTCTCCGCTCTCGGCATCGAACTCATCTCTACCGGAGGCACCGCCAAACTTCTTCGCGACTCCGGCGTCACGGTGAAAGACATTTCCACCCTCACCGGCTTCCCCGAAATGCTCGACGGCCGTGTCAAAACGCTGCATCCTAAAGTGCACGGCGGCATTCTTCATCGCCGCGACGATCCCAAACACATCTCTGCCATAACCGAACACGGTATCGCGCCAATCGACATGGTCGTCGTAAATCTTTATGCCTTCGAAAAAACCGCTGCCCAGCCGGATGTGAAATTAGAAGAATTAATCGAGAACATCGATATCGGCGGACCGTCGATGATCCGCTCCGCCGCCAAGAATTTTCACGATGTCGCGATCGTCACTTCTCCCTCCGACTACGATTCCATCGCCGCAGAGCTCTCCCGCTCCGGCGGCGAGTTGTCAAAACAAACCAAGTGGCGCCTCGCCCAAAAAGCATTTGCTACCACCGCCGCCTACGATTCCACCATCGCAAGCACGCTCGAACGCATCGGCGCGGATGGCTCACCATCGAACCCCGAATCTTTTCCCCCAACCCTGCGTTTCACGTTTCGCAAGACCCTCGACCTGCGCTACGGAGAGAATCCGCACCAGAAGGCCGCCATGTATTCCGATGGCTCCGGAGCTGGCGTGGCCAACGCCCGGCAGCTACAAGGCAAGGAACTTTCCTACAACAACATCGTCGACCTGCAAGCCGCCTGGGATCTCGCGCAGGAATTTGACGAGAATGACTTTGACGATCCCGTGGTTGCCATTATTAAACACACCAACCCGTGCGGCACCGCGACCGGCAAGACTCTCGCCGAGGCGTACAGGCGTGCCCTCGAATGCGATCCCGTCTCGGCCTTCGGAGGCGTGATCGGTGTGAATCGCCCCATCGACGCCGAAGCCGCCGAAGAAATGCACAAACTCTTCCTCGAAGTCATAGCCGCTCCAGCTTTCAACGAAGCCGCCAAAGCCATATTCGCGGGCAAGAAAAATCTCCGTCTGGTAGAAGTAATCGACCCAGGTAACCCCGGACGCATTCGTCCGGGGGCGAACGAGGCGTCTTCCGCTCCACGGCAGTGGGTCCTGAAGAACATCTCCGGTGGCCTGTTAGTACAAGACGCCGACCTCCGCCCCCTGCGAGACGCCGACCTCAAAGTCGTTACCCAACGCCCGCCTACGCCCGAAGAAACTCGCGCTCTGCTCTTCGCCTGGAAAGTCTGCAAGCACGTCAAGTCCAACGCCATCGTCTACGCCCGCGACGGCCAAACCATCGGCGTCGGCGCCGGCCAAATGTCCCGTGTCGACGCTGCAAAAATCGGCGCCATGAAAGCCCAACTCCCACTCAAGGGAACCGTCGCCGCCAGCGACGCCTTCTTCCCCTTCCCCGATGGCGTCGAAGAAATCGCCAAAGCCGGAGCCACCGCCATCATCCAACCTGGCGGCTCGCAGCGCGACCCCGAAGTCATCGCCGCCGCCGATCGTCTCGGCCTCGCCATGCTCTTCACCGGCGTCCGCCATTTCCGCCACTAAAATCAGGGCGCCTCGCTTTGATAATTGACATACCCTTCCGGTCGACGACATCAGTTGGTGTCAAGGGTGTCCGGGGGGACGGTGGTTTCAGGGATTTTGAGCGTAATGGCCTGATTTCAACACCTATGCGTTCAGCTAGGAGAATTAGGGTCTTTGGGCCAGTAACCGCCATTACTCGTGTCGTCGTCATCGCTCAAATGATGACTCGTCACACCTGCGATGATGGCCACCACGAGGCCAACAACCGATATCAGGATTCCCATACCAGTGATGGGCGCTAGTAGAAACACGAGACCCGCGATTCCGGCTACAGCCTTGAGTAAGCCTGCCAGCGCCTGTTTCATGTGGCCGAAAGAATGGCAGTACTGGGCGAGCAAGTCAATGAGTGAAATGGCCTGTTAACAGAATTTATCGCTCGCGGAGCCCCACGTTCAGGCATAATACCGCCGGAGCCAGTTGGGTGAGAGTCATCAAGAGTACCCTCTTGTTCGGCGCTGTGGGACTCGCGCTGACGCTTGTTATTGCAGGTCTTGCGAGTATCGCCCTAGCGTATTTGGTTGGCTCACGTTGCCCTTGTGGATTCTTCCAGCAGCAGCAAACATGGGTGCTCATGATGTCGATTGGCCGTTGTTTCTGCTCAGCGGCAGTATCTGCTACGGTGTCGTGGCGTTTCTTCTGTACAGACTGCGAGTGCGGCACATGCGACGACGAGAGGTATCGGGCACGCAGAATCCTCGTCGATAACGTTGGGGTGGTTCACGGTGTCGATAACTGTTGAAAAATCCCGATTACACTCATCGAACCCGAAGGCTATTAGCAAGTAAGAAAGAGGGTAAGCAGATCCGAAATCCCGCGGTTCACCGGGCGTCAGCGATACCATCCGCGAGTCGTGTTTTCAAGGTACAGGTACGAGGCCTGAGGTCCGAATGCCCGCCGCCCGCTTTACATAACTACACATTCCACCAGTCCCTGACCTTCCGGTGCCAGCAGTGTTTTTTCCATCTCCGTGCCCCTCAGGTTAGAATAAAAGCACCTTTCCCCCGGCGGCTTTGCATCCAAGAAAGCTGAGGCTTCGGAAACGCGCTGCCAGCGCAACAGGTCAAGCATGAATTCATTTTTTCGCCTTTCCTCATCGTTCGCATTAATGATTACTACCGTTTTCGCTGGAGTTGCGGTCTCCCAGAGTAATGCCAGCCCGGATACTCCCAAACACGATACCGCCGGCCAGAACAGCACCACTCAGGATAATTCCGCTCCGAGCACATCCGACGCCAAGCCCGCTCTCCGAAAGGTCGACCGCTCCGCCGCCTACTACCATTACACCGTCGCCCACATGTACGAGGAGATGGTCACCGCGTACGGCCGCAGCGACTTGGCCGCCAAGGCGACCGAAGAATATCGCCTGGCGATTGAGGCCGACCCCTCGTCGGAATTCTTGACCTCTGCCCTTGCCGAACTCTACGTCAAGACCGGCCGCATCGCCGACGCGGTCAAAGAAGCTCAGGACATCATCAAGCGCGATCCTAAGAATCTCGAAGCCCACAAGCTTCTCGGCCGCATCTATCTTCGTTCCCTCGGCGATATGCCCGGAGGTTCCGGCTCTGACAACATGCTCAAGCTGGCCATCGACCAGTATGAGCAGATCACCAGGCTCGATCCCGACAGCGTTGACGATCACCTCTTACTCGGCCGCCTCTACCGCCTGAACACCGATATGCAAAAGGCCGAAGCCGAACTCAAGACCGCCATCAAACTCGATCCCAACTCCGAAGAGGCCGTCACCACCCTCGCCATGCTTTACACCGACGAAGGCGACACGGCGCACGCGCTCAAAGTTCTCAGCTCCATTCCCGACTCTGCCCGGTCCGCCAAGCTCTACGCCGCCCTCGGTGCGGCTTACGAGCAACGCAAGGATTACCATAGCGCCATCGATGCCTATCGCCATGCCATCGTCCTCGACCGCGACAACCTCGATGCTATTCGCGGCCTGGCCGAAAATTTATTGAATGACGGTCAACTCGACGCCGCCCTCGAACAGTACAAAGTTATCGCCGACTCCAATCCCGAGGACGCACAAACCTACGTTCGCATGGCCGAGATTTATCGCCGCCAAGGTAAATACGACCAGGCCCTCGAAAATCTCAAGCGCGCCGATACCCTCGTCCCCGATACCATGGACGTTCCCTACAGCATGGCCTCGGTTTACCAGGCCCAGGGCCGATACGACGACGCCATCAAGCTCTTGCAGGATCTGCTGAAGCGGACCGACAAGAGCGACACCGCCATGAGCCAGGCCGACCGCAACAATCGCGCCATCTTCATCGAGCGCCTCGGCATGGTCTACCGCGAGCAAGAAAACTACACCGCCGCCGTCGATACTTTCCGCAAGATGCTGACGCTCGGCGACGAAAACGCCCGCAGCGGCTACCAGGAAATCATCGACACCTATCGCGAAGCCAAGCAATGGCCGCAAGCCACCGCCGTCGCCAAAGAAGCGGTCAAGAAAATGCCCGATGACCGCGACCTCCGCATGGTGCTCGACGCCCAACTCGCCGACTCCGGCGAGATCGACAAGCCCATCGCCGATATCCGCTCCATGCTCAAGGGCGGTCCGGAAGATCGCGAAGTCTATCTCCGCCTCGCCATCATCTACACCCGCGCCAAGCGCTACGACGAAGCTCTCGATGCACTCGCCAAAGCCGAGCAATTGTCAACGAAGCCCGACGAGAAGGCCTATGTGTCATTCCTGCGTGGCGATCTTTACCAGCGCCAGAAAAATTTCGATCAGGCCGATGCCGAATTTCGCAAAGTCCTGGCCATCACTCCGCCCAGCGACCCTCAAGCCGCCGCCACGCTCAACTATCTCGGCTACATGAATGCCGATCGCGGCGTGAAGCTCGAAGAGTCGCTCAACTACATCAAGCAGGCCTTATCGCTCGATCCCAACAACGGAGCTTATCTCGACTCGCTCGGTTGGGCCTACTTCAAGCTGGGAAAGTATGAACAAGCAGAAGAGAATTTGACGAAAGCCGAATCGCACATGAGCACCGATCCCACGGTGCAGGAGCATCTCGGCGATCTCTACCAGAAAACCGGACGCCTCAAACTCGCCGCCTCGCACTGGGATCGCGCCGTCCAGGAGTGGAATAAGACCGTCCAGGCCGAAGTCGACACCGAGGCCTTCGCCAAAGTCCAACAAAAACTGGACGCCGCCAAAGTAAAACTGGCCAAAGAAGAATCCGACAAGCACTGACACAATTTCAGTTGACGATTTCAGATTGAGAACCATTCGAGAACCGCTGAGGTTTTCAATCTGAAAATCGCAAATCTAAAATCTGAAATCAAACCGCTGCCGCAAACCTGCTATCCTCTCCCCATGCTCGCCGCCTACGCGGTGCACGTTACCCAGTCCCGCGGACGCCGCTTTCCTGAGGCCCCGCATCCCTACCGCAACGATTTTCAGCGTGACCGCGACCGCGTCATTCACGCCCGCGCCTTCCGCCGCCTGGAAGCCAAGACGCAGGTCTTCACCCGCCGCTATTCCGACCACTTCCGCAACCGCCTAACGCATACTCTCGAAGTCTCCCAAGTCTCCCGCACCATCGCCGGAGCCCTCGCCCTCAACGTCGATCTCGCCGAAGCCCTCGCCCTCGTCCACGACCTCGGCCATCCCCCCTTCGGCCACGCCGGCGAAAAAGCGCTCAACCACGCCATGCGCGACCATGGACTCAGCTTTGACCACAACCTCCACGCCCTCCGCATCGTCGAAGATTTCGAGCGGCGCTACGCCGCCTTCCGCGGCCTGAATCTCACCTTCGAAGTCCGCGAAGGCATCATCAAGCACTCGCGCGACTACGCGGAGAAAGATCATCCCGAACTGGCAGAATATCTCTTAGACCAGCGCCCGCCACTTGAAGCCCAGCTGATCGACCTGACCGACGAAATCGCCTACAACACCGCCGACCTCGACGACGGCTTCGAAGCGCATCTCCTCACGCTTGACCAAATCCGCGATGGCGTCCCCGTCTTCGACCGCTTCTTCCGCGAAGTCGAACAAATCTACCCTACCGTCCCCGCCAAACTGAAATTCAACGAAACCGTAAAGCGCATTCTCAACCGCTTCGTCGACGACCTCATCACCCACACGCGCGCCCGAATCAGGCAGGCGAAAATTGAAACCTTGGAAGATGTTCGCGGCCACAAAGACCGCCTCGCCGCCTTCAGCCCCGGAGTCGAAGCCGAGCGCAAAGAAAGCAAGGATTTCCTCTACGAAAATCTCTACTACAGCCCATCGCTAGCCGAAGAAAAAGACGACGCAGAACGCATCGTCACCGAACTATTCGCCTTCTGGCGCTCCCACCCCGAGTCCCTCCCGCCCAACTACTACGAGAAAGTACGCAGCCAGCAAGACTCCCTCCCCCGCGTAATCTGCGACTACATCGCCGGCATGACCGATACCTTCATCTCCGAGCAATACGAAAAACACTGCGGAAGCTAACCGTGCTCGCGTAGGGGCGGACGCATTAGTCCGCCCCTATGGGTGGCCCACGCAAGCCCGGTTTTGGCTTGAGTGGGGCAGGTCAACAAGCTTGAGTGGGCAGTTCAACGGACGGGAGCCATTTTTCTCATCTTGCGAGAAGTGTGAGCGTTGTGGCACAGGCCGGGAAGGCTACTCGCAGGGAATTTCAACTTCCACATAGCTGCCGGGCGTGGCGGCATTGATGGTGCCGAGAATTTTGGTGGCAGCCCGCTTCACCATCGGCCATTGGGAATTTTCTAAAACGATAAGCGCAATCTTGCGGCCCTTGAGATTCTGCTGATACCGGATGTTTTTGTCCGTGGTGATGATGACAGAAAAACCTGCCCGCTCGGCGGCGTCGATCAACGCCCCGTTTGTGAGTTCTTCCCAGCCATGCAACCGCGCTTCTTCGATGGTATGGCCGGTTAGAAAACGAGCAAGACCGCGTGGAGTGCCATTGTCGAAAAGAATAAGCATGACGCTGCGGCGTTAACCGTAGCTTGGGGCTTTGTCGAGCGAACGTGCGACGAAAGCCATAAGCTCGTCGATCTGTTCGCGGGTCACGGGAAACTCTTCGATCACTTCTTCAATGCTCATTCCGGCTTCAAGGTTTTCGAACAACACTTTGACCGGCGTTCGGGTACCCTTCAATACCCAGGCGCCGCTCACCTTGCCGGGGATGCTCTCCACCGCGGGACATTGCGACCAATCCAAGGTTGCCATGTTTATCCCCCTCCGTGCTCGTATTTCTACCACTCTTTAGCGTTCGCAACAAAATCCCGCCACATTCGCCACCACATCAATCGCCACGCCCCGCACTTCCTCCACTCGGATTCGCTCGACTGAATCCGTAAGAGAGCAACCCCGGCAGCTGGTACTTTCTACAAATTCGTGGGCACTCGCACCACTCGCTTCTGAATCGCCCACATCACCAATTCCGCCTTATTGTGAATCCCCAGCTTCCTCATTAAGTTGAATTTGTGCGCGTCCACCGTCTTCATGCTGAGCCCCAACACGCCCGCCGCAGACCGCACTGTCCTGCCCTCCGCCAGCAACTTCAACACCTCGCGTTCGCGCGATGTCAAAAGCCGCTGCCGTGGAAGCATCTCCTGGGCTGGCCAATCGCCCCGCCGTCGTTCCCGGATCTCCGGTCGGCCAATCCTCTGGCCCGCGTGCGTCCGCCTCACCATCTCCACTAACTCTTCCGCCGATGTGCGCCGCACCGCGCAACTGGCAGCATCGCCGCGCGCCTCCCGCAGCACGTCGTCATGCTCATATGTGGTCAGGAACAACACCTTGGTGGTCGAGCACTCCTGCACGATCAACCACTCGGTCTGGTCGGGAGCGCAACTGAACAGGCGCGCGTCGGTGATGACGATCTCCGGCCGGTGCGCATACACTTCGCGTAAAGCTTCGGCGGCATTTCCGGCCTCCGCCACTACCTTCACGTCCGGTTCGTCCTCCAGCAGCCGCCTCAATCCCTGCCGCAGCAAAACATGGTCGTGCACCAGCAGGCAGTGAATTACCTTATCCTCAAACACTTCTTCGCCTTCCATCTGTGCGTGGGGCAACACAGGGCAACTCCTTACAATTGATTGGCCAGAGAACCTTGCGATGCGGCGCAGATGCCACTTCAATCCGAGGCGGAGAACTCGTTGCGTAATTGTACCGCTCAGGGTCGCCCTTTGGCTTGTGAAATTCACTTTCCCGCGCCTTTTCTTCAAAATACGTGCCCCCGGATTCCCACTCTGAAACCCTGATCCCTCCCGCATCAGGTACAATCGAGCGTTTATGCTGCGCTATTTCACCGCCGGAGAGTCCCACGGCGAAGCCCTGGTTGCCTTCCTTTCCGGCATGCCCGCCGGATTGAAAATCGATCAGGCCTTCCTCGACCGCGAACTCTGGCGCCGCCAACAAGGCTACGGCCGCGGCGGCCGCATGAAGATCGAGCGCGACTCGGCCCACATCCTCTCCGGCGTCCGCCAAGGCATGACGATCGGCTCCCCCATCTCCGTCCAACTCGAAAATCGCGACTGGAAGAACTGGCAGGAATCCTTGCCCGTCGCCGAGGGCGATCCGGCTAAGCACAAACGCGTCGCCTCGCCCCGCCCCGGCCACGCCGATCTCGCCGGAGCCTTGAAATACAACTTCCCGGAAGCCCGCTACGTGCTCGAACGCGCCTCCGCCCGCGAATCCGCTGCCCGCGTGGCCCTGGGCGCGATCGCCAAACTTTTCCTGCAAGAACTGGACATCGAAGTCCTCAGCCACGTGATCACCACCGGCAGCGTCACTCTGGCCGACGAAGTTGAATGGAAAACAATCCACGCCCTGCATAGTCGTGAGGAAGTCCTCCTCAACTGCGCCGACCCCGAAACCGAGCAGCGCATGAAAGAAGAAGTCGACAAGGTTCTCCGCAGCGGAGATTCTCTCGGCGGCGTCTTCGAGGTCGTCGCCCACCAGGTCCCGCCCGGCCTCGGCACTTACGTTCAATGGGATGAACGCCTCGACGCCCTGCTCGCCGCCGCGGTCATGTCGCTGCAAGCCGTCAAAGCTGTAGAAATCGGCGCCGGCGTTGCTGCCGCCTTCGCTCCCGGCTCCGCCGTACACGATGAAATTGGCTACTCCGCCACATCCGGCTACACCGCGTTCTCCCGCACTCGCAACAACGCCGGCGGCATTGAAGGCGGCGTCTCCAATGGCCAGGAAATCCGCGTGCGCGGCTATCTAAAGCCGATCTCCACGCTGCGCCGCCCGCTTCAGTCTGTGGATTTTTCTACCCGCGAGCCGGTGAAAGCCGCCTACGAGCGCTCCGATGTCTGCGTCGTGCCCGCCGCCGGAGTCGCAGCCGAAGCCATGGTCGCTCTCACCCTCGCCCGCGCCGCCCTCGAAAAATTCGGCGGCGATTCCATCACCGAAACCCTAAGAAATTTTCAAGGCTACTGCGAGCAATTGAGAAACTATTAACGAAGGAGGGCCGAAGACCAACGACCGACGACCGACGACCGACGACCGCCCATGATCTATCCCATCGTTAAATTCGGCAACCCAGTTCTCGAAAAGCCCTCCGAGACCGTCACCGTCTTCGATGACGCCCTGCAAACGCTCATCGCCGACATGTTCGAGTCCATGTACGCCGCCCACGGAGTCGGCCTCGCCGCCCCTCAAATCGGCATCGGCCGCCGCATCGCCGTAATCGACGTCACCTTCAAAGAAGATCCCAACGCCCAACTCGTCCTCATCAATCCCGAAATCATTCACACCGAAGGCCGTCACTCCCAAAGCGAAGGCTGCCTCAGCATCCCCGATTTCCGCGAAAATGTCTCCCGTCCCACCAAAGTCACCGTCCGCGCACAGGACGCCAAGGGCAAGCTCTACGAAAAAACCGGCGAAGACCTGCTGGCCCGCGCCTTCCTCCACGAAACCGATCACCTCAACGGCAAGCTCTACATCAGCCACATCAGCGCCCTGAAACGCGATCTGATGAAACGCAAAATCCGCAAACTCATGAAAGCTGGAGAATGGTAAAGAATTGTGTAATTTGATAATTGGGTAATTTAGTAAATTAAAATCCAGGCCATGCTGGTTTGCGTCAGCCGCAGTCTTGGCTTGATTTTCTTAGCGTCCTTCGCGGCTTTTCCTTAGCGACCTTTGCATTTCAAGCTTTTGACCTTGGCTTTTAAATTACAAAATTACCCAATTACAAAATGCCTCTAGATCTTGTTTTCTGCGGCACTCCGAGCTTCGCAGTACCCACGCTCGAGAAGGTGGTCGAAGCCGCCCACCGTGTCCAACTCGTCGTGACCCAGCCCGATCGCCCCAAAGGCCGCGGCCTCGACGTCGTCGCTTCACCCGTCAAGCAGTCCGCCCTGAAATTAAATCTCCCCATCGCTCAGCCCGACCGCATCAAAACCAACGACGCATTCCGCGCCCAACTCACCGCCCTCCATCCCGACGCCATCATCGTCGTCGGCTACGGCTGCATCGTTCCTCAGTGGATGCTCGATCTCCCACCCTTCGGCAACATCAACGTCCACGCCTCGCTGCTCCCAAAGTACCGCGGCGCCGCGCCAATTCAGTGGGCCATCGCCAACGGCGAAACCGTCACCGGAGTCACCACCATGCGCATCGACGCCGGCCTCGACACCGGCGACATCCTCCTCCAGCAAGAACTTCCCATCTCACCCGAAGACACCACCGAAACCATCGCTCCCCAACTCGCAGTGATCGGCGCCGACCTGCTCGTCGAAACTCTACGGCAATTGCAAGCCCAACGGATTCACCCCCGGCCGCAAGACAATTCGCAAGCAACGCTCGCCCCGATTCTGAAAAAAGAAGATGGCCATGTCGACTTCTCCCGCTCCGCCGCAGAAATTTTCAACCGCATCCGCGGCTTCCAACCCTGGCCGGGCGCATACACAAAATTCCGCGGCAAGAACCTGCAAATCATAAAAGCACGCCCAGCCACCGAATCCTTGCCACCTGCGGAAATCCACGCAGAAGACGACCGACTCCTGGCCGGATGCGGCTACAACACATCGTTGGAACTATTGGAGCTTCAGCTAGAAGGGAAGAAACGTACCTACACCCCAGATTTCATCCGCGGCTATCGACCGAAGCCCGCCGAAAAGTTAGGCGTTTAGGGCAGTATAGTTGGTGGAACAAAAGAGCGATGTCATCCTGAGCGAAGCCGTTTTTCAGGCGGAGCGAAGGATCTCAGTCTTATCTGCTCTCGCGCGGAAGCCAACAGACTATCGCTGAACATTCCTCAGTGCCCTCTGTGGTGAAGGGTTAGCTTTCCCCAACCCACGAAAGCCTACAATCGAAACGAATGCCGATCTCCCCCGCCCGCGCCGCCGCCTTTGACATCCTCCTCCGCGTCGAACGCGATTACTCCTACGCCTCCGAACTCCTGCACTCCTCTGCCCATGCCAATCTCTCCACACCCGATCACGCCCTCGCCACTGAACTTGTCATGGGCGTTCTCCGCTGGCGTTCCTGCCTCGACGCCGAAATCGCTACAGCTTCCTCGCAGCCTCTCTCGAAACTCGACCTCGAGATTCTCATTTCCCTGCGCCTCGCCGTCTATCAATTCCTCTGGCTCGATCGCATACCGAAGCGCGCGGCTCTCCACGAAAGCGTCGAGTTGGTAAAGCGCGCTCGCAAACGCTCCGCCGCTCCATTCGTGAACGCGGTTCTACGCAAGCTCTCCCAATCGACACGTAGCGAAATTCTCGCGGGCGAGCCTTCCTCGCCAGAAATCTTGGCCCAAACTCTTGCCCATCCGCAGTGGCTCGTAGAACGCTGGGCCCGCGAATACGGACTTCCCGCCACGCAGCAAATCTGCCAATTCGATCAGTCCATTCCAGCGACAGCAGTCCGCCTTCGCACCCCAACCATCGAAGCACAACTCCAGGAAGAAGGAGTCACTCTCGCGCCCGGAGCCCTTCTCGCCTCCGCCTGCCGCGTCCAAACCGGAGATATCACGAAAACTCGAGCCTTCCGCGAAGGTCAAATCGTTATCCAGGACGAAGCCTCGCAACTCGTCGCCGCCCTCCTGGGCCAGGGACTGAGCATCCTCGACTGCTGCGCCGCCCCCGGCGGCAAGACACTAGCCATCGCAGACCGTAACCCCGCCGGTTCGATCATCGCCGTCGAACTCCATCCCCACCGCGCCCGCCTTCTTCGAAAGCTCTTGCGCCCCCACGCAGCGCGAATCCGGATCGTGACCGCCGACGCGCAACATCTCCCCATCACTGCCCAATTCGATCGCGTCCTCGCCGACGTCCCCTGCTCCGGCACCGGCACGCTCGCCCGCAATCCTGAAATCAAATGGCGTCTCGCACCGGCCGATCTCGGCGATCTCGCTCAACGCCAGCTCGCAATTCTCCGCTCCGCCCTCGCGCAAGTCGCTCCGGCAGGACGGCTCATCTACTCAACTTGTTCTCTGGAGAAAGAAGAAAACGAAGCCCTCGTCGAGCAAGCTCTGTCGGAAAACAAATCCTTCCGTCTTGTGGATTGCAGCCCAGAACTCAACCGCATGAAAAACACAGGCGACCTAACCTGGTCCGACCCACAATCTCTCGCGCGCGGTCCCTACCTCCGCACGCTGCCCGGCATCCACCCCTGCGACGGTTTCTTCGCCGCCATCTTCGAAAGATCTAGAGATTGATCACCGCACCTCAAAATTAATACTTGCCCCCCCAAACACCTTCTGCCCCGCCCCTGGCGTCTGCGACACAATAATGCTCGCCGGCGAAGGCTGCGCCGGTGGCGCCACAGGCGCGATTGGAGCAGCCGGATTCGCCGCATCGGTCACTGCCGGCGCCGCCGCTGCAACGCTCACACTCCCCAACTTGAATCCCGAATCCTGAAGCGTCTGGCTCGCACTGCCCAACGGCTGGCCCACAAAGCTCGGCATCACAAATGCCTGCGCTTCCACCACCGCCGTCACCAGCAAGCTGATCTTCGGCGCCGTCACCTGCGTCGCGTTTGCCGTCGGGTTCTGCGCCAAAACCTGATCCGCAGGAATCCCCGGCTCTTCAACCCCGGCAATCGACGCCACATCCAGCCCGCGCCGCCGGATATTCAATTCCGCCGCATGCTCACTCTGCCCCGTCACATCCGGAATCTTCACCCGCGTCGGTCCCAAACTCTGCGCCACCCGCACCTGCCATCCGCGCCGCACTTTCGTCCCCGGCAACGGCAACTGCGACATGATTCTCCCCTCAGCAATCGTCGGACTGTAATACTGCCGCTCGATAGAAATCTGCAATCCCGGTCCCGCCACCGCCCGCTCCGCTTCTCCCGGCGTCAGCCCCACTAGCGCCGGCACCGCGACCTCCTGCCCATGAATCGCAAACCGCATCGCCGTCAGCGCCGACACCATCGCCACAATCAAAAGCACCAGCGCCAGCATCGCAAATCGAATCGCCGATCTCATCGTTCTCTCTGCCTGCTCAGGAATTGTAGCCGTCGGTCGCTCGTCGTCGGTCGTCGGTCGTTCCCAATCGATCTACTGGGTGCCCCATTTCTCGCGCGTCCTTTGCGCGAGAAAGCCTGCCCTGAGCTTGTCGAAGGGCGGGGCATTTTTCCTCACTCTAGTTCCGTATCCCCATCTCCCCCAGTAAATAAGCATAATCAAACGCTGCCTCATGCAGCCGGTCATACCGTCCCGACGCCCCGCCATGCCCCGCTGGACTCAAATTCGTTTTCAAAATCAAAATATTATGATCCGTCCGCATGGCCCGCATCTTCGCCGTATATTTCGCCGGCTCCCAATACATCACCTGGCTGTCATTGAACGAGGTCTTCACCAGCATGTCCGGATAATTCTTCGCCTCAATGTTGTCGTACGGAGAATACGTAATCATGTAATCGAACGCCGCTTTCTCCTTCGGATTCCCCCACTCCTCAAACTCGCCCACCGTCAGCGGCAAAGTTTCATCGAGCATCGTGTTCATCACATCGACAAACGGCACGCCCACAATCGCCGCATGAAACAAATCCGGACGCATGTTCAACACCGCTCCCATCAGCAATCCGCCCGCGCTGCGCCCTTCAATCGCCAGCCGGTCCTTCGATCCATATCCGCGCTTCACCAGATCTTCCGCGCACGAAATAAAGTCGGTGAACGTCGTCCTCTTGTTCATCATGCGCCCCGCATCGTGCCAGGCCTTGCCCATCTCCCCGCCGCCGCGAATGTGCGCCACCGCCGTCACCACACCGCGATCGACCATGCTGAAAATATTCGAATTGAAAAACATGTCGATCGATATTCCATACGACCCATAACCATACAAATAAAGCGCTCCCTTCCCATCGAGCTTCGCGCCCTTCAAATGCAGCACCGAAATCGGAATCTTCACTCCATCCGCCGCTGTCGCGTAAATCTGCTCCACCTGATATTTCGTGCGGTCGTATCCCCCCGGCACCTCTTTCTGCTTCAAAAGCACCGACGTCCCTTTCTCCATGTCATACGCATACACCGACGGCGGCGTGATCGGCGACTGATACCCATACCGAAACTCCGTCGTGTCATACACCCGGTTTACATACGAATACGCCGCATACGCCGGCTCCGGAAACGCAATTCGCTTCGACTCCCCGCTTCGCAAATTCGATACGCGAATCTGTGGCAACCCGTTCGCTCGCTCGTAGAACACGCAAAAATCCTTAAAGAAATCCACATCGTCCAGCATGATGTCGGGATTATGCGCCACCACCTCATGCCAGTTCGTACTTCCCGGGTCCGTCACTGGAGTCCGCACCAGCCGGAAATTTCGCCCCGTGTCGTTCACCCGAATATAAAAATACCCAGCATTGTGGTCGGGATAATATTCCACGCCCTGTTTCCGCGGCTCCATCACCTTCCACTCCATCGTCGGATCGTTCGCCGAGATGTACCGCGCTTCCGTCGTCGTATGACTCGCCGAAACCAGAAAGATGTATTGCTGGCTGCGCGTCTTTCCCGCTTCTACCTCGAAGCGCTCATCTTTCTCCTCATACACAATCGGATCCTCTCCCGCCGATCCCGCCGTATGCTTGTACAGCCGGTACTGCCGCTTCGCCACCGCATCTTCCTGCGTATAAAAAATTGTCTGATTATCGTTCGCCCAAACCACCGAGCCCACACGCTCGGCGTGATCCACCAAAGTTTTTCCTGTCCTTAGATCCTTCACCGCCAGCGTGTACTGCCGGAAGCCAGTGTTGTCATACGAATAAGCCAGCAGATTCCCATCCGGACTCACCGCGAACGCGGCCACCGACATGAACACTTGTCCCTGCGCCAACTCGTTCTGATCCAGCACAATTTCCTCCGGCGCATCCATGCTGCCCTTGCGCCGGCATCGAATCGGATACTGCTTCCCTGCCTCGCTCCTCACATAATAAAAATAGTCGCCCTCGCGATACGGAACCTCGACATCGGTTTCCTTCACCCGCGACAGCATCTCGCCATACAACTTCGTCTGAAACGCTTCCGTCGGCTTCATCACCGCATCGGTATAAACGTTCTCCGCCTCCAGATAAGCCCGCACCTCCGGATTCGGCTTATCCCGCAGCCAGAAATAGTTGTCCACCATCTTGTGCCCGTTCACTTCGGTCACATGCGGAACCACCTTCGCCACCGGCGGCGTCGGCAGCGTTGCAGTCTGCGCCGCCACCCCCATCAGCGTCCCCAACACCACTCCGCCAACCAAAAACTGTCGCCGCGAACAATTCATGATTCCCCCTAAATGAAATTTAGAAGCGACTTCGCGCCCGGGTGCCCCATTTCTCGCGCGCTCTTTGCGCGAGAAGTGGGGAAGTCCTCGGCCAAGCGCACGATACTCCGCCTCCACCGACAATTGCAACGTAGCATGAAACTTATGTGCGCCCGCCGCTGTCCCGCCGAGCCAAGCTCGACAGCTTCTTGCCCGGACCCCGAGAGTGCGCTCAATACGATCCCTCACCCACATTCTCACTTGACTTCCTTCCATGACTCGGCGGAAAATCGCCCCCACCTCCCGCATTCGGCCCCGTAATCTGCTCCTTGGCAAGAATTTTTGAGGATACAACTTGGCTTCAAAACCAGCGATTCCCGATGATTCGCGCGAAAGCACCAATCGCTCTGTCTGGCGCTGGAACTTCGGCATCGGCATCGTGTTCGTGGGCGCCGCTTTGATGTACGCCATCCATTTTCAGGATTGGAAAATGGCTCAGATGGCGTCCATATTCGGTGTCGCCCTGGTCATTGCAGGCATCGTCCTTCTCACCACGAACATCACCAGCAGCCTGCGTGGTGAAAACGGTCCGGACAATGCCCCGCCCGATGAAAAGCGTCAAGACAACGCCCAGCCCAACGATAAAGGTCAGGAGAACACCCAATGGCTGACCCGTCTGGTTTGGGTGGCCGCTTTCGGGATGGGCATCGTCGTTCTCTATGCCGTCCAATTTCAGGACTGGGTAATGGCTCGCGTCGCCTCCACCGCCGCCGTTGGCCTTATGGCGGCTGGCGCCGCCTGGCTTGTTGGCGCTCTTTTCGGATTCATCTTCGGCCTTCCGCACTCCCGAGAAGTCACTGTCATTCAGCCCCAAAACTCCCTTCCCCACGACTCTGATTCGTCGGTTTCTCAAAGTTACGTCCCCGACCGTTACCAGCGCAGCACCAGCCTGGAGCAGGTCTCCGACTGGCTCACCAAAATGATTGTCGGTGTCGGGCTCACCCAGCTCGACAAAATTCCCCAGAAACTCAATCAGCTCGCCGGCTACATTTCTCAGGGATTTCTCTCCGGCAACACTCCCGAGAAAATCAGCGATCACGTTCTCGCCGTCAACTCCGCCTTCGCCCTCGCCATCTGCATCTACTTTGCGGTTGACGGCTTCCTCTTCGGCTTTCTCTGGGCCTGCCTGGATCTGTTCGAACTTTTCCGCAGCCTCGATAACAAGAACCTTCAGCGCCGCCTGCAAAAAACCGAAGCCCGCTCCGAAAACGCCGAATACAAAGCCGCCGTGGCGCCCGACGTCACTTACGATGTCCTTAAGGCCCGTGACGAGGTCGCCGCAATCGAACAGAAAAAAAGAACCAACCAGCCCCTCGACACGAATCGCGCCCAGGAGTTTATCAAGAAGCTTACTGAATACTCCTCTACGTTCCCCACCAATCGCCCACTCCACATCGTTCTTGCCAATCTCTATCTCGTGACCGATCAATTTGACATGGCGGTCGACACCTTGCGCCATTTCATCGCGGTCAAAGAAAAAGCCGGCCAGATGGACGACGACCTCGCCGCCGCTTGGTATAACCTGGCTTGTTATTATTCGATACAGAGCGAAAAACTGCAGGATGGCCCCGCGAAGCAGAACCTTCTAAAGCAGGCGGAGTCCGCCCTCACGGTTTGTTTCGAAACCGCGCAGAAAAGCGGTCCAACCACCCTGGCAATACACTTGGATGCTTCGGAAAAAGACAAAAACAAAGACCTGAGCGGTCTCAGTCAAGCGGGCCTTCTCGAACCGACCTTGAAACGCTTTCGAAGCTAGTCAGGCCATTTCATAACTAAAGCCTACCCTTCTCACACCCCCCCTGTCAAGCCCACCCCCCCCGATTACTTCCAGGTGTAAGAACAACCCATTGGGCAGAAGGGACTTGCCGTTCCGCCAGCGAGTAAACCACAGCCGGCGCCCTCGACAACATAGATTTATCGCCCCGATAGCCTTCCTCCCAACCGAATCCGAGCCCCGACCGACATCTGACCTGCGATAACGGCGTCTGTGCCTCCGGCGGCCTGGACCAACCGTGCTGTTTTACCGGTAATCAGTGTGGCTCGAACCTGGTCTCCTCGAACCTGGTCTCCTCGAACCCGGCCTGCTCGAACTTGGTCTGTGTAGCTGGCGGTAGGTCCTGCGCCGCCTGCACCCACAACGAACAGGCCTGCAACCAGCGCTGTGACCCGAATGACGCCTATTGCCAATGCCTATGCCACAACTCCAAATGCGGCTGTCAAAACGCCAACGGCTGTGGTCCCTGCTCCTTCGAGAGCTGCCATCCCTGGCAAGAAGGCTGGCCATCAGGCCGCGCCGAAGAATCTAGAACTAGAAGCTAGAAAGCTAGAAGCTAGAAGCCAGGAGCTAGGAGCTTCCTTTCCCCCTCAACATCTCCACTACCCGCTGATAGTCATCCACCGTGTGATACTCAATCACAATCTTGCCCTTGCCCTTCCGGTCCCGGATTCGCACCCGCACCCCCAGCATCCGCTCCAAGTCCGTCTGCGCCGACCTCACATTCGGATCCACCCACCGCGCCCCGCTCTTCTTCCTCTCCTGGCCAGGTAACTGATCTCCCGGCAGCGGCGCCAGCAACCCCGTCATCCGCATCACCATCGCCTCGACTTGCTCAAACTTCATCTGCTCTTTCACCACCCGCTGCCCCGCTTGCAGGATAATGTCCACGTCCTCCAGCTTCAACAGCTCCCTCGCCTCGCTGAAGCTGAGCCTCCCCGCAATCAAGTGTTCCATCATCTCCTGCGGCAGCTTCAACAGCCGCATGTAGTTCGACACCGATTCGCGCGACATTCCCACCCGCTGCCCGATCTGCGCCTGCGTCAGGCTAAACTCCTTGCTCAGCACCCGGAACGCCTCCGCCTGCTCAATGCAATTCAAATCCTCGCGTTGCAGGTTTTCAATGATTGTCATCTCGGCCGCCTGTTGCTCCGAGACCCGCTTCACAATCGCCGGCACCATCGTCTTGCCCGCCATCCGCGACGCCCGGCACCGTCGCTCCCCCACGATCAGAATGTAGCGCCCTTCTTCCTCCGCCGGACGCACCACCACCGGCTGCACCACCCCCTGCGCCCGAATCGACTCCATCAACTCTTCCAGCTTCTCTTCGTCGAACTCATACCGTGTCTGGTAAGGATTCTTGTCAATCGCAGCCAGCTCAATGTTGACCACCAGATTCCCCGGCATCCGCGATTCCGCCTGCGCAAATATCGTGATGCCGGGCTCAGGAACTCCCACCGGATCGGATGGAAACCCGGGTGCCCCATTTCTCGCGTCCTTTGCGAGAAGTGGGGATTGGGGCAGACTGTCCGCAGAATGCTGCGGCCCGGCTTCATTGACAGCATCCTCCGCCACCGCTTGAATCACGCCGTCGAACCGTACTCCCGCCGTTGCTTCGTTCGAGGCGGTTGCGCCATCAGAGAGAGTTTTGTCAGGGAGAGTTTTGTCATTCCGAACGAAGTGAGGAACCTGCTGTTGGCCGGCAGCGCCACCACTCTGCCCAGGAGCCGTCCCGCCCGCAGCAGGGTTGACCCCCCGCGCCCCCGGCAACAACGATTCCAACCCCCGTCCCAAAGCGCGCCGCTTCTCCATCTTCTCCCCCGCCACTTTCTCCGTCGTAGCCATCATCTGATCCCTCATTTTCCCTTGTCATCCTGAGGCGCTTTCTTCTGCGCCGAAGGATCTATGAATTCCCTCACCACAACCCATGCCCCCCGCTCTTTCCCAACGACTCACCCTTCGCCAAAAACGCCCGAAACGCCCGCGCCTCCGCCCACGCTCCTAACTTCATTCCATCCGTGCCGACGATCTTGTTCCACGCTTCATCTCCAGCCGCATCCCCATTGATCTCCGCGCTCTTCATTTCCAGAAATTCCAGCCTCGAAACCGCTCCGCCGTCTGCGCCCACGCAATTCTTGACGCGCAAACAATCCACCGCGTGCGGCCATTGAATGCTCAACGCCAGAAACTTCGCCAACAATTTATCCGTCGGCAACTCCGCCTCCGCCACTGTTCCATCCACTCGCAAGCTGTGCCGCAACGTACTGTAGAACCGAAACACATTTACGTAGCGCTTAATCTGCCGCGGATTCCCATCCACCAACTCCGCCACTTCCTTCACAAATTCCGCCATCGCAGGATCGCGTTCGCTGAACGTCTGCGCATATATTCTCTTACTCGCCTCCGCTACTGCGCGCCGCATCTCCACCGGAGCTTCGGCCATAACCTTCGCGCTCTTCTCCTCTACCTCGCCGAGGCTACGGCCTTTCAGTTCGCCCATGTACTTCGCGACTTCTTCTTCCTTCAACGGCTCTTGCGCCAAAGCGCGAGCCTTCACTTCATCCCCCAGAATCTTGGCCAGACCAGAGTCCGCCGGCATCTGCAAATCCAGCGCTCCCGCCAGATTGGCGGGCGATGGCGGCGGCGCGGCGGACGCTGCATTCACAATCTCCGTCATCTTGGTGTTCCATTCGTGCACCCCGGTCAGTGCCTCCACATATGATTTCCTCCCGCCCAGCGTCGGCGGCGGAATCGAAATCGGCAGCTGCACAATCTTCTCCATGAACCGCCATCCCACCGGCGCCGTCCGGTCTGCCACTCCCATCTCCAGCGCTTTCTCAATTACTTCCTTATTCGCCACCTCCAGAGCCGCCGCTACCATCCCCGGCTCCATCGCCAATACAAAAATGCAATTCGGATAGTCGCCACACAAAAATAAATTGATCGCCTCCACCACCTCCGCCACTTTATTCGGCGCACACCGGTCCAAGTCATCCACAAACACCACCAGCGGATCGCCGTTCGGCTTCTCCTTCGTCACCGATGCTTCCGTCGCAAGCTGAAGCACCTCGCGAATGTCCGACTCCACCAAATGCAAGTAACCCATCTTGCCTTCGTAGTCGGGTTCGCGAATTAACTCGCGCACCGTGTCGGCCGCTTTTTCACTAAGCTTATTTCCCCACTCTTTCGTCAAGCGGTACGCGCCCCACACGACCGATGCTCCGCGAATCAGGTAACGCCACGGCACACCTAAAGGAGTCGCAGCCGCTACCCAAAATGCTATTGCGCAAACCGCAATGACCAGCAGCGCCATCGGCAGTAGCTTTCGCAGGATCGCTCCGTACGCCCGCTTCCGCACTTCTTCCGCGTTGATACGTCGCCCGTGCAGCCGCAGCCAGAATAGCTCGCGGTCCTTTACTGCCATCCGCGCCGTCACCTGGCTGATAATGCAGTGCGCCATCCCCGCCCATATCTGCTCGCTGGTTTGATACTTCCACGCGTTGAACCAAACCGTAATGCGCGGAGAAAGTTGATACGACTTTCCCTCCTTGCTTTGCACCAGCGATGGTCCCGGCGGTTTCGTACTGGCCTTCAGCTCGCGCAGTAAATCTCGCAGGGTCACCTGCGAGGGTTGCAGCTCCTGCAAAATTCCCGTCCGGCTCGCTTCACTCAGTTCCGCGTACCCATCCAGCAGATGTTGCACTCGCTTCATCAGCGAAGTCTTCCCCGCACCCCACGGCGCCTTGATCCCAATCGTCAGCGGCGCCACCGTCTCCTTGTGCGTAATCAGCGAAGCAATCGTCCGCGCATAAGCCTCATACCCCAGCCGATCCACCTCACACCACAAATCCGAATCTACTTTCGGCGTCGGACTCGCCGTCAGCGGAGGCAGATCTGTGTACCCAGGAAACGTCTGAGGCATCGAGTTGACTAACGGCGGCATTGGTGGAAATGAAGTATCCTCAAGTGCGGCGGAACTTTGCGATGCCGCCTCACTTGGTGCCGAGGGTCTGTCCGGGTCCGGCCCATCAGCCGAGCGAATGTCCTCCTTCCGCACGCCGCGCTCAAACAGTGCTCTCACCGTCTGTGATTTGTGTACGGAGAGCGCTCCATAAAGAAGATGCCTGCTTCCGATTTCCCGCGCTCCGCGTTCGTCGGCATACTCCGCCGCACGCAAGAGCGCCTCGCGAACGTTCCCATGAAGAGGTGGCATGCTGCTCAGGCTAGGCACGTAATAGTCGCGAGGAAAGTCCACGGCGAACTCTTGCTGGATGATCGCGCTAAAATCGTCTTCGGTAACCCCAGCTCGCGCAAAGAAACTGCTCCAACTCGAAAAGAGCACGGCAATCAGGTATTCCGTATGCAGATGCTTCCGTTCCAGCGCCTGCCGAATCCCGTCCGCCTTTGCTAACACAACCCGACTCGACGGACTCAGCCGCGCCCACAACTCCTCATCGCCGAGCAAACCGCCCTCGCGGGCCTGTGTGGGAAGAGCCGCAACCGACTGTTCCGTCGCGGAAACATTCGCGAGCCGGTTCCGATCCTGCTCGCTTTGACGGGCACGCAGAAACTCGGTTACCTTTCGTACCTCATCCGCTTCGAGCCCGCTGGTGTGCGTCTTCTTCTCGTACACCCCAATGCTCGGAAGAGAATCAAGAATCAACCGGCTGCGAACTCCCAGTTCCGTCGCGAGATCGTTGATTCGCCGCCTCGATCCCGGCCGCAACTCAGACAGCGGCGACGTCTGCTGTACCCCTGACAGTGCACCCACCGCTTCGCTAATAGGCGGTTCCGCCCCTCCCAGAGTAGGCGTCCCGTCCTTCGCACTCTGCGCGGCTGGTGGGCTAGAAATTGGCGTCGCAAGTTGCCCCGTAATCGATCGCCCATCGGCAGATTCGGATTCCTCTTCAATCCACGGGAGCAGATTCCGCACAACAGAGGTAGTCCGACTTCGTGCCATCGCATCGATCCTGAGCACATCCACCATGTTTTCGATAAGCCCGTCTTTACGACGAGTCGACGCACCCGCTACGATTCCTATAAGTCGACCGCTTGCGAACACCGGAGCCGACGGTAGGGCAGTTCCCCAAGGTTCATCGGGCAACCCTCCCCCCATCTCCACGACAACGAAATTGCCATGTGTGCCCACCACCCGAGCAGCGACACGCAGAAAGTTTGTCCAAGAAGGATCCGAGTATAAAATTTCGCACCGCGCCGGGACCGTCGGAGCTTCGCCAGTACCCAACAGGATTGTCGGAAGCGGTCTGGGAAGACTCCCCGAGAAGCGGACGATTGCAAAGCCCAGTTCGGAGTCGATGGCTTCGATCCACCCTGAGAGCGCATTTGGATCAGGAGAATTCCGAAATTCAGGAAAGACTAGATCAAATCTTTCAAACGTGGCGCCAGCCTTTGCGCTTGCGTAAGCCGCCACTTCACTTGTCGTCACAGCAATGTCCGGGGCCAGGACGGTCGCCTGCCCGAACACATCGCCATCGGCCGCTCTCAACACGGCCAACAACGGTAGGCGGGCACTGTCGGCCGCAACTGGGATAGGTTTGATGTGATCGGTTTCGGCCATACCTTTCCCTCAGATCTGCGCGTCCTCTCTATATATCGACATTCATCAATCTAGTATATCGACGCCAATCAATATACTAAGCCGTCTTATCCATCTCTTCCGTAGCGACGGCCGCATCCCCGAGCTCCCCAGTGCTCTCTGTGGTTAAGGTTTCAGCTGAAAGCTGAGAGCTGAGAGCTGATGGCTGCCTTTCAATAATCTCCTTCGCCAGCCGTATATAACTCTCCGCTCCCTTCGACCGCGGATCGTACACCAGCGCCGCCTTCCCATGGCTCGGCGCCTCTGCCAGCCGTATGTTCCTCGGGATCGTCGTGCGGCACAGCTTGTCCCCAAAATAATTCTTCAGTTCACTCATCACCTGCTGCGCCAGGTTGGTGCGCTCGTCAAACATGGTGAGCACCACGCCCTCGATCCCCAACTCAGGGTTCAACGCCGCGCGGATGCGCTCGATCGTGTCGAGCAGCTCGCTCACACCTTCCAGAGCAAAATATTCTCCCTGCATAGGAATCAGCACCGCGTCGGCCGCGACGAGTGAGTTCAGCGTGAGCAGATCGAGCGCCGGCGGGCAGTCCAGCACGATGAACTGAAAGCGCTCACGCAGCGGCGCAAGCGCCTGGCGCATCCGCAGCGCGCGATCCTCTGCGTCAACCAGTTCGATGTTGGCACCGATAAGATTCTTGTGCGCTGGAATCAACCACAACTGTTCCAGTTCAGTCGTGAGCAGCGCCTCTTCCGCTGAAGCCGCTCCCATCAGCAGGTGATAGGAGCTGACGCGCTCAGGATCCTTCGCGAACCCGAGGCCACTCGTGGCGTTTGACTGCGGATCGCAATCGACCAGCAGCGTGTTCACTTCGGCAGCCGCAAAGGACGCGGCTAGATTGATGGCAGTCGTGGTCTTACCCACGCCGCCCTTCTGATTGGCAACAGCGATAACGCGTCCCATTGGATTGTCAGGAGAAAGCAGAGCTAAGGGCAGAATAATCCGCGCAGCATTTCAAAAGCAATGAAGAAACGCTGTGCGTTTCAGTGAATTGTGTGCAAAACGCGTCTTGTGTTCCATAAGGAACCCTTAGCGCACATCGCAACACAAGAAACGTAAGCCAAGTTTGAAAAATGAAGAAGTGTTCCGGCGGGAACATCTAGCGCGATTGGCGGCGAGAGCATCCGAGTTTTAGTCTTGGTGTCTTCTAAACTCTACGAGTCATGTGGAATAGTGTTCCGGCAGGAACACTTAGCTGGTTAGGTGTGGGGACGGAAGCAGGCAAAATTGGAGAAGTGTTCCCGCGGGAACACTGTGGAAAACTCGCCGACAACATCGCAATCCAAGCGTAATGATTGACACCGGATTGTATAAAGGTTCCCACTTATCGCCATCATCGTGCCTCGGCTGGAAATTACAGCCTTCATACGAGGGGTACTATTGGCTCTCATTTACCACTTGTTACTAACTTGATCCGTAGCGTCTGGGCCCCGTAGCCTTGAATTCTTCGGTTCGCATGATCCTCCCAATGGTTTATGTTGGATGGGGTCCAATTATTGACGTTTATAGCGATAGCTTCCCACTTCTGCCCTAAGAACGAGTGCGTATGGCGCTGTGTGAATCGATATTATGGGTCCAGACTCGATGGATTGGACCACTTGTTACACTGTTGGTACGCTGGGTTGCGCTAGGGCAGGTTGCCTACCAGCAAGATTCTCGAGTTCGAACGTGGGATTGGGACTGGTTCGGACCAAATCACCCCAGGGACGATCGACTGGGCTGGGCGGCGTTGGGTGGCGCCGATCAGGAGGGCCAGGCGGCCTGACGGGCAGACAAGCTGGGCGGCGATAGGGAGGATCGACTCGAAGCGTTCGACAGCGCGGAGGGTGACGACGCTATGGGAACTTGCCGGCAGCGATTCGGCGCGGGCATTTTGTATATTGACGTCGGTCAATGTAAGGGCGCGCGCGACTTCGCGCAGGAAGGCTGCTTTTTTCTGGTTGGACTCGATCAGGGTCAGGGAGATTTGCGGCGCCCACAGTTTTATGGGTAGGCCGGGGAATCCGGCGCCGGAGCCGACGTCGGCGACTGAAACGCGGTCGTTGGTCGTCGGTCGGTGCTCTTTGGCATTGCTGGGCATTGGCGAATGAGCATTGCGCGGGAACAGATGACGGGCGGTGAAAAGGGATTCGCCGAAGTGGCGGGTCACGATATCGTCTGCGCCGCGGATGGCGGTCAGATTGACGCGGGCATTCCAGCGAAGCAGCATATCGATGTATGTCGATATATGTTCGAGTTGTGCGGGAGACAGAACGGCCTGCTCGCGGCCTGGCGCGTCAAGCGGATTTCGGAGAAAGGGGTCGAGCAGTTCGGCGAGGCGCGCGACGGTCATCGGAGTATGACATCTGGGAGTATGACATCTGATTGTAGAGTCAGATCGAACAGTTGGAACAGAGCGCGAAATACTAAAGCGGCTGGGGTCTTACGACCGCTGAGGTTCCAAAAGGGAACTCGCCGAGAAAACGGGGAGTCGCTGGCCTCGGATTATGCATCTAAGTCATGAATGCCGACTAATGGCGCTATTTTCGACGAGAAGTACCGGGTGGTCTCGGTCGATAGCCAATGCCTGACGATTCGTGGAGTTGACAGTGGGCAGGTGCTGACGATTGTGAACCCCGACCCGGAAACTCCGTTAACGCTGTCGGAATATCCGCCGGGGAGGTTGATTGCGTTGAGCGATCCTTCGGAGTCTCCGCTGAATTAAGAGCATTCGTGATTGTGCCCTCTGCCCGTCCTCCTACGTCCAACTCAAGCCGACCACTGACATCCAGATAACGAAAATTATTGCTATTTATTTACGCCGTACGAATTCGCGCCGGCGGTACGACGATCTCAACGAGCCCGGTGGCCACGTCGTAGACAAGGCCTGAGACGAGCCATTCTCCGGGCAATGCGGGAATCGCCCGGAGCAAAGCAACGTCGACGGCAACCGCCGCGCGGGCGTCGGTAATCGCTTTTGCCGCAAGTTCCGCTTCCTTTATTTGAAAATAATGGGCCAGCGGAGCAGGGTCGGCGGCAAGGCGAGTGATGCCGCAGTCGGTATGGTGAAGTACGACGATGTGAAATTCCGCGCCGCCGCCAGGAATCTCTCCGGCAACCTCGCCGATTCGGCCGAGCAAACCCAACTGCTCCAACAAGCCTGGGGTGATTCGACCGCCGATGTTACGCATCACGACGGCCTCGCCTGGTTTAATTCCAAGTATGTGGGCCGGGTCTACACGCATATCAGCGCAACCGATGATGATTGCCTTTACGTTCGGCAGCGCCCGCGGAAGCGAGGGCATAAGCGTGCCCGCAACAGACTGTTGAGCGGCAAAGTCTTTGTTACGTTCCAGCATGGAGTCGAGATTGCTCATGTTGATGTCCTCGAATCTGAAGCGATTTTAGGACTCACGAATCGTTGCCGGAAAGAGCGTTGGCGGACAACCAACCAACGATTACTGCCACTCGATTCAGCGATGTAGTCGCGTTGGCCCAAAGGAGCCTCGATATTGACCAGGCGTGGTTTGCAGGCGCCGCCGGAACATACGGCGGAGGATTTCGGCACTGGCTAAACCGCATGCATCCGCGATTTCTTCCAGGCTGAGTGAGGTCGATTCCAACTGACGCCGCGCCGATTCCAGGCGGAGATCCTCGACGTGCTTGCCGGGCGTTTTGCCGACCTCCTGCCTGAATAATCGTGCGAAGTTGCGGGGACTCATGGCGGCGCGGCGGGAGAGCGATTCGACGGAGAGGTCGCGCCGAAGGTGGTCAGGAAGCCAGGCAAGCAGATCGCCAAGGGGCCGGCTCTCGCGGGTTTGTGCTTCAAGGGTTGCGCTGAACTGCGATTGTCCCCCCGGACGCCGAAGAAATACCACCATCATCTGCGCGATTCGAAGAGCCAGAGGTCTGCCAAGATCCTGTTCCACCAACGCGAGGCAAAGATCGATGCCAGCGGTTACTCCTGCTGACGTATAACAACTGCCGTCGCGGACATAGATGGGATCGGGATCGACGGCGACGCGCGGGTGGTCATGCGCAAGTTCGCTTGCCCAATTCCAATGAGTGGTTGCGCGACGCCCGTCGAGCAGGCCGGCTTTTGCCAGCACAAATGCGCCAGTACAGATTGATCCGAACCGCCGAGCCCGAGTGCTCTGCAATCTAAGCCAGTCCAAGAATCCAGGTTCGTAACGCAGTTCGCGCGGTCCCATGCCCCCGGCGACCAGCAGTGTATCGATCGCCCCGCGATATTCCCGGAACGTGCGATCCGTTTGTACGGGCGTGCCGAGATGGTTCGAAACCATGCGGTCGGCGCAGGCTGAAATGATATTGACTTTGTATGCCGGATCTCCGCCGCGCAGCCAATTGGCATCACCGAATACCTCGGCCGGCCCGAATACGTCGAGGGTCCGCATGGGCGGGACAGCCACAATCAGGACTCGTAGGGCGCTTCGGTGGGGTGAACGATCATCCGCGTGATTGCGCCTTGTCTTTATCTTTTGCCGGGCGGGCTGGTGTGCGAGCATAGCCGAAACCAAGGAAACCACCCCTTATTTTAAACTGTGATCTAGAGGATTAGCGGTCGCACGCACAGTCAGCGCAATCCTCTTCTTTGTTCTTTGTTTGTTTTTTGACGATTGCGGATATGAAAGTATCTCGTGCATGGATTGACTTGCTGCATTTCGCGGAAGTAAGATTCGCGGACGTGATCGGCTATAGCGGGCTTGACCAATAAATCGGGCAAAAGAACACACACCGCCGTTTGAGGATACGCATGACAAATCCATTGTTCCGTTCTTCATCTTTTCTTCCGAGAGGAGCGGCAGCAGCGTTGGCGGTTGTATGCATTGCACTCACCTCAACTCTGGTTGCGCAGAAATCTGCTGGCCCCCAGCCGGCGCCGATGACTCCGCCTATCGTTGCGCCGGCGGACACGCCCTATCCCGGAACTATTTCACTTTCCGTCGATGTCACCAACATTCGGGATCGCGTGCTACAGGTGCGCGAGACGATCCCGGTCAAAGGCCGCGAAATTACGCTGCTCTATCCGGAGTGGCTTCCGGGGACGCATTCGCCGTCGAACCCAGTGGCGGCACTTGCCGGTCTGGTCATCACCGCGAATGGGAAACGCATTCCGTGGGAGCGCGACCGCGTCAACATGTATGCGTTTCACATCGACGTCCCGCAGGATGTGAGCTCGCTCGACGTGAACTTTCAGTACGTCGGGCCGATTGATCCGAAGCGGGGACGGATCTCGTCGACGTTCGCCGACGTCACCTGGAACAGCGTGCTGCTCTATCCGGCGGGATATTTCTCGCGCGGCATCAAGTTCGAAACTACGATTCACTTACCGGAGGGATGGAAGTTCGCCAGCGCGCTGGAGGTAAAATCGCAGAACGGCGATACCGTTCAGTTCAAAGAGACTACGCTGAACACGCTGATCGACGCTCCACTTTATGCGGGCGCGAATTTCAAGCGCGTGGACCTTTCTACCGGGCCGGATAATCCGGTGTACCTCGATGTGTTCGCCGACAAACCGGCAGACCTCGAGATCACGCCCGAAGAGCTGCAATATCACAAGAATCTGGTGAGCGAGGCGCAAAAGCTTTTTCAGTCGCGGCACTATGACCACTACGATTTTCTGTTTTCGGTGAGCGACATTGTCAGCGGCAAAGGGCTGGAGCATCATCAATCGAGCGAGGACGGCTCTCGCGCCAACTACTTTAGGAACTGGGATGCAGGAGTGGGAGGGCGCGCTCTGCTGCCGCACGAATACACGCATTCGTGGAACGGCAAATTTCGGCGTCCGGCGGATTTGTGGACTCCGAATTTTAATGTTCCCATGCGCAACGACCTGCTCTGGGTGTATGAAGGCTTGACCGACTATTACGGCAACGTGCTCACCGCGCGCTCGGGCATGCGCACGCCGGAGCAGGCTCGGGATGTGTTTGCGCAAATCGCCGCGGCTTTCGAAATGAGCCCCGGACGCACATGGCGCTCGCTGGACGACACCACGAATCAGCCGATTATTTCGTCGCACGGCGCGCAGCCGGAGGTGTGGCAGAACTGGCAGCGCGGGTACGATTACTATCCTGAGTCGGATTTGGTGTGGCTGGACGCCGATACGAAAATACGCGAGTTGAGCGGCGGCAAGAAATCGCTGGACGATTTCGCGAGACTCTTTTTCGGGATGGACAACGGCAGTTATATCACCGTCGGTTACACGCTGGAAGATGTTGTGAAGGCGATGAACACGGTGCAGCCTTTCGACTGGGCGGGATTTTTTCGCGCGCGCGTATACGACGTGAGCCCGAGCGTGCCGGAGAATGGTTTCAGCCAGGGCGGTTATCGACTGATGTACAACGACGTCGAGCCGGAGTGGATTAAGAAAGCGGCTGATCCGACGCGCCCGACGAGTTTCGCAATGTCGCTGGGCATCACGGTCAAGGCGGATGGCGCCGTGGAAAGCGTGTGGTGGGATAGCCCTGCGTTCAAAGCCGGCCTGACGGCGGACATGCAACTGCAAGCCGTCAACGATCAGAAATATACGCCGGCAGGTTTGAAAGAAGCGATCATCGCCGCAAAGCAATCTGCCACGGGGCAATCTCCTGCACAGCAATCTAAGGAGCCGATCCGGCTGCTGGTGAAGTATGGCGACGAGTTTATGACGGTGTCGATCGACTATCACGGCGGAATGCGCTATCCGCACCTGGAGAGAGTCGAGGCGACTCCCGATCGGTTGGATGCGATCCTCGCGCCGGCGCGATAGCCTGGCTCACTGGCCACCTGCTTCCCCTGAACGCCGCTCTGAACGCCGCTCTGAACTCTGCGGAACGATCCGCTGGCGTCGCCGCTGTTTATCGTTTGGTCGTGTCTGAAACTCCTCGCGTCTGAAATCTCTGCATGGCGTTAAATCATCGGCAAACTAATGAACCCTGCGCACATCGAAGAGCTGTTGGTCGGTTCAATAAAACGCGCATATCGGGATGACCATCGACTGCACTCACTATGAAAATAAGACGATCGCTCGGCGTTAAATTTCGCCATCTGCAAGCCTGTGCTCAACAGTATGTCGTCCTGTCCGCAGCTGTCGTTGCGTTCACATTCGCAGTCGGAATTCCCCACGCAGCGGGTCAGGCGATTCAAGTGGTTGACCCCAAGCACGATCATCCTGCTCCGGGCACCAAGATGACGCGGTTTCAAAAGATCGACGAAGGCGTTTACAAAGGATCGGAGCCCAGGAATGACGCGGACTACCGCTTTCTGCAATCGCAACACGTCAAGTACATCGTTGACCTGAAGTTCCTGCCGCTGATGAGTCGATTCGAAGTGCATAAAGCGCGGGAATACGGGATCGTTGTGATTCCGGTTACGATCAATGCGTCGATCTTCGCCCCCTCGGAGAAAAATGTTCGCAAGGTTTTGTGTCTGCTGTCGGACCGGCGCCTGCGTCCGGTCTATTTTCATTGCACCATCGGGCGCGACCGCACGGCGCTGATTGCCACGCTCTATGAAATTTATTTTCGCGGTCTTCCGCCCGAACAAGCGCACGCAGAAATGAAACATTTCGGATTCAACTTCGGCTGGACTCTCTCCGGCCTGACTCACTATCTGCAAAACCACGCCAGCTCGCCGTGGGACAACAGCCCGGACGCCTGCCAGCATTTCGCGTTGCCTGCGTCCGACAAGGAAACGAAGTAGGAAAGCTGTGTCCCGAAATGGAATAGGTGGCCCACTCAAGCCCCCTTTTGGCTTGAGTGGGGCAGTCGCAGCCGCTTACCCTTTCCTGATGCCATGGGGACTGAAGCGGCTTCCAAGACACCGGACAAAGCCACTTCGTAACGTTCTGCTGCTATCACCGACAGCCGTTGTTCGCAGCTCAAACCACTCGACAAGTTTTCGAATCAGCCCTGGAGCGCGTGCGGCGAAGCTTTCGCCTGCGTGTCTACGGCTATGTCGTCATGCCAGAGCACGTCCATCTGCTCATAAGCGAGCCAGAGCGCGGAGTGCTCGCCGATGCTTTGAAGTCGCTGAAGCAAGGCGTATCCAGAAGATTGATTGGCGATGCCGAGCATTTCTGGCAGAAACGCTACTACGATTTCAACGTTCGCGATCACGCGCAGTTCGTGGAAAAGCTTCGCTATATCCATCGCAATCCGGTCAAGGCCGGATTGTGCGAGCGCCCGGAGGACTGGGAATGGAGCAGCTTCCGTCACTACGCCACGGGCGACGAGGGATGCGTGGAGATCGAATCGGAATGGACGGCAAGAAAACGGGAACGGCTCGAGGGGAAGCTGTCCCCAGCCATAGAACTGCCCCACTCAAGCCAAAGAGGGCTTGAATGGGCCACCCAGGAATTGAGGAAACAAGAGACGGTGGCCCATACTAAACGTCGCGCCTTCTGCGACGTTTAGTGTGGGGATTTTGATAGTGTGGGATTTTTTGACGGACTCCGACGAATGAAGCATCCGGCGAACCCTCTGACCAGGAACCAAGTGAAAATCTTGTCAATAGGTAGAAACTACACGATCGGGGTTAAACTCAACGAACGGCGGCAAATATAAAGTTAGAAAATTTTTCCGGTTTACCCCTCTCAACTTGCTATCCTGAATGTATAGAGAAAATTTCAAAGGCGCGGCCTCCAGGTCGCGCCTTTTCTTTTGCCCGGAATTCTGTTCGGGCCGTCACCCAAGGATTGTCATCCCGAGCGGAGTCGTTTTACAGACGAAGCGAGGGATCTCGGACGGAACGGACCTCGCGCGTAAGCCCGATGGCAGCGGATCGAGCAAGAGCACCAGACCAAAGGGGATCAATGAAATACTGGGAACGATTCACCAGCTACAAACAGCGCGGCGAATGGGTCGAGCTGCAATTCATGGCACAAGCCGCCAAGCGCCTCTTCGACGTCAGCAAGCCCTGGGGAGACACTCGCGCCTACGACGTCGGCATCGAACACGCCCAGAACTTTCTCCGCGTGCAGGTCAAGTCCACCACCTACCGCGTCGGCGCCGGATACCTCTGCCAATTCAAGCCCAACTACCTGAAAGAAACCGATTACTCCCTCAAGCAGATCGACCTCTTCGCCGCCTACGTGATCCCCATGGACGCCTGGTATCTCATCCCCGCCGTCCTGCTCCTCGGCAAACGCAGACTCACCATGGCCATGCTCTGCCCCATAGTCCCACCCGCCAAAAAAGCCTGCTACCGCTACGAATGCTACCGCGAAGCCTGGAACCTGCTGAAAAAAAGCAGAAGCGAATTGGCGAAGTACGAACGCTAGCTGGCACGACGGCCGCGGACGGCCAAGTGGAAGAGCGCGCTTAAGCGCTGACTAAGCACTCTGAAAGGGCGCTGCTTTAAGCCGCGCCGTTCCGGGCTCCTTCAATTTCACCCTTAGGCGCTGAACGAGACCAAGAGCCTGGGCCACCCGGACTTCCGTCGATGCGATCCCTAGGCTGCCGTAGTTCCTCGAAATGCGGACGTTCTCTCCTCCGCAACTGAGCTATAATCCAGTCGCTCTTACAGTGCATCTACATAGGTGCATAGGCGGTGATCTGCGGTCAACATGGCAAAACGTAGAATACCTCTGCTCAAGCTGAGGATCGACGGGCCGGGCGTTCGGCGCGGGGCTATCTCTGTCCCAGATCTGATTCGGATCTGCCAAGCAGCCCAGGATGCGGTCAATCGACAGGCGGAAGCCATGCGGGGGGGGCAATCGCTTCGACCCGGCCGCAAGTCGGCGGTCGTGTATCAGGAATGCACGCTGGAATTGACAGGGATCCAAAAGGGCAGCACTATCCTGCCATTTAGCCTGGCAAAGCCACAGCAGTCGCTCCCGCTTCCCGACCTGACCACGTTCGGGCGAGACGTTGTTTTGGAAGTCGCTCATGCGGTGAAGGAAATTGGGAGCGATGGCCGAAGACGCCGGAATCCCCACTTCGAGGCTGGACTCCTTTACAGTTTGCGGGAGATGGGTGAAGTTCTGGATAAAGATGTAACGAGCATTGAATGGATCGTTCCGGGCAACGGTCATCGAGCTGTGAAAGCGGTTTTCGATAAAAGGGTGCGGGACAGAGTGATCGAGCGTATTCAGCTGCCTTCGACGCGACCTGAAGAGATTGAAGGTGTGTTGGAGATGGCGGACTTTAAGGAACAAGATCACAAGTGCAGAATCCATCCGCTTCTGGGCCAGCCCATCGTCTGCACATTCAAGCCCGAGCAGGAAGAAGATGTTTATGCCGCACTGCGAAAGCCAGTGAAAGTTTTCGGAACAGCGACAATCAATCCTAACAGTGGAAAAGTTGAGTCAATTGCCATCGAGAAGATCGGAGTCGTCGAGCAGTTGTTGATCGGGGCAAGAGACTTCCACGCCGGACGTTCGATGGAACAGCTTGCAGAAGCACAGGGGGTGCAGCCGCTCGACAATCCAAAGGTCCTCGCCGGCGGATGGCCTGACAATGAAGATTTGGACCAGTTTTTGGAGGACATCTATTCAAGTCGATTAAGCTAACCCCTCAAGATGGATGCCGTTCTTTTAGATACCGACGTTTTCTCGTACTTGATGAAGTCAAACGACACTCGGGCGGAGGCCTATCGACCACACGTGAGGGGGAAAACTGTGGCGATCTCTTTCATCACGGTCGGTGAGCTTTATTACGGAGCAGAAAAGAAGAAATGGTCGGGCAAGACATTGCGGAACTTGCAGGAAAGAATGAAAGCCGTAGTTACCGTTCCCTATGATGCCGAACTATGTCGTACCTTCGGAAGAGTCAAAGCGTCTCTGCCAAAGGGGCTAGTTGTGGCGACGAACGATCTCTGGATCGCTTCCAGTGCGATCCGGCACGGAATTCCGCTCATTTCAAATAACCGGAAACATTTCGAGAAGATCCCGGCGCTGATTTTGATTAGCGAGACCCCTACGAAAACAACTCCCGTGCCTACAACAGGTAATCTATTCAAACCATTAGACAGCGGGACCCCGCCAGCAACAAAATGATTTTCCGTTTATTACTGAATCAGCGTCCCCCCGCCGTTACCCCCGTTCGGCTCTGCATCCGGGGCCAGCACAACCGCCGCCGCTACCCGGTCCCCCGGCTCCATATTCAGCAGCCGCACGCCTTGGGCGTTGCGGCCGGATTCGCGGATTGTGGTTGAGTCCATGCGGATGATTTTGCCGTAGTGGCTGATCAGCATGACTTCGGCGGTTTCGTCGACTTGGGCGATGGCGACGACTTTGCCGACGCGCTCGGTGGTCTTGAGGTTGATCACGCCTTTGCCGCCGCGGTTGGTGAGGCGGTATTCGTCGGCGGGGGTGCGCTTGCCGAATCCGTTTTCGGTGACGGAGAGGATCAGAGAACCTTTCGCGGTTACGTCGATCACTTCCGGCGCGCCGTCGCCTTCCACTTTCGCGGTCGCCAGCTCGATCGCGGCCGCAGCCGTGGGAGCCTCGGGGGCCACCGGAGCTGCACCGGGCTTGGTTGTCGTGGCCATGCCTACTACATAGTCTTTGTCTTCCAGGTCGATGCCCCAGACGCCGTAGGCGCCGCGGCCCATGGGGCGGACGTGGCTTTCGTCGAAGCGCACGGCCATGCCTTCATGGGATGCGAGGAAGATGATCTGGTTGCCGTTGGTGATGCGGGCGGCGACCAGTTCGTCCCCGTCTTCGATGCCGATGGCGTTGATGCCGTTGGAGCGCACGTGCATAAACTCGCGCAGCTCGGATTTTTTTACCAGACCTTTGCGCGTGGCGAAGAAAACATATTTGTTTTCCTCTTCGAGATTGCGCACGGCGAGCATGGTCTTGACGGTCTCGCCGGGTTGCAGTCCGATCAGGTTGCCGACGTGCTTGCCTTTGCCGGCGGCGCTGACGTCGGGAATTTCGTAGACCTTCAGCCAATACACGCGGCCCTTGTTGGTGAAGATGAGAATGTAGGCGTGCGTCGAAGCGATGAAAAGATGCTCGACGAAATCTTCGTCGCGCGTCTTCATGCCGGTGCGGCCCGTGCCTCCGCGGCGCTGCATGCGGTAGGTGGAGATGGGCGTGCGCTTCATGTAGCCGGAATGGCTGACGGTGACGGCGACCTGCTCGTCGGCGATGAGATCTTCGAGCACGATCTCGGCGGCTTCGTCTTCGATCTGCGTGCGGCGGGCATCGCCGTATAACTTCTTAACCTCTTCGAGCTCTTTGATGATGACTTTGCGCAGCCGGGTCTCGGAGCCGAGGATGGATTCGTATTCGGCGATGTTGCCGCGAACATCTTTCAACTCGTTGGCGATTTCGTCGATGGAAAGTTTGGTCAGGCGATGCAATTGCAGTTCGAGGATGGCGTCGGCCTGGCGCGCGGTGAACGGCTTTTCGGCGTCGAGCTTGGGCGCGCGGCCGGTGGTATTGATGTCGATCTTCTTGCCGCCGAAATAAAGAATTAAATTTTCGCGGGCGTCGGCGCGGTTGGCGCTGCCGCGAATGATGGTGATGACGTTGTCGAGATGATCGAGCGCCGTGAGATAGCCTTCGAGAATGTGCTCGCGGTCTTTGGCCTTTTGCAGCAGGTAGGCGGTGCGGCGGCGCACGACGTCAACGCGGTGCTCGATGAAATATTTGATGGTCGGGATAATCCCCATTTCGCGGGGCTGTCCGTTCACAACCGCCAGCAGGATCATGGAGAAGCCGTCCTGCATCTGCGTGTGCTTGAAGAGTTGGTTCAAAACAATTTGCGGTTCTGCTCCGCGCTTGAGTTCAATGACGATGCGCATGCCGTCGCGATCGCTCTCGTCGCGCACGTCGGAGATGTCTTCGATCTCTTTGTCGTTGACCAGGGCCGCGATGCGCTTGATCAGAACGGCCTTGTTCACCTGATAGGGAATTTCGGTGACAATGATGGCTTCGCGGTCCTTGCTGAAAGTTTCGATCTTCGCTTTAGCGCGCATCATGAAGCGGCCGCGGCCGGTGCGGTAGGCTTCGAAAATTCCTGAGCGTCCGTGGATGATTCCGGCGGTGGGGAAATCGGGGCCCTGCACGAATTTCAGAATCTCGGCGAGCTGTGCGTTGGGATTGTTCACCAGCGTGATCGTGGCGTCGACGATCTCGGTGAGATTGTGCGGCGGAATTTTCGTGGCCATGCCTACGGCGATACCGTCGGAGCCGTTGATCAGAAGATTGGGAATGCGCGCGGGCAGAACGTCGGGCTCAACTTCGCTGCCGTCATAGTTGTCGTGAAAGTCGACCGTCTCTTTGTCGAGGTCTTCGAGCAGCGCGGTAGAGACTTGCGCAAGTTTGGCTTCAGTGTAACGATCGGCCGCTGGCGGATCGCCATCGACCGAACCAAAATTTCCCTGGCCAAAAATCAGCGGATAACGCATGCTCCAGGGCTGCGCCAGCCGGACGAGCGCGTCATAGACCGCGAGATTTCCATGCGGATGATACTTGCCCATGACTTCGCCGACGATACGCGCGCACTTGCGCGTAGCCCGATTCGGCTGCAACCCCATCTGGGCCATGGTGAATAAAATTCTGCGGTGGACGGGTTTCAGGCCGTCGCGGACGTCGGGGAGGGCGCGGCCGATGATGACCGACATGGAGTAGTCGAGATACGACCGCTTCATCTCATCTTCAATGTTGACGGGTTGAATATTCGCCGCGCCGGGGCCGTCGCCGCCGTTGGGCGGAGGAGTCAAGGGGAGTTCGGGGTTTTGATCGTCTGCCATGGGGGCTTCTAGCTTCTAGCTGCAAGCTTCTGGCTAACAGCTTTGTATTTGAAAACGGACAGTCTTCGGACTTGTCTTGAATCTCGTAACTGCTTGTATTTATAGGGCGTTATGTGCACCGGGAGCCACATTGATTATACCACGACTAATGGTGGGCCATAGCTTGGCTGGTGTGATACCCTTCATTCCCGTGGAAGCATGATGGAGCTTCTCAAAATCCTTGCCTCCCTGCTCGGCGGCGGCCTGGCAGGTGCGTTCTTTAACGAGTGGCTTCGCCGACGAAGCAGCAGGCTGCAATCGATTCCACTGATCGAGCGCGTGAACCGACGTGTTGATCCCAAGCTAGAAGGTTTTACTCTTGCAAGAGTGGGCGGCAGCGATGGGAGGGACTTGGAGGAGGTCAAAAACGTCCGCGAGTACCAGTTCACTCTCCGCAACTCGTCGACGATCCATCTTCAGGACGTAGAAATTCAGTTCGAGTTTCCGACCGAAGACATCGACGGCTGGGCGTCACGACCGGCATTAAGCAAAACGGCCCCGCTGCCAGTCGAATCTTCATTGGCGAGTCCCTGGAAAAAAGGTTTCCGATGGCGCATTCCTCACCTACCTTCCTCGGACTCGATTGAATTCAGCTTCAAAGCTGTTAATCCTCCAACTGCGAACTATGAGGTTGCGCTGTTCAACGCCGACCGCGTCGTAATCGAAAGGTCCGAGCGTGAGCCCACGGCGAGGCGATCTGAGCACCTTATTCCGCTGACGCGCAGTCTGCTCCTCCTTCTCGCCATTATCGCATTCATGGTTCCGATTACCGATCTCCTCCTCCCCGGGCGCGCTAGCGAACTGACACCAGTAGACGGGGCTGATTGCGCCTTGACTGTGGTATCGTCCTATGAAAAGTTCGTGCCGTCTTCGTGGCCATTTGGGGGTCCGTGGCGAATCACTGACGAAGTTACGAACATCGGCGATCAGGTTTGCCCGATCCAGTCAGATCGGTTGGCGCAGACGGTAGTGTTGCTTGCCCCAAAGGCGGCCCAGAGGAAAACAACGTATTCCACTTTCAGGCCTAAGTTGGTTGCCCATGCCTTCCGGTCCGGGACGGAGCAGGGAGGGGCCACGATTGCGGTGCGACTCTATGATCCCGTAGGAAAGTGATTCACGTAGGTTCCTCCTCGCCCGCGCCCCGCGCTCTAGATCCCCTTCTTGTCCAAGCTCGGGAAATCCGCAGGAAAATTTGCGAAGAGAGGGTGGCGCATGGTTAGTTGGCTTGCTGGGATGGGATTTGGAAGGTGAGGCCGCGGTCGTCGTTTTGCTGGCGGGTGGCTTCGAGATTGAGGTCGGTGAGGGCTACGCGGCGAGAGTGTCCGGGGGTCAGGTCAAAAAGAGTTGGGCCGACGATAGCATAATTGTCGATTTCGAGCTGGTGACCATCTTTGAAGACGAGAACGGTGGGTTGCGCCGGCGTAAGGTCTTCCTGGTTGCCTGGATCGGTATTTTCAGCGGGGTGCGCCTTCGGAACATCTCTGACGGGCGGGATGTAGGAAGCGGCGCCGGAGCCGCGGCGGTCGAAGATGGTGGGGCCGCCCTGGTACTCGGGATCGTAGTCAGGATCATTCTCGGGACTATCGGCGCTGGTATCGTTGCCGTTGACTTGATCCCCAGCGCCGAGGTCGACGGCATAGGGGACGGGGTAGGCGTACACGCGGGGAGGCGCAGATTCCGAATCTGATTTGTGGCGGCGGTGAGAATGACCGTCGCCGGGGACAGTGGAATGCGGAGTGTTCGGGGAGTAGCCGCGGGGACCGAGCGAGGTAACGCTGGGCGGAGCGCCGTTGATGGGGCGTCCGCCGAATCCGGGAGAGGTCACGGAGGCGGGAGCGCCGTTGATTTGCGCGCGGACGGCAGGGGTAGGAATCAGCGACAGGCAAAGCAGGCTGAACGCGAACGTAAGCGGAATCGAATGCCGCATACAAGTATGATACTCCGAAACGGCGATGACGTGGCGCACCTGGCGTGGCGCACCTCGCGTGGCGCATCTCGAAGATAGAACGGTTGACGCGGGTAGTCGTTAGTCGTTGGTCGTTGGTCGTTGGTCGTTGGCAAAACTGGTTTCTCCTCACGCGATACTGGGGGCCAGGGAGGTGGAATTAGTGGGCGCGGACAGGAGTGTCCAGCGGACATGCTCTTAGATCAGGCCGGCGCGGACGCGGCGCAGGAAGTCTTCGGCGTCGGCTTTGGCGAGAGCTAGGACTTTGGGCTGGTTGCGGTATTCGAGGGCGATATCCTGGAGGAAGAGTTCGACGGCATCTTTCGGCTTGAAGCCTTGCTTGACTAGTTTGCGGATGCGCGGCGTGAAGCTGTCGGCGTCGTCGGCAGAGCCGAGGCGGGCCATATGCTCGGGACATTTGTGGTCGCGAAATTTCGACGCCGCCAGGCGGTCGTAGGCGGTTTTGGCTTCGGCGTCGGTCAGTAGTGTGGGGAGCGGGTAATTCCATTCGCACTGGGAGCAGGTCCATCCATGGAAGCCATGGGTGGAGGTCCAGATGAGTTGTCTGGCGGTTTTCTGTTCTAAGAAGCTGCGATCGGTGGTACTGGCCATCAGTTGCGCTACTCCGCACGAGCAACTTGCGAGGCCCACAATTCTGTACTCGATCGTACCGCGAAGTGGGGAGAGTCGTCAGGTATCGAGAGCGGTTCGGGGGATGGCGAGGGGCAAGAGCAACGTCAAAGGCAGCGGGCAGGAGTGCCCGCTCCACACAAGCCATTGCACAAGCGAAAGCAGGTTCCTCGCTTTGCTCGGAATGGCAAACCTAATTTTTATTTTTGCAAACTTGATCTTTGATCTTTGGATCTTTGATCTTTGCAATCTTTGCAAATCACTTCTGTGCGAATTATTTTGCGAAGAAGTAGTCGAAGGATCTTACGGCGGTGAATTCGTCGTCTTTGATGTCGAAGACGGTGTAGAGCTTGGTGACGTGGAGAACGTCCTGAACTTTTTGGGTGAGGTTGAGGAGTTTGAGTTCGCCGCCGGCGTTGCGGACGGTGGTGAAGCTGCCGACGAGTTCTCCGACGCCGGAGCTATCGATGTAGTCGACGCCGACGAGGTTGAGGATGATTTTCTTTTTGCCGGCGGCGACCAAGCCGCGGACGGCGTCGCGGAGTTGGCCGATTTCGTCCCCGAGGACAATGCGGCCATGGATGTCGAGAATGGTGACGTGGGCGACTTCGCGAGTTTCGATCTTCAGGGACATGATTCGTGATCGAGCGTAAGGCTGATGGCGGGAATGGTAGTGGGTGCGGAGGGGAGTGTCAATGGGGCGTTGCGAGTAGCGCGTGCCGACCGGAGCGGTGCCGCTGTCGGCGAGAAGCAGGTTCCTCACTTCGTTCGGAACGACAAACCTTGGGGGAATTCGGAATGACAAAACTTTCAGGACGGATCAGGAGTGGGCGCCGTGGGAGCAGGCGTCGAGTTCGAGCGGGGGCAGGGGGACGCAGTCGCGGATTTCCTGGATGGGCGAGGTGATGATGGGGGTGGAGTATTCGGGGTGGCGGAATTCGAGGTGCATGCCGCGGCCGACGTATTGCAGCTTGAGCATGGAGCCTCCCCAGGTGGAACCGGCGATGGCGACCTGCACGGGCTTGGGGCAGAACTCGGGATGACCGGAGAGCAGGGCCTCGCTGCCGCCGAGCAGAACAGCGGTGTAGCAGTGGTGCATGGTCTGAATCTGAAGAACGGTGGAGGGGGGAAGATCTCCGAGGAAAACGCCACCCTCGATTTCCGACTGGATGATGCTGCGATTTACTTCGTCGGCCAGGTTGGGGTGAGGACTGAACATACTCGGGCGATATATACCGGGACTAGACATATTGAGCCCATACGTACTGGAGACCGGGAATTAGAGTATCGGGTTTCCGGAGGATCGACAAGAGTCCTTTGGGGCCGAAATGGGTCCGGGGGAGCATGACCCTTAGAGGATCGGGAGGGGGGCGGGGTTGCAGAGAATTGTTTTGGGGGCGGAGTTTGAGGAGGGGCTGCCGAGCTTTGTTCGGCCGGACAGCCGAGGGCGGCTGTCCCCACATAAGCCCTAGCATCAGAATCCAAAGCAGGGCTCAGACAATCCAACCCTTACACGCTTGCGATGCTGATAAAATATAGAGACAAAGGGGTTTCTTAAATTTCATGCCAGTTCCTGTGTCACAGATGTGGACGGTAGCGAGCTATGTGCTGGGGCAGAAGCTCGCGGGGCGGAAGCAGTATCCGCTGGTGCTGATGCTGGAGCCGCTGTTCCGGTGCAATTTGGCTTGCGCGGGGTGCGGAAAGATTCAGTATCCGGCGCATATTTTGAAGAAGGATCTGTCGCCGGAGGACTGTTTCCGGGCGGTCGAGGAGTGCGGGGCGCCGATGGTGTCGATTCCGGGCGGAGAGCCGCTGATGCATCCGCGGATTGGGGAGATCATCGAGGGGCTGGTGGCGCGGAAGAAATATATCTATCTGTGCACGAACGCGCTGCTGCTGAAGGAAAAGATTGATCTGTTCAAGCCGAGCAAGTATTTGACTTTTAGCGTGCATTTGGACGGGCAGCGGGAAGAGCATGATTTGGCGGTGTGCCGTGAGGGTGGATACGACATTGCAGTGGATGCGGTGAAAGAGGCACTGCGGCGCGGGTTTCGAGTGACGACGAATACGACGCTGTTCGATGGGGCGAATCCGAAGTCGGTGCGGGCGTTCTTTGACGAGATGATGGAGTTGGGCGTGGAGGGCATGATGCTCTCGCCTGGCTACTCGTATGACAAGGCTCCCGACCAGAAACATTTTCTGGGGCGGGCGAAGACGCGGCGGATGTTCCGGGCGATTCTGTCGAATCGGAAATCGAGCTGGCGGTTTAATTTGTCGCCGCTGTTTCTGGAATTCCTGATGGGGAAGAAGACTTATCCGTGCACGCCGTGGGGCATGCCGACTTATAACGTGTTTGGCTGGCAGAAGCCTTGTTATCTGTTGCAGGACGGGTATGCCGACACTTTTGCCGAGATGCTGGCGACCACCGAGTGGAGCAATTACGGGACGGAGTCGGGGAATCCGGCGTGCGCGAATTGCATGGTACATAGCGGGTATGAGGCTTCGGCGGTGAATGCTACGTTTTCTTCTCTAAGTGGATTCCTTGCTACGGTGAAGGGGACTTTGTTTTCGAGTTATCCCGATAAGGAAGCGCTGCGGTTGCTGGAGGAGCCGGTGGCGGCGGTACATCCGCTGGTGCAGATTGAGGGCGCGGAGAGTCGTTCGCTTCAGGAGACGGGCGCGTAGTCTGAGCGTGTTGGAAATTCCTTCATAGGCCGTGGGCTGCGCCGGCTGGCATGGGGTCCTTCGACTACGCGTGAGCGCCTTTCAGGCGATCACGCTTCGCTCAGGATGACAGTTCTTTTTGATACCAACGGAACGACTTCAGAAAACAAAATCATGACAGGTAAAGAAGACGGGCATATCGATCACGCGTCTCCGCAGGCTACGCCGCCGCATGCGAATGTGAATCCCGATGCTTTGGAAATTGCGCCGGGGACGGCGCATGAGCGGCTGGAGGGATGGATTCCGGAGCTGGCCAGCGATGACGAGCTGCGGGGGGCGCTGGAGAAGGCGTTCGATTATCGCGGGGATGTGAGCATCACGCGCAAGGATGGGACGAAGGTTGAAGGTTATGTATTTGACCGGCGGGCCGCGGCTTCGTTGAAAGATTCTGTCGTGCGGCTCTATCCCAAGAATTCGAATGAGAAGGTTGCGGTGTCATATGCGGAGATTGCGGCGCTGGCGTTTTCCGGGCGCGATACCGCGGCGGGAAAAAGTTGGGAAGCCTGGATGAAGAAATATGCGGAGAAGAAGGCGGCGGGGGAGAAGGATTTGAGTTTGCATCCGGAGCCGCTGGAGTAAGTTGCGGTTGCGCCGGCCTTGCAGGGCAGCCGAGCCGCGCTCGGCCTGGACGGGCGAATGCGCCCGTCCCCACACGATCAAAACCGACTGCAAAACCAATAGCTCACCCGCGCCTCATTCGAAATCTATTTTGCGGGTGCGGTGAAGGTTAGTCCGTCGATCAGTTCTTCTACTTCATCTTCGGTACCGGCGATGAGAGTGATCGAGATGGCGTAACCATGGGAGAGCATGGCCAGCGTTGACTGGTGCATGACGCGGGAGCCGACGTCTTTGTGGAAGTCGACGCGGACCAGCGTTTTGGCGCCTAGGGCAATCTCGTAGGGGTCTTCATCTTGAGTGAAGCCCCGGGCTTGGGCGACTTCGGTGAGTGGGCCGAAGTATTGAGCGGCCTCTTTCAGGCCGGGATAGGCTGAAGCGTTTTCGGCGGCGATGAGGATAGAGGAGTTGATGTCTTCTCCCTTGGCGTCGGGAGGGCGCGAGAAGGCGGCCAGCAGAACTTTGGCGCCGGCGCTGGAGGCGGGCTGCTGAGCGTCTTCTGGATTCTTTTCTTTTTCTTTGCTTTCTTCTTCTCTTTCATCCTCGCGCGCGTTCATCTCGTCGGTGCGCAGGACCCAGGCTTCGGGAATCTTGCAGGTGAGGGCGAGGGATTTGTTGTGATAGACGCCGTTGATTACTGCGCCATCGTCGAGAATGGAGTCGGCGGTCTCCCGCTTGACTGGCTTTCCGGCTTTCGAGGACGATGACGGACTTTGCGCGGCGGCGATCGGCGCGAGCAATAGGGCCGCCGCTAGTATCAGCCCGCGATCAGACATTCTGCACGACAACAGCATACTGCAATCTTACCGGATCGAAAGCTGACAAAAAGCCGCACTTCTCGCAAAAGACGCGAGAAATGGGGCACCCTGGTCCGGTCCGGTTCAGGAATAAGCAACACCAAAAGCGGCGGGCAAGAGCGCCCGCCCCACACGATCAATTCAAGTCGAGTGTCAGGCGGCTTTGCCCATGACTGGCTGAGTGCAGTGGGCGCAGCGGCGGGCTTCGATGGGGATTTCGCTGAGGCATTCGGGACATTTCTTGGTGGTGGGATCGGGTGGTTTTTCGCCGCGGTGCATGCGGGCGACCAGAGCATTGATCGGCAGGACGACGAAAAAATAAACCGCCGCTGAGATCAGGATGAACGAGATGCAAGCATTGATGAAGTTATCCAGTGGAAACGCGACGCCGCGTATTGTGAACTGCAGGGTCGAGAACTTTTCTCCGCCGCCGGTAGCCAGCTTGATCAGCGGATTCAGGAAAGCCGAGGTGAGGCCGCCAACCACGCCGGCAAAAGCGGCGCCGATGACGACGCCGACGGCCATGTCCACAACGTTGCCGCGCAGGATGAATTTCTTGAAGCCGTCTAACATGTTCGTCCTCCCAAGTCTCGATTCTGGCCAATGTATTTCACAGCGGGCAGATGGTCAAGGGCGAGCAGTTTGGCTCACGCGATGGGCCGGTTGAGGCTGAGATCCCTCTCTTCGCCTGAAATGCGGCTCGGCTCGGGATGACAACCGCTTTAGGTGCGGATACGCTAACGGTTCAGATTCTCATCGGCATGACGATGTAGCGGTATTTGTAGTCGTCGCCTTCGGCGGGGCGGAATTGGCCGGCGGACTGGGCATCTTTGAGTTCGAGGCGGACTTCGCTGGTGCCGGCGGCTTTCAGGAAATCGATTAGATATTGTGCATTGAAGCCGATGGTAAGCGGGTCGCCGGTGTAGGGGGCTTCGATCGAGTCTTCGGACTCGCCGGTTTCGGTGGAGGAGGCGGAGAGCTTGAGTTCGCCTTTTTCCAGTTTTAGGCGGACGGCGCGCGAACGCTCGTCGGCGAACTGCGCCACGCGGAGGATCGCGGCGTTCAGTTCGTCGGAGTTCAGCGGGACGACTTTGCTGTTGTCTTTCGGCAGGACGGCTTCGAAGTTGGGGAACTGTCCCGTGAGTTGGCGCGAGGTGAGCAGGCGCGAACCGATGCGGAAGAAGAGCGTCGAGTCGTCTTTGGCGAACTCGATGGTCTCGGCGTCGGTGGAATCGAGCAGGGATTTCAGTTCGTCCATCGCTTTTTTCGGGACCAGAGTTTTCAGTTCGCCGGAGACGCCTTCGAATTTTTCACCGGGGCGTTCACAGTGGGCGAGGCGATGTCCATCGGTGGCGACCATGGTGATGGACTCAGGCTTGATCAGCATTAGTGCGCCGTTGAGGGTGTAGCGCGATTCTTCGTTGGAGATGGCGAAGCCGGTGCGGGCGATCAGGCCGCGCAGAACCTGGGCGGGAATCGTGATGACACCTGCGGTCGGAAATGCCGGAAGGCTGGGGAAGTTCGACTTCGCCATGCCGACCATCTTCGTGTTGGACCGGCCGCAGCGAATGCTGACCCAGTGATTGTCGAGCAATTTAATGGTGATGTCGGCGTCGGGCAGGAGTTTCACGTAGTCGTGAAGTTTGCGGGCGGGGATGGTACAGGAGCCCTCTTTCTTGACTTTGGCGTTGCATGAGGTACGCAGGCTGAGATCGAGGTCGGTAGCAGTGAGCGACAGGCGGTCACCCGCGGCCTCGAACAAATAATTCGACAGAATGGGAATCGTGGTCTTGCGCTCGACCACACCTTGGGTGGCGGTTAGTTCGTGCAACAGTTCGAACTTGCTGACCGTAATCTCCATGGTTCCTGCGGCGGTTCCTGCGGCAACGGCGGCCTCGAGCGGCATAAATCCGTCTCCCCTTCAAAGGAAGCGAGCCTTGCGCGCGATTCTTGCGTCGCACAAAACACGACGCATTGCGCGGCTCACCCCAGATCCCTCGTCAGGCAAAATGCGCCCTCCTTGGGATGACAAATTTTGTGCTACTTCTCGTGCTCTACTTCTTTTACTAAGCTTATATCAAATACAAAACCTAATAAACCAGCAGTAGCAGTAGGGGCCTCGCAGAAGTGGAAAACCGGGGCAACTCGCCTGTTGTCACCGGGTTTGCGCCTAACCCTTGATGTTAGAAATCGGTCCCGAACTCTTCGGAGTTGCCAGCGTAACCTGGCCTGGGTTCCGATTTCCTGCCTGCCTTGCACAACTTCCACATCGCATTCACAGCCGCCGCGAAGGAAGACTGGATTGGTTCGTGGAAAACGTTGGCGAACCTGCGAATCATCCGCCTAATTGCTCGGTCAATTTATTGATCAGCCTGTTCAAATCTTTGTCGTTCTTACGAAGTTCTTCGATCTTCTCGACGGAATGCAGCACCGTGGTGTGATGCTTGCCACCGAACTGGCGGCCGATTTCCGGCAGCGATGCTTCGGTGAGATGTTTGGCCAGGTACATCGCAACCTGGCGTGGGTACACGATGGCGCGGGAATTGTTCTTGGCCTTGATTTCGACGAGCCGCAGTCCGAATTGTTCGGCAACCATTTTCTGAATGGACTCAATGGTGACCTTGCGGGCTTGGGAGTCGATGAAATTTTTCAGGACCAGTTGCGCGTAGGGCAGCGTGATCTCGGCGCCGATGAGCGACGAGTGGGCGACCAGGCGGATCAGCGCGCCTTCGAGCTCGCGGACGTTGGAGCGAATGTTCGAGGCGACGTAGAGCGCGACGTCGGTGGGCAGGGTGACTTTTTCCTGCTCCGCTTTTTTCTGCAAGATCGCGACTTTGGTTTCGAGATCGGGCGGCTGGATGTCGGCGATCAATCCCCACTCGAAGCGGCTGCGCAGACGGTCTTCGATTTCGGCGAGTTCCTTGGGTGAGCGATCGCTGGCGATGACGATCTGCTTCATCGACTCGTGCAGGGCATTGAAGGTGTGAAAGAACTCTTCCTGGGTGCGTTCTTTGCCGGTGAGGAATTGAATGTCGTCGATGAGCAGGACGTCGACGTTGCGGAATTTGTCGCGGAAGGTGGTCATCTTGTCGTAGCGCAGCGAGTTGATCATGTCGTTGGTGAACTTCTCGCTGGATACATAACAGATGGCGGCATGGGGCATGCGGCGCTTGATCTCGTGGCCGATGGCCTGCATCAGGTGGGTCTTGCCCATGCCGACTCCGCCGTAAAGGAAGAGAGGGTTGTAGGCTTTGGACGGGCGCTCGGCGACGGCCTGGCAGGCGGCATGGGCAAACTGATTGCCGCTGCCGATGACGAAGGCGTCGAAGGTGTAGCGCGGGTTGAGTTGGGCTGCGCCGTCCCAGTCGAAGCGGGATTGGGACGGACCCGCAGTGGTGGAGGCGGAAGAGAGGCCGCCGTCGTGGCGGACGGGAGTGGAAGCGGGATCGTCTTCAGGAGTGACGAACTTGACGTCATTGAAACCGAGGCCGAGGTTGTCGATGGCTTCCTGAATCAGGTCGGCATATTTGTCGCCGGCGTGGCGGAACTCGACGGTGGGAACGCGAACGAAGAGAATGCCTCCGCTGGCGTGGCTATAGCGGGTGGGCTTAAGCCAGGTGTCGTAGGAATGGCGGTTGATTTTCTTTTCCAGCGCATCGAGGATGCGCGCCCACGGATTGGGGGAGAGAGTTGTACTGGGAACTGACATATATGAAATGTTCACCGGGGCGCTCCGGCGGCTGGTGGAGAGCGCCTGTTAAAACTGCCGTTTCACGAAAGTCGCTGGATCATCAATGCTACTGCGGAAAGCGCCTGATTTACAGTGCGCCATTGGTCAAAATAAAAAGACATTTTCGAAAAGCAGGATCAGACGGCGATACTAGCACAAATTTTTTTGTTGTGTGGAAAACTTCGGCTGGAATTTTTCCGCGAACCCCTATTCAGAACCGGAAGGCGCGGTGCTGTCAAGTGCCGCGGAGGTAACTGCCGCAGAGACAGTGCAGGGCGGATGGTCCGTTGCGCGGCCAAACGGCGAATGGAAGGCTATTCGTAGGAATCTCGACCTCAGTGTAGCTTCCCGGTGCCGCTGCATTTACCGCGGTCAGAATGCGATCAAGATGTAACCGAACGCGAGACCACTTCGTAACGCCTGTCGAAACGACAAGCGCGATCTTTCGGCCTGAAGGATTTTGCCGATGACGAATTCGTCGATTTCTGCGAGATCCACTTCTGCCTAACTTTACTTATTTCGCGGGAGCGGATAGCAGGCCGAAGACGCCGACTCCGGTGGTGGTGCCGACGTAAACTTTGCCGTTGGCGATCATGGGGGTGATGTATTTGTTGCCGGCGCCGAATTGGTCGCGGCCACCGGAAGCCTGGTTGGTGTTGTAAAGCTCGACTAAAGTCTTGGCGTTGTAGGCGTGGAGGACGGCGGGGTTGACGTTTTCGGCGGCCCAGAGGATGGCGTTCTGGTTTCCGTTGGAAGTGATGGCGGGAGTTGCGCCGGGGTAGACGAAGGTGTTGGCGGTCTTGGCGACGGCGGCGGATTTCAATTTTGCATTGCTGAACTGGAAGGCCTGGATGGCTTCATTTTTCGGGCCGTAGTAGATCAGGTTGTTGAAGGCTGCCGGGGCGGACCAGACTCCTTCGCGGAGGGCGCTCTTGAGTTCCTGATAGATATGGTTGCTGGACGAGTTGAATTTGCCCATGTTGGTGCGATCGACGACATAGAGATTGCTGTCTTTGCCGGCCCCGACGGCGAGTTGCCAGATTTTTCCGGTGGAATCTTTTTGGCTGGTGAGCAGAGCTCCGCCGGAGCCAAGGTCGGTGTCGGTGCTGTTTTCGGAGGACTGGTTGTACATCTCGAAATAGTCGGCGACGGCGAGTCCACCGGTGGTGGTGAGGCGAAGAAAGGCATTGCCGTAGTCGCCCTGGTCAGGAAAGCCGGAAGAAGTCAGGGTGGTGTCGAAGACCCCGTTGGCGTCGAGCAGGATGATGTTGCCGGAGTTGTCGGCGGCCATGCCTGCGCCGGAGTTCCAGAGCGCGCCCTGGGAACCGTTGGGGGTGAGATTGAGGATGGTGGTTTGGGCGAGCGTGGTGGCGTTGTAGCCCATGATCCATCCGGTATAGGGGCGGAAGTCGCAGTGCGAGGCCCAGGCGAGATAGACGGTGTTGCCGACCATGAGCAGGGCGGCGCGCTCTTTGTATTGGGCGGGATCGAAGATGACGTATCCGCCGGAGCTGTTGTCGCCGGTACCGGGATACTGGCCGGAAATGTCGATGGGGCCGTTGAAACGTTCGGCGCCGGTGGCGGCATCGAGGGCGTGCAGGCGCTGGTGATAGTTGGCGGAGCTGTCCTTCGACATGGCGACGACGTAGATCACAGGGTCCCCGGTTTTCGGCCGGGCGATGACGGGGGTGGAGGTAATGCCAATTTCGGGTTCGACCTGGGGACAGTGGCGTTGGTCGGAAGTGGTCTCGCCGGACTTGAGAGTGGTGACCTGCCAGAGGTTCGCTCCGGTGTCGGCGTCATAGGCGTAGACGGAATCGTGCTCGGTGGCGACGATGAGGAGATTGTGAATTACGCCGGAGATCGAAACGTTGGAGAGGTAGAGCGGCTGGGCGTCGACGAGGCCGTCGGCGGGGACGACGAAAAGTTTGCCGAAGGTGGTGGAGTTCACGTTGGCGAGGGTCAGGATGGTCTCTTTGCTGTCGAAACCGGTGCGGGCGTTGTTGTTGTGCCAGGTGAGGAAGTCCTGGGCGTGGAGCGGGAGGGTGAGGACGCAAAGAATCGCAATTGACGATAGAATACGAGATACGGACGGCGCGGTGAACGGCATACGGTGGCCTCCTGCGGTGACGGGTGGGAGTAGTACGGGGGAACGAACGGATTCAGGATACCTGTTTCTGAGGGGAGTTTCCAGGGGATTTGTGGAGGGCGGCACGGATCTAAGGGTTCCGGGCGTCCGCATTCGTATATCCCACCCTAACCGCAAAGAACGCGGTTAGGATGGGCCACCCACGGGTTATTTTTCGGGCGGATTCCAAGTCAAAGTCCCCACTTCTCGTGCACAGAACGCGCGAGAAATGGGGCACCCGCTTCTTGGGAGTCAAACAAGTCCCGAGGTTTTTACTTCGCGGAGAGGAGGCCGAAGACGCCGACCCCATTTGTTGTTCCTACGTAGACTTTGCCGTTGGCGATCATGGGGGTGATGTATTTATTGCCGGCGCCGAAGTGGTCGCGGCTACCGGAAGCCTGATTGCTGTTGTAGAGCTCAACGAGAGTCTTGGCATTGTAGGCGTGGAGGACGGCTGGGTTCGTGTTCTCGGAGGCCCAGACGATAGCGTTGGCACCGGCGTTGGCGGAGATGCTGGGAGTGGCTCCGGGATAGCCGAAGGAGTTGGAGGTTTTCGCTACGGCGGCGGTGAGCAGTCTGGCATTCTTGAACTGAAATTTCAGGATGGGAGAGCCGACCGGGCCGTAATAGAGATTGTTGTCGTAGGCGGCGGGCATGGACCAGATTCCGCCGGGCAGTGCGCCGGCGAGTTCCTGATAAATGTTGTTGCTGGTGGAGCTGAATTTGCCCATGTTGGCGCGGTTGACGACATAGAGATTGCTGTCTTTGCCGGCGCCGACGGCCAGATCCCAAACCGTGCCGCTGGTGTCTTTTTGATTGGTCAAGAGAGTTCCGCCGGAGCCGAGGTCGGTGTCGCTGTTACTCTCCGAAACGCCGTTATCCATTTCGAAGTAGTCGGCGACGGCGAGTCCGCCTTTGGTGGTGAGGTGGATGAAGGCGTTGCCGAAGTCGCCTTCGTCGGGGAAACCGGAGGAAGTGAGAGTAGTGTCGAAGACTCCGTTGGCGTCGAGAAGGATGATGTTGCCAGAGCTGTCGGCGGCCATGCCGGCGCCGGAATTCCAGATCGCGCCTTCGTTGCCGTTGGGAGTCACGTTGAGGACTGTGGTCTGGGCGAGCGTGGTGCCGTTGTAGCCCATGATCCATCCGGTGTAGGGGCGGAAGTCGCAGTGCGAAGCCCAGGCGAGATAGATGGTGTTGCCGATGGCAAGAAGTCCGGCGCGCTCTTTATATTGCGCGGGATCGAAAATGACGAAGCCGCCGGAGCTGTTGTCGCCGGTGCCAGGATATTGAGCGGCGATGTCGACGGGGCCCTTGTGAAGCTCGGCGCCGGTGGTGGCGTCGAGGGCGTGGAGGCGCTGGTGGTAGTTGCCGGAAGTGTCTTTCGACATGGCGACGACGTAGATGACCGGGTTGCCGGTTTTCGGGCGAAGGATGACGGGAGTGGAGGTGATGCCGATTTCGGGGGAGACCTGGGAGCATCCGCGATTGTCGGAGGTGGTTTCGCCGGATTTGAGAGTGGTGATTTGCCAGAGGCTGGCGCCGGTATCGGCATCATAGGCGTAGACGGAGTCGTGTTCGGAGGCGACGATGAGGAGATTGTGGGTGACGCCGGCGATGGAGACGTTCGAGAGGTAAAGCGGCTCGGCATCGACGAGGCCGTCGGCGGCGGCGATGAAGAGTTTGCCGAAGGTGGCGGAGTTGACATTGGTCGGCGTGAGGATGGTCTCTTTGTTGTTGAGGCCGTTGCGGAGGTTATTGTCGTGGTAGGTGAGGACGTCTTGCGAAAGTGCGGGAAGGGTGAGGGCGCAGACGATGACGGAAAGTGGAAGAATGCGGGGGAGCGGCATGGAAACCTCCTGGGGATCGTGTGGATGGGAAACGGCTCGGTTAGATACCGGTTGGCGGAAAATAGTTTTCCAGAATTTTGTGGGGGATTCAAACTCGGAGGTACACGGAGATGACGGAACTGGGTAAAGGATTGATCGTGATGGGAGTGGTGTTGGTCGTGGCGGGGATTTTGCTGACGGTGCGGTCGCCGTTGGGGAGATTGCCGGGGGACATTGTGTATCGGGGGAAGAATACGACATTTTATTTTCCGTTGATGACGTCGGTAGTGGTGAGTGTGGTGTTGACGATTTTGTTGTGGGTGGTGGGGAGATGGAGGAGGTAGTGGGTCGAGGAAAAGATCTTGTCGCAAAGGACGCGAAGGAATTCGCGAAGGTCGCTAAGAAGATCTGGACTGCATCCGACTTTGGCTTCGGTGGGCACTCTCATTCGTGGGACTACGCGCTTCAAAACCACAACTCATCCGTCGACCGCACACTTCAGAGTCACAACTCATCCGTGGGACCGCACGATTCGAAACCACAATTTGACTTCGGGGCGGGCAGCCTTTAGATTTTTTCGGTGTCTTGTTCTTTGTAATTCTGTTCGGAACGCGCGTCTTTGCCGCTCGGTGAAGACAGGGAAGCGGGTGAGAATCCCGCGCTGCCGCGCAACTGTAAGCGAGGAAAGTGCCGTCGCCCACTGGAAGTGATTCCGGGAAGGGCGAGGGCGTCAGTGGGTGCAGAGGCATCCTTACTCGCGAAGCCAGGAGACCGGCGCGATCCGTTTACTCAACCCCTTTCGCGAGTGAAGGAGGAAGTATGCGCGTGTCTGCTGGCGTTTTTCTGGTGGTTCTTTCTTTCTGGTTGGCTTTTTCTTTGGGTTTCCCCTACGCTGCGGCTGCGGCCGATTCCAATGCCGATGTGAAGGTGAAGGTTGTGGATCCGCGGGGGGCGGCGGTGGCAGGGGCTCAGGTGTCGCTGCTGGGTGGAGGGCGAGTTCTGAAGACGCAGACTACAGGGGGAGAAGGGATCGCGTCGTTCGGCGCGGCGTTTGGCCAACGGTATGAGGTGCAGGTGCTGGCACCGGGGTTTGCGGCGGAGACGGTCGAGATTGGTTCTGCGGCGGACATTACGGTGACGCTGCGACTGGCGACGGCTGCGGAGACGGTGGTGGTGAGTGCGACGCGGAATCCGGTGGCGGGCGAAGCGGCTGGGGCGGACGTTGCGACGCTGAATGGCGCACAGTTAACGACGATGCAGCCGCTGGCGGCGAACGATGCGCTGCGCTTTCTGCCGGGGGCAGTGGTGAATACGGCGGGGCAGCGCGGAGGATTGTCGTCGTTGTTCGTGCGCGGCGGCGAGTCGAATTACAACAAGGTAATTGTCGATGGCGTCACGGTGAATGAGCCGGGAGGGACGTTTGATTTTGGAACGCTGTCGCTGGCGCAGGGCGATCGGATGGAATTCGTACGGGGGGCGCAGAGTACGTTATACGGATCGGATGCGATGACCAGCGTTGTGCAGGTGTGGACGCGGGCGGGGAGCACGCGGGTTCCGGAATTTCGGTTGGGCGCAGATGGCGGAAATTTAAGCAGCTCGCATGGATATGCATCGTTGGCGGGGGCGCGCGGGCCCTTCGACTACAACTTTTTCGGGGATCAGTTTAATACCGGGGGATCGGGCGTGAATGACGCATATTCCGATTCGCTGGAGGGCGCGAATGTGGGCGTGGCGCTGGGGGACAAGGCGGCACTGCGGGTGAGGGTGCGGCACTCGAATACGCATACGGGGCTGCCGGGGGAGTGGAGCTTTAATGGGTATGATCCGCTGGTGCCGGCGAACGGGCCGACTGCGCCCCTGGTGCCGTTGCAGCCGAATCCGAGCGACTGGTCGCAGCTGAATAATTTGCTGGGCAGTGTGGAACTGACGGTGGCTGCGCCGAGTGGATGGCAACACCGGTTCACTGGCTTCGATTATGTGTATCGCTATTACGAATTGAATCCGGGCGATGCGGCGCGGGTGGATCCGTACGGGGATCCGATTGATTTTGCGGCGCAGACGATTGATCACATCAACCGCGGCGGATTTGAGTATCAGGGGGATTACTCGGAGCGGACGTGGGCGCATATGACGTTTGGATATCGCGTCGAAAATGAGAATGGGTTTGTGGGAGATGTGATCTACGGGCCGCAAAATCATGGGCAGCGCCTGAATAACGACGTGTACGCGCAACAGCAGTTAACGCTGGGGCGATTGACGGTGATTGCGGGCGGGCGGCTGGCGCATAGCAGCGCATTTGGCAATACGGGATTGCCGCGCGTTGCGCTCATGTGGCAGGCGCTGCGCGGGGGAGACATTTTTTCCGGGACGCGATTGCGATTTTCTTATGCGACCGGATTCAAAGAGCCGCGGCTTGAAGAGACGTTTAATGGAATTCCGCCCGATCCTTATGACATTCCGAATACGGGACTGAAGCCGGAGCGGTCGCGGTCGTTTGAAGCGGGCATTCAGCAGAATTTTTACCAAGGGAAATTTGTTTTGAATGGAACGTATTTTAATAATTTGTTTCACGACCAGATCAATTATGTGGAGATCGATCCGCATAATTTTGTGGGGCAGTATGTGAATGTGAATGAGTCGTTCGCGCAGGGAGCGGAGGCGGAGGTGCAGGCGAAGCTGCGGTCGCGGCTGCTGCTGAGCGGAGCGTATACGTATACGTCGACGCAGATTTTGGATAATCCTGCGCCGATTAATTCTTTGTATGACGTAGGCATGCCGCTGCTGCGGCGGCCGAAGCACTCGGCGACTTTGCTGCTGTCGTATTTGGGATCGCGGTGGGGCGGGAATGTGGGCGGGAGTTTTGTGGGGCGGCGTCCGGACTCGGATTTTTATGGGTTTGGGATCGATCATGCGGCGGGGTATGTGCGGGCGGATCTGGGTGGATGGTACGCGCTCTGGCCGCGGGTGACAGTGTATGCGAATGTCGAGAACGCGCTGGACCGACGGTATAACGAGGTGGTCGGGTATCCGGCGCTACCGGTGAATTTTCGGGCGGGAGTGCGGTTTAGGGTCGGAGGGGAATAGGCAGCGACAGCTGGACAGTTAATCGGAGCTAGAAATCCCCACTTCTCGCGCAAAGAGTGCGCGAGAAATGGGGCACCCGGATGCGTTCATCGAACATGTCGGCGACGCCGCATTCATTGATTCCATACTGAATCTTTAACCTACTGGTTCATGCCGGCGTGACGGGATGCGTCTTGCATCATCTCTAGTCTTCGTTTTTGTTGATCGAGCATTTCGCGCATCATTCCTAGACGCTCCGACTGAACTGCCTGATAGCGATTCACCGGTGTTTCGTACTGGGCGGTGCCGACCGAGGCGCGAGTAGAGGAGTTCACGCGGTCGATGCGCGCCTGGAGGTCGGCGATCCGATTTTCCTGGTCGTGAATGCGCTCTCTCCATTGCTGACCTGCGCGCTGGTCGATCGGAAATCGGTTGCTGGGGCGCTGCTCGGGATCATGGTTCGTGCGATTCACTCCGGACACGGTGGTCATGGGATCTGAAGCGTTGGATTGGGGGATTCCAGGCGTAGGCGCGGGCAGGTCCTGATTGCTAATCACCCTGGGCCTGGTCCCGGACGCTTCCTGAGCCTGTTGTTTGGCCTGGTTCGCGCGCGCGGCGTCGGCCAGCGACTGTCCTGAGGACTGCGCAAAAGCGACGGCGCTCAGCAGTACAGCGATGATGATGCTTTCCGGCAACATTCGATGCATAAGCCCTCCTGCGGTTGCATTCCGGTCTCTATAAGGAGAACTCAGGGGGAGGCACTCTGTCGTGTCTCAAAGGTGCAATTCACGGCAAGCCAAAGGCATCACCGCGAGGTGACCAAAGGGACACCTGCGCATGCGAATTTCCCGATGGTTCAGCCGACTTTTTGCGGGGAGCGGGGAAACGGCATGGCGGCGGCTATTTTGGCGCCGAAGTATTTGGTGCGGGCGAGGAGGAGTTTTTCGATGTCGACTTCTTTTAATGGCTGCTGGCGGCCGAGCAGGTGCGTCACCAGGGCGATCTGGGCGAAGTGCTCGACGGTTTCCATCTTCATGTAGGCGTGTTCGAGAGTGTCGCCATAGGAGACTACGCCGTGGTTCGACATGAGGATGGCGTCATAGCTGGGGACGTAGGGCTCGAGGGTGTCGGCGAGTTCGGAGGTGCCGGGGGTGCCGTAGCGAGCGAGAGGGATGCATCCCAGGCCCATGACGACTTCGCAGACTAACGGCTCGGTGAGCGGGACGCCGGCGGCGGCGAAGCCGGTGGCGGTGGGCGGATGAGCGTGGCAGATGGCCTTTACATCTGGGCGCATGCGATAGATGAGCAGATGCATGCCGATTTCGCTGGTGACACTGCGACGTCCGGCGACCTTGCGGCCATCGAGATTAACAATGACCATGTCGGAGGCGGCCATGGCGCCCTTGCTGACGCCGGTGGGAGTGACCAGGATGCGATCCTGGTCGAGGCGGATGGAGAGGTTGCCGTCGCAGGCAGCTACGAATCCCCGGTCGTGCAACATGCGTCCGTAATGGACGATTTCTTCCCTGTGCGTGCGTTCCGTCGCCATGGTTACCCTTAGGGGAGATGATAAATGCAGACCGCGATCTGGCACTGGCATAGTACCAGCAGGTCGCAAAGGAGACAAACCAAAATTTAGTTAAAAAATGTGCACACTCAGCGGTCGTAAGCCCTTTCACCACAGAGAACACGGAGTTGCGCAGGGTAAATCCGAAAAGCCTGCGCCTGAAGGCGAAATCACTGGCGGCACGAATGGCACGCATGAATGCGTGCCCTGATACGAGTCGTCGTGGGACGCTGCGGTAAGCTAGACGCGTGCTGGTTTCGGATTTCGATTACAAACTGCCGGAAGAGTTGATTGCGCAGGAACCGCTGACGGACCGGGCGGGGGCGCGGTTGTTGCATGTGACGGCGGAGCGAGCGGGCGTTTTTGGCGATCGAAAGTTTCGTGAATTTCCGGAGTTGCTGCGGGCCAGCGATCTGGTTGTGTTTAACAACACGCGGGTGTTTCCGGCGCGGCTCTATGGACGCCGGGGCGGGATTCGGGCGCAGGCGGTGAGCCCGCGGAATCCCGCGGCGCTGGAATTCTTGCGGGGGCGGATTGAAGTTCTGCTGACAAAACAAGTGCAGCGGCAACCCAACGAATGGGAGTGTTTGGTGCGTCCAGGGCGGAAGATTGGGGTGGGCGAGCGGCTTTTTTTTGGCGAGCAGGATGAGTTGCGGGGAGAGGTGATTGGGCGGGGGGAGTTTGGGGAGAGGAGGATTCGGTTTGCGGTGGTGCCGGGCGACGGACGAATGCGTTTGTCGTCACGTGAGCATTCTGGAGATCCGGCACACGATCCCACGGATGATTTTTTTCGAATCGTGGAGAGGATTGGGCATGTGCCTTTGCCGCCTTATATTGCGCGGGAGGAGTCGGCGGGAGATCGCGAGAGATATCAGACGGTGTATGCGCGGGAGCGGGGATCGGTGGCGGCACCGACGGCGGGACTGCATTTTACGCCGGAGATTTTGGGGCGCATAGGGGAGCGGGGGATTGAGACTGCGGAGGTTACGCTGCACGTTGGCTTGGGGACGTTTCAGCCGGTAAGGACCGAGCGAGTGGAGGAACATCGATTGCACGCGGAGAATTATTCGATTTCCGCGGAAGCGGCGGCGCGCATCAATCGGGCGCGGAGAGAAGGTCGGCGGGTGGTGGCGGTAGGGACAACGACGGTGCGGACGCTGGAATTTGCCGCGACATTTCCTGCACAGCATACAGGCGAGGTGCGGCCGGGGACGGGTGAGGCGAATTTATTTATTTATCCGGGGTATTCCTTTCGGGTGGTGGGGGCGCTGCTGACGAATTTTCATTTACCGCAGTCGACGCTGCTCATGCTAGTGTGCGGGCTCGGTGGGAAAGAGAATGTGATGGGCGCGTACGAGCATGCGGTGGCGCAACGGTATCGATTTTATTCGTATGGGGATTGCATGTTGGTGGAATAGGATAACCGGCTGCCTCGGGCGAGCATCAGAGTTTCTGGGGAGCGTTTCGAAAGTGCAATGAAGACAACCACCGGATGCGCCGCAAAATTCCCATGTCTCGCAAAAGACGCGAGAAATGGGGCACCCAACTATGTGGGCACCCACCTTACATGGGAGAGGATCAGTTAAGTCATTCATGGCGGTCCGGCTCAAGTCCAGGGAGATCATCTTATTCGTGTTCGCGTTCGTCGCTCTGAAGACGTTCTGCTTCGGACAGGCAGCGTCGCTGGGTGCCGCGCCGGCCACGGCAGGCAGCATCCACGGGACGATTGTGGACCAGAGTGGGGCGGTGGTGAGCGGGGCGCGGGTGGCGCTGACGCGCGAAGATCAAACTGCACGGCGAGAGGTGATATCGGACGCGGGTGGGGGATTTAGCTTTGCCGGCGTTGTGCCTGGAGCTTTTCTGCTGACGATTCGCGCCCCGGGCTTTGCGACGCAAACATATTCAGGAGAGCTGCCTGCCGGCGAAACGCAAACAGTTCCGCTGCTGGCGCTGGCGGTGGCCGAGAATATTACTGAGGTGCAGGTTGGAATTCCGCGCGTAGAAATTGCGGAAGAGCAACTCAAGGTGGAAGAGCATCAGCGAATTTTCGGCGCGATTCCTAATTTTTATGTCAGCTACGCGCCGGACACGGTTGCGCTCACTTCCCAACAAAAATTCAAGCTCGCGTGGAAAACGGTGATCGATCCGGTGACGCTCCTGATGGTGGGCGGCGCGGCGGGAGTGCAGCAGGCGCAAGACCACTTCGAAGGTTATGGGCAGGGCGCGGAGGGTTATGGGAAGCGGTTCGGCGCGAACTACGCCGATGCGGTCGCCGGAACATTTGTAGGAGGAGCGATACTGCCGTCGCTGCTGAAGCAGGATCCGCGGTATTTCTATAAGGGAACAGGCAGCAAAAGCTCGCGATTTCTGTATGCGCTTGCGAGTGCGTTTGTTTGCAAGGGCGACAACGGGCGCTGGCAGCCGAATTATTCGAATGTGCTGGGAAGCCTGGCGGCGGGCGGGATTTCGAATATCTACTATCCGGCGCAGGATCGCGACGGCTTGGGACTCACTTTTGAAAACGCCGGGCTCGCACTGGGCTCGGGCGCGGTTACTAATCTGATGCAGGAATTTGTGATTCGGAAGTTGACGCCGAAGCGGGATTTGAACAAGCCGTGATGGGCGAACGGTCCTTCTGCATTCTAAATTCTAATTTGTCGAAACGGGAGAGAACCTTGCAGGAAGTGGCAGGGCGGGCCTTCTGCGCGGCCGCCGATGTTCTTCCGCTCCGGCCATACGGGCGCGAATTGCGTCCATCGTTTTCCAGTATTCGTCGATTTCGGACCGGCCAAGTTTGGAGAGGCTGACGGTGGTGCGCATCTTTTTGTCGATGATTTCTTTGGTGATGATGACCAGACCGGCTTCTTCGAGGTTGGTGAGTTGGACGGATAGATTTCCCTTGCTCAGGCCGGTGGCGTTTTGCAGGAAGACGAAATCGGCGGAGGAGCAAGACGAGAGGATTGTGAGGATCGCCAGGCGGGCGGGTTCGTGGACCAGGCGGTTGGGGAGGGAGAGTGGGTCGTCAGTCATGGGCGGATTCCATCGGAAATTCATTCTCTTCCTGCGCTCTCTTGGGCATTAGATGCACGAGAGTCAGGTGGTCGAGCAGGCCCCTGGCTATTAGAGTAATGCCGAACCAGCCGGCATTCAGAAACTTCCAGACCATGAGTTGCATGATCTCGCGGTGATGGAGCGGATAGAAGCAGACAACGGCGCTGGCGAGGGCAACGACGAAGGAGAAGGATATCTGGCTTCGAGCCACCAACCTGCCTCGCAGGCTGCGCTCTATGTCTACAAACAACAAGAAGCACCAGAACGCAGTTGGCCAAAAGTTAACACGGTGATCTGGGTCAGAGATGATGGCATGCAATTGGTTATTGAGATTTGCAAGGACTGGATCACCGTAGTTTGCGATCTGGCGGCCGAAGATAAAAAGGGCTAGCCAGATGCAGACACATATCATGACTCCCGTATTGCTCATTTTGGCTGATCCAGGTTTTATCCAGCCAAATCGGTGCTCATAGTATTTGGGGATGAAACGAATTGAGGCGGCGTAGGCCAGAATCACAACAATCGACAGCCAGCGATAATGTGTGTTCCTAGCGAAGAGACTTGCAGTTTCAATCCGAAGCACGAGTATGCCAAGCGCAACAGAGGTTAGGCCCTGCAGCGCGTGGAAGTTCTCGGTGACGTAGCGTAGCCGTTGGGGATCGAGTTTCGCGTCTCCGGCTTCACCTAGCGCATCCATAGACTGGTCTATAGCATAAACTATACCGTAAGCGCGAGCTCTTATTCGACCGTTTGAGATTGGCGACTTCAATCGATGCACGGACAGGCCGGAGGAGATGGAGATCCTTCACTTCGCCTGAAGGGCGGCTCCGTTCAGGATGACAATGTCCGTAAGCTCACTTTCTCAAGTTTGAAAACTCATTTGATGGCGAGCGGGATCGGGTAGAACTTTTGGATCATGCGGCCGGTCATCAGGCCGCCTTCGTATTCGGGGATGATGACTTCGTCGGCGCCGGAGCTGCGGATGGCGTTGGCGTAGCGCTGCTGGCCGGCGCGGGTGATGATTTTGATTTTGGGATTGAGGGAGCGGGCGGTGACGGTGATGTAGAGATTGTCGGCGTCGTTATCGATGACGATGCAGATGCCGCGGGCGCGGTTGAGTCCGGCCTGGAGCAGGACGTCGTGTCGTTTGGCGTCGCCCTGAATGACGGGGATGCGGTCGTTGAGGAGTTCGCGGTAGAGGCCTTCGTTGGTCTCGATCAGGACGAAGGGGATTTCGAGGCGCTGGAGTTGGTCGACGACGGTGCGGCCGACCTGGCCGTAGCCGCAGATGATGAAGTGGTCTTGCAGCCGGTCGATGTTAACTTCGTTGATCATGGTTCTCCAGGCCTCCACGCCATGACGGCTGAAAATGGTGAGCAGGACGCGCTCGGCGATCCAGATCTGGAGCGCGAAAACGCCGGCATAGACGAATAAAGAGAAAATCTTGGTGGCGCGGTGGACGGCTCGGAACTCGATGGCATGGGGATGAATAACCCAGAAGAGGGCATCGAGCGGGCGCAGGCCTTCGACGCGGACGTAGAAGACGACACACACGCCGAGGAAGGCGGCCAGGACCAGGAGTGGCAGCCAAAGGCGCTTGGCGAAGATGAGGAGGACGCGGAGCATGTCAGCTCGTCAAACCGACCGGTCGGTCGGGAGAGCTAGTATATCCAATTGTCTGGGAGATTATGCATGAAAAATTCAAGTTTAGCGGCGGCAGGAAACGAGTGGCGCACTGCGGGCATCCTGGCTCGGATGCCCGTTCAGCGGCTGAATCCGATAATCATGTAAGGCGCGTGCGCGGCCCTAAAGGGCCGCTCTTCCACAGTACCCTTTCCACGGCACCCCGTGAGGGCCGAAAACCGGCCACCCTTGCGGCCTCCGAAGCTTTACGCGCGGGCGCCGACCGCCGCGGACTCGGGGGCTGGGATTGACTTGTCCTCGCCGTTGGGCTTGGGCTGACCGGGCTGTCCGCCTTTGCGGATGTCGATGCCGCCCTTAAAAAATGCGCCGTCTTCGATGGAAATTCTGGCGGCGATGACGTCGCCGGTGAGGGAGCCGTCGCTGCGAATATCGACGCGATCGCTGGCGGTGAGATTGCCGCGGACTTTGCCCAACACAACGATTTCGCGGGCGTTGATGTTGGCGGCGACGACGCCATTGCGTCCGACGGTGACGCGGTTGCCTGCCAGGTTAATGGAACCCTCCACGCGACCGTCAATGTAAAGCGACTCGGAGCCGGTGACTTCGCCTTTGATGACGAGGGACTTGCCGATGGTGGCTTGGTCGGCAGTGGTAGTGGTGACCGGCCGGGGCTGCACGGGATCAGCGGCGGCCATAACGGGCGCGCTGGGGGTAGACGAAACGGGGCGCTCCGGCTCGGCGGGGCGAGCAGGAGTCTGGGGCTGATTGGTCGGCTTCCACATGGGGTAAAAGTTCCTTTCCTAGTTGGGATTAGGGGTCACTGGCCGCACTTTGGTGACCAAAAGCGATTGTACTCCCCTGTCTCAAAGTGGGCGCTGTGGAAAAGCCTTTATTTGCACTCTTTAGTTCCTCGGATGGTACCTCGTTTAATACTTATTCGGGGCAGGGGCGATGGGATTCGGCAGCATCATTTCTGCTCGTTGCAATGTAAGGAATCCGGAAATAGCTTTTGACCGTACCCTTTTCGTGGGGATGGGCGTTATGCTGTCAGAGTCGAAGAATTATCGAAGACGTGAGGGGCGCGTCTAAATTGTAATTGTGAAGACGTGGGGTCCGGGAAATTTCGATCGATACTGGAGCCAATTATGTCAGAGCCAACTGTGGTGAGTGGATTGACGATCGCGCGGCCGGAGCCGGGCGAGTATGCGCCATATTATGACCGCTACATTTCGCTGGTAGCGGGAAGCGACATACTGAGTACGCTGGACGCGCAGAGGCGGCAGATGATGTTGCTGCTATCGGGGCGCAACGAGAATGACGGAAATTTTCGTTATGCGGCGGAAAAGTGGAACGCCAAGGAAGTGCTGGGGCATGTGTGCGACACGGAGCGCATCTTTGCGTATCGGGCGCTGCGGATTGCGCGGGGGGACCAGACGCCGATGGAAGGGTTTGAGCAGGACGATTATGTGAAGAATGGTCCGTTTGCGCGGATATCGCTCGAGGAGATTGTGGAGGATTACATCGCGGTGCGGCGGGCAACGCTGACGCTGTTGCGGAATCTGGATGAGGCCGCGTGGATGCGGCGCGGCGTGGCGAACAAGAATGAAGTGACGGTACGGGCACTGGCGTACACGATCGCGGGGCATGAAGTGCATCATCTGAGGATCTTGGAGGAGAAGTATTTTCGGCGGTAATACTTCAGGCGTTCTCGCCAGGGATGTACACAGCTGGGTGTCATAGTCGTTAGTCGTTAGTCGTTGGTCGTTAGTCGTTGGTCAATGCAGTCGTGATAGGTGAGAGAATTGTCGCTAGTCGCGCGTTGGTCGCTCGGACGTTGAGATGGCTGGTGTCGTCGAAAGGCAAACGACCAACGACTAGCGACCAACGACTGCCTTTATGCTCTCCGAATCCATCATCCTCAAACATATTGCGCGACAGACTAAGCGGGCGGCGGGGTTTAAGCAACTCGTGCGCGAGTTGGGGTTGCATGGGGACGAGCGGCGGGAACTGGATCTGCTCCTGCGGAAGATGGTGACGCGCGGGACTTTGATTCAGGCTGAGTCGGATCGTTATGAATTGCCGCAGGCGGCGGCCGACAAGAATTTGGTAGCGGGACGACTGTCGATGCATCGCGACGGGTTTGGATTTGTGGTTCCGGATGCGAAGTCGTTGAACGCGTCGCTCAAGGCGCGGCTTACGGGCGACATATTTATTCCTCCACATTTGATTGGAAACGCAATGCACGGGGATCTGGTGCTGGTGGATGTTGCGAACGTGCGTCCGGATGGGCGGGCGGAGGGACGGATTGTGCGGCCGGTGAGGCGGGCGCATCCGACGGTGGTGGGGATTTTTCATTATGCGAGCCGCGGCGGATATGTGCGGCCGATCGACAGCAAGATTACGCAGGAGATTTTGATTCCGGCGGGGATGGAAAGACCGGAGGCGGCGCATGAGGATAGAGCAGACAAGACCGAGATCCCTCGCCCCGCTGGAAAAAACGCGGGGCTTTGGGATGACAACCAGAAAGAGGGTAGACTTGCGAAGGCTGCGAGAAAGAAATCTGTGGATCGGGTGTTGGGGGATGAGGTGGTGCGGCGGACTTCCTGGGACGACTTGGAGGGCGTGGTCGTCGATGTAGAGATTACGGATTGGCCTTCGCCTACCTCGAACCCGCGGGGGCGGGTGATTGAGATTCTGGGGCGGGAGGATGATTTCGGAGTCGATGTGGAGATCACGATCCGGAAATATCACCTGCCGCATCATTTTCCCGAGGCGGCGCTGCGCGAGGCACAGGATACGCTGGCGGTGATTCCAGCGGCGGAAGTGGCGCGGCGTCGGGATTTTCGCGGGCTGCCGATTGTGACGATCGATGGGGAAACGGCACGCGATTTTGATGATGCGGTGCATGTGCGCATGCTGCCGAATGGAAATTTTGAGTTGCACGTACACATTGCCGACGTGGCGCAGTATGTGACGGAGGGGTCGGCGCTGGATCAGGAAGCGCGGTTGCGCGGGACCAGCGTTTATTTTCCGGACCGCGCGGTTCCCATGCTTCCCTTGGAACTTTCTACTGACATTTGCAGTTTGCGGCCGCAGGTGGAGCGGCTAGTGCTGTCGTGCGTGATGGAGATGGATCATCGCGGGGAAATTGTGGGGTACGAGTTGTCGGAGGGCGTGATCCGGTCGGCGGAGCGGATGACGTACACGCTGGTGAATGCGGTGATCGAGGGCGATGCGGCGGCGCGCGAGCGCTATGCGCCGTTGGTTCCGACGTTTGAGTTAATGCGCGACCTGGCGCTGATTTTGAATCGCAAGCGGCAGCGGCGGGGGTCAATCGACTTTGATTTGCCGGAGCCGGTGATCGAGTTCGATGAGAACGGGCTGATGAAGAGCATCACGCGGTCGGAACGCAACATCGCTAATCGGTTGATCGAGGAATTTATGCTGTCGGCGAATGAGTGCGTGGCGCAACATTTGGAATCGCGGGGCGTGGGGTCGTTGTATCGCATTCACGAAAAGCCGGACGCGAAACGCGTATACGACTTCGAGGTGATTGCGGCGACGTTTGGATATTCGCTGGGCGTGGGGGCGCTGCCGATTCATCGGGTGCAGATGAAGGCGGATCGGCGCGCGGCTTATGGGACGGGCAAGCGGGTGCGGGAGATTGAGGTGCCGAAGGATGTGCACATCACGCCGCGCATGTATCAGAAGCTGACGGAGAAAATTGCAGGCAAGCCGGAGGAGCGGATCCTGAGTTATCTGATGCTGCGGTCGCTGAAGCAGGCGCGATATTCGGAGGAAAATCTGGGGCACTTTGCGCTGGCGGCGACTTCGTATACGCATTTTACGTCGCCGATTCGGAGGTATCCGGATTTGATTGTGCATCGGGTGTTGAAGAGCGTGTTACGTCAAAACCCCCACCCTTCGACAGGCTCAGGGCAGGTTTTCTCGCAAAGTACGCGAGAAATGGGGCACCCGGAGTCTCATGAGAAGGCTTCGCCTTGGTCGAAGCGGCGATTGGGCGGCGGTGACGGCATGCGGGCGGGAGTGCCCGTGCCACGCGAGTTGGGTGGGCCGATTGGGATTGAGGAGCTGCATGAGATTGCGGAGGAATCGAGCCGAAACGAGCGCCGGGCGGCGGATGCGGAGCGGGAGTTGATGGAGGGGAAGAAAGTTAAGTTCATGGCGGATCGCGTGGGCGAGGAGTTTGAGGGGCTTATCACGAGCGTGACCAAGTTTGGATTTTTTGTGGAGCTTACGGATTTGTTTGTCGAGGGGCTGGTGCCGTTGAATACTTTGAACGACGATCGATACACGTATCACGAGAATACGCGGGAGATTATCGGGCAGCGGTCGCGGAAAATTTACAGCTTGGGGCAGAGGATTCGGGTACTGGTCGACCGGATCGATCCGGTGGAGAAGAAGATTCAGTTTGCGGTGGTCGAGGAAGAGGTGGTGCGGAAGGGGAAGCGGCGAAGTCAGAAATAGCTCGAAGGCGGGGAACAATTTCCCGAGCGAAACGACTTATATGTCGGTTACTTGGCCTTGTGCATCTACTAACGCAATGTAAATGCCGGCATCATGGGCCCTTGCGGCCATCGCCGTCGCGAGCCGGAGGGTGGTTTTTGTATTAGGAACCACGGCCACCTGGCGGCCGCCTTTTGGCTTCTGCATTAGTTGGCCGATCGCTTCAAGGAGGCCCTTCCGCAGACGCGATGTCTGACCAGCATGTGACGTATTAACAATTCCGCCTTTGCATTCCGCCAGGACCGTAAGCGCCTCTGTGCTTGCTGTAACATCCCCCAGCCCTGGCCTAGGGTCTACGACTACCGTTTGTTGCCCGCGTACGTACGTTCCTCTGTAGAGCGTTATGCCAAGCTGTTCATCCCGACGAGAAAACCCATGGGTCAAAAGCCAGGCCGCAATTTCGAATTGTTTGCCGTGCACGCCGTCAGGGTGTATTTCAACGGTTGTCACGCCAGGTAGCGTTCTCAGGAGATGTTCGGCGTATGCGAGCATTACGGCGGCTTCGGGAAGGTATCTTTCCATCGCCGCATCACACTTGCTGTGTCGTTTGTCCGGTGGATCGCGCTCGATTATCAAGTCGTCAAACATAGTGTGCCTCTAAGCTCCCAGGGCTTTTTGAATTTCGGCGGCGATGTTGGCCGTGAGCGCGCGCATTTTTTCTTCGGATTCGGCTTCAACCATTACCCGTGCTAACGCTTCGGTGCCGGAGTAGCGTACTACTACGCGGCCGTTGCCGTTGAGGTCGCGCTCGGCGGCTTCGATGGCGGATTGGATGGCGGGGATTTGGGCGAAGGGGATTTTTTCGCGGACGCGGATGTTTTGAATTTTCTGGGGGAGGACTTTCAGGTCGGCGATCAGGTCGGCCAGCGATTTTCCGCTGCGGACGACGATGTCCATGAGGCGAAGAGCGGTTAACAGGCCGTCGCCGGTGGTGGAATCGGTGTCGCGGAAGATGATGTGGCCGGATTGTTCGCCGCCAAGAGTGGCGCCAGTCTTCAGCATTTCTTCGAGGACGTATTTGTCGCCGACGTTGGCGCGCAGCATGCGGATGCCCGATTTCTTCAGCGCGATCTCGAGGCCCATGTTCGACATCGTTGTGGAGACCACCGTGTCGGCCTTCAACTTTCCTTGCGCGTGCAAGTCGCGAGCGGCGGCCAGGAGTACGCCGTCGCCGTTGACCACGCGGCCGGAGGCGTCGCAGAACAGGGCGCGGTCGGCGTCGCCGTCGAAGGTTACGCCGAGATCGAATTTGCCGGGTGATTCCGCAACCATTTTCCCCAGCGTTTCCGGGTGCAGCGCGCCGCAGCCTTCATTGATGTTCTTGCCGTCGGGCGAGACGTGGATGAAGGTCGCCTGAATTTTCAGGTTGCGAAATAGTTCCGGAGCTTCGGCTGTGGCAGCGCCGTTGGCGCAATCGACGAGCACGCGCAATTTGCCGAGATCGGAGGAGACGCCGGCGGTGAGCGAGTGGACATAGGCATGACGCAACTCGGCTTCGCCGGGAAGAGATGGTTTGGGAATCTTGAGCGCGGTATCGTCGGCGGAGGATTTATTTTCGAGTTGGGCGAAGATTTCTTTTTCGATGGCAAGTTCGCGGGCGTCGGTGAGTTTGAAGCCGTCCCCGGAAAAAACTTTGATGCCATTATCGGTCCAGGGATTGTGCGAGGCGGAGATGACGACGCCCGCGGACATGCCTCGCGAGCGCGCGAGATAGGCGATGCCGGGAGTGGTGATGACGCCGGCGCTGTGGACTTCAACGCCGACGGCCGCGAGACCTTCGGCGACGCGGTCGGCGATCCAGCGGCTGGATTCGCGAGTATCCTGGCCGATGACGGCTTGGGCTTTCTGCGTGGTGCGCAGCAGGTCGTGGCCGAGGGCGCGGCCGATGAGGTAAGTGCTCTGTTTGGTGAGCGGGAATTCTCCCGCGATGGCGCGGATGCCGTCGGTGCCGAATAATTGCCGTTGGGTCATAAGAAGACTTTCAAATGAAGAATAACGATGATAAATGAGTGGGCGGCCCGCGGGGGCTGAAGCCCGCTCCGATCTCACGCCTCTACGCGGCCCTGAAGGGCCGCTCTTCCACGTGCGCCCGCTCTCCTACGTCATCGCCGTCAGTTCGGCGGAGTTACGGGTGGTCGGATCAGCGGATGAACGATTTTAGTGGGTAGGGGTGGTACCGGGTTTTTCGACGATGACGGTTACGCGGATGGAAGTTGTCTGGACGACCTGGACCAAGGGATCGGAGACGTAGACGTTGGTGGTGAAGATGGCGCTGCCGCGGGTTCCGGTGGCGTCGATGGGGTCGGTGGTGGCGGCGTCGATTTGTTCGACATGATGGCGGGGGCCGCTGATGGTGACTCGCGGCGGATCGGCGACGGTGTCGATGTGTTCGCCCTCGGTAAAAATTCCGGTGACACGGGGATGAATCTCGACTTCGCGGGTCAGACGCGTATCGAATGCGAGGTGCAACTGGCTGGGGACGACTTGCACGACGGTGATGCCGCGGGGATGGCGGACCTGTTGCGAGGTGAGATCAAAGGTGCGTTCGCCGGGCTTCACGTCGGCCAGTTCGATTTCGGCGTGGATCTCGTTGGTCTGCAACTGGCGAATGACGCGCTCGGGGCCGCGCACGCGGATCTGGGCTTCGGGAATCATCTCGGAGCTGATTTCGAGATGTGAGGGGACGTGCTGAAAGACGATAGGGGCGCGTACGGCGACTTCGGCGGGCTGCTCGTCGGGAGAGATCAGAAACCACATTCCCGTGGCCAGCAGGAGGGACAAGAATTTCAAGCCGAAGTTGTGGAAGAGGTAGCGCTGGAAGAAGGCGATCATGGCTGAGACTCCGATTCGGCCGCGGGTTCGGACTTGCGCGGGGCGGGATCGCGCAGAGGAGAATCGAGTAGGGCGTCTGACTCGTCGTCGGCCTGCGCGATCGTAGTGGGCAGAGTGACCGGCGCCATGTAGCGGCGCAGTTCGCTGCCGAGGCGCTCACGCAGTTGCTCGACGGTCAGGTCGCGCTCGATTTTGCCGCCGATGGCGAGACTGATGGCTCCGGTTTCTTCCGAGCAGATCACGGCGATGGCGTCGGTTTCCTCGGTGATGCCGATGCCGGCGCGGTGGCGGGTACCGAGTTGGGTGGACAGCAGAGGATTCATGGACAACGGAAGAAAGCAGGCGGCGGCGGCGATGCGGTCTTTTTGAACGATGACGGCGCCGTCGTGGAGCGGAGCGCTGGGGCGGAAGATGGTGGCGAGCAGATCGTAGGAAAGGCGGGCGTCGAGGGGGACACCGCTTTCGATGTGGGTGCGCAGTCCGATTTCGCGTTCGATGACGATGAGTGCGCCGGTTTGGTGCTGGGAAAAAAGATTGGCGGCGAGGACGATGTCGTCGTAGGAATCGCTGTCGGTGGAGGAGCCGCCGAGGAAGGTCATGCGGCGGCCGAGATCGGCGAGCACGTGGCGGATCTCCGATTGGAAAACGACGATGAGCGCGAACACCAGGTAGGGGAGTACATGGCTTACCACCCAGTTCAAAGTGGTGAGTTCGCCAATGCGAGCCAGGTAGAAAATTACGGAGACGACGACGAGACCTACGAGCATGGGCGCGGCGCGGGTGCCGCGGATCATCACGAGGACCTGGTAGATGAGGAGGGAAACCAGGAGGATATCGAGCGTGACCCATGCGGCTTGCGTCCAGGATGTGATGACGGGGATCACGCGAATATTGTAAATGGAGCGGGATTGATGGAACGGATTCGGTTATTGAAACGCCGGTCGCTCGTCCGAAGGGTCTCCTCGCGGAGGTCCGCTCCGGGGACGGCCGGGGCGGCTGTCCCCACATATTCTTTTTCTTTATAGCCGCCTTTTGAGCTTTAGCCGGGCTTCTTGGTTATTGCGGCTTGAATTTCTCCGTGGGCCAGGCGGGCGGTGATTTCGTCGCCGAGGTTCAGATTGTTCGCGTCTTTCAGGAGGTTGCCATTGGAGTCGAAGACCAGGGCGTAGCCGCGCTCGAGAATGGCCAGCGGCGAGAGTGATTGGAGGGCGGTGTGAAGGCGCTCGCTGCGAACGCGGTATTGGAGCAGGACGTTGCGCATCACGGCGACCAGCGCGGCGGTGCGGCTGTCGAGCTCTTTGCGGATGCTGGAGAGAACGAGGCGCAAATCGTAGTGGCGCACCGCGGCGGAGACTTTTTCCCAGCGGCGCAGCATTTGCTCGAGCAATTGCCGCTGGGCGAGTTCGAGGCGGTGGGTGAGATCGTCGAGCTTTTGCTGGCGCTGGTGGATGAGTTCCATCATGCGGGCGAAGGCGCCGTGCTGCGCGAGTTCGGTGAGGGATTGACGGCCTATGAGGAGGCGATAGCGCATGGCGCGACTGAGGCGGTCAGATAAGGCGGCTACGTGGTCTTCAACTTCCTGACGGGAACGGATTACGAGTTCCGCGGCGGCGGAGGGTGTGGGAGCGCGCAGATCGGCGACGAAATCGACGATGGTGAAATCGGTTTCGTGGCCGACGGCAGAGATCACGGGAACGGAGGATGCGGCGACCGTGCGAGCGAGGGATTCATTGTTGAAGGCAGCGAGATCTTCGGCGGAGCCGCCGCCTCGGGCGACGATGATGACATCGACGTTGTCTTGTTGGCTGTCGTCCTGATTAAAGAAACGGACTCCGGCGGCGACTTCTTGTGAAGCCGCATCCCCTTGGACCTGAGCGTGATAGATGAGAACGTTCACGGAGCGATGCCGACGCTGGAGGACGTTGAGAATGTCGCGCAGTGCAGCGGCCTGGGTCGAGGTGACGATGCCGATGCGCGATGGAAGTGCGGGAATTGGCTTCTTGCGCTCGGAGGCGAAAAGGCCTTCAGCTTCGAGTTTGGCTTTGAGTTGCTCGAATGCGAGTTGCAGGGAGCCGGCGCCTTTTGGCTCGATGTGTTCAGCGGAAATTTGGAGCTCGCCGCGGTCTTCATAAACCGTGACACGGCCGCGGACGACGACTTGCTGGCCGTCGGCGGGGCGGAAGCGAAGCAGGCGCGCCGCGGAGCGGAACATGACGACGCGAATCTGCGCGTTGCCGTCTTTCAGCGTGAAATAGAGATGGCCGGAGTCGGGAGCGCGGAAGTTGGAAATTTCGCCTTCGACCCAGGCGTCAGAATATTCGCGCTCGATGTGCGAGCGGACGGCGGCGACCAGGTCGCGAACTTTCCAGAGGCGGCGCTCGGGCGGGCGAAAGTTGAATCCCATCTGGTCGGCGAGGGACATGGGGGAAGTGTAACGCAAGAAAGAAAGCTTCTAGCTCCTAGCTTTTAGCTTGGAGCCAACGCAAGCTCAGTCTTCGTTGATCTCACACGCGCGGCGTCGTGCCGAAGGCTATAATCCTGCGCATGAATCTTGAACAAAAAGTTGCGGAACTGAAGAAAAGAAATCAACTTGCCGAGGAGGGTGGCGGGGCGAAGCGGCGCGAGCGGCAGCACAAAGAAGGCAAGATGTCCGCGCGCGAGCGGGTTGAGTTTTTGCTCGACGAGGGAACGTTTGAAGAGACCGACAAGCTGGTCACGCATCGGTGCAATGATTTCGGCATGGCCGAACAGAAGATTTATGGCGACGGATTTATCACGGGTTACGGGCGCATCGAGGGGCGGCTGGTGTATGTGTTTGCGCAGGACTTTACCGTGTTCGGCGGGTCGCTGTCAGAGACGAATGCGGGGAAGATTGTGAAGATTATGGATCTGGCGGCAAAGATGGGCGCGCCGGTGATTGGATTGAACGATTCGGGCGGAGCGCGGATTCAGGAAGGCGTGTTGTCTCTGGCGGGATATGCGGATATTTTCTTGCGCAACACGATTTACAGCGGCGTGGTGCCGCAGATTTCGGCGATCATGGGGCCGTGCGCGGGAGGGGCGGTGTATTCGCCGGCGATTACGGATTTTGTTTTGATGGTGGACAAGACTTCCTACATGTTCATCACCGGGCCGGACGTGATCAAGACCGTGACGCATGAGGAGGTCACGAAAGATCAACTGGGCGGCGCGATGACGCACAACGAAACTTCGGGCGTGGCGCACTTTTTGGCGCACGACGATGCGGAATGTTTGTCGATGGTGCGGGAGCTGTTGAGTTTTTTGCCGTCGAATAATCTGGACGAGCCGCCGCGGAAGGCGTGTACGGATCCGATTGATCGGGCGGATGCGGCGCTGGATACGATGGTTCCGGCACAGTCGAACCAGCCGTATGACATGAAAGATGTGATTCATGCGGTGGTCGACGATGGCTATTTTTTCGAGGTGCAGGAGCATTACGCGAAGAACATTGTTGTCGGTTTTGGGCGGCTCGATGGACGGCCGGTGGGGATTGTCGCGAATCAGCCGGCGATGCTGGCGGGGACGCTGGATATTAATGCGTCGGTGAAGGGGGCGCGTTTTGTGCGGTTTTGCGATTGCTTCAACATTCCGCTGGTGACGTTTGAAGATGTTCCGGGATTTCTGCCGGGAACCGCGCAGGAGTATGGCGGCATCATCAAGCACGGGGCGAAGTTGCTGTATGCGTTTGCCGAGGCGACGGTGCCGAAAGTCACGGTGATTACGCGGAAGGCGTATGGCGGGGCGTATTGCGTGATGGCGTCGAAGCATATCCGTACCGACGTGAATTATGCGTGGCCGTCCGCGGAGATTGCGGTGATGGGGCCGGAGGGCGCGGTGGATATCGTCTACAAACGCGAACTGGATGGAGCGGCGAATCGCGAGCAACTGCGGCGCGAGAAGATCGAAGAGTTTCGCGACCGGTTTGCGAATCCTTATGTGGCTGCCGATCGGGGATTTGTGGATGCGGTGATCCAGCCGCGGGAGACGCGCAAGAAATTGATTCAGGCGCTGGCGATGCTGGAGACGAAGCGGGATCGGAATCCGGCAAAAAAGCATGGGAATATACCGCTGTAGGGCGCGTACACCGACATTCCCCGAATGTTTCAGCAGATGCCGGTGAGAATTGCACTGTCCCTACAGTACTCGGTTCCTTTTTTTCTAGCTTACCCCGGACTTACGTCCGGGCTAATATATGCCGCCGCTCTGCGGCTGGGTTCTGGTCGATGCCCGCCTCGGTAATGTCCTCGTAATGTGTATCATTCACCGTGACATCAACGTCACATTCTGAGGTCCCAATGAAAAAGCTAATTATTCTTTTCGCCTTCTGCTTCTGGACGATTCCGCCGCTGGCGCAGGATTCGGCCAACTGGCTTGCGACGCTTCCTCAGGCTAAGGATTATGTCCAGCATCGTGTGTCGAGTTATGACCGGAGCGGGGGAAATGCGGATGCGCGGCAGATTGGGGCTGGGGAGACGCTTACGCTGCTTGATGAGGCGGGGCCCGGACTGATCACGCATGTTTGGATGACGATTGCGAGTGATGATCCGCATCATTTAAAGGCGCTGGTGCTGCGGATGTATTGGGACGGGGAAGCGACTCCCAGCGTCGAGGCGCCGATCGGGGATTTCTTTGGGCTTGGGCTGGGGGATTATCACCTGTATCAGTCGGCGGCGCTGGCGGTGGGCGGGGACAAGGCCTTGAATTGTTTTTTCCCGATGCCCTTTGCGAAGCATGCGCGAATTACGGTGACGAATGAAGGATCGCGTCGGACGGATGCGTTTTATTTCAACATTGACTATCGGGCTTACAGCAAGGCGCTTCCGGCGGATTCGCTTTACTTTCATGCGCAGTATCGGCAGGCGGCGCCGGCGACGGGGTGGACGAATGATTGGAAGTCGAATGGCGACCGGTTAGTCGATGGGAAGAAGAATCTGAACGGCGACGGCAATTACCTTTGGCTGGAGGCAACGGGGCGCGGGCATTTTGTGGGCGTAACCATGTCTCTCTTGCAGAATCAGGATGGCTGGTGGGGCGAAGGCGACGACATGTTTTTCGTGGATGGGGAGACACTGCCTTCGATCAACGGGACTGGGTCGGAAGATTATTTTCTGGGGGCGTGGGATTTCGGCGGGCATGCGTTTGCATATGGATTGTTTGGGGCGCCGGTAGTGGGGCAGGAAGTTGCCGGGGGCCGGTGGTCGCTGTACCGGTTTCATCTGGAGTCGCCGATTCCATTTACGAAATCGCTGCGGGCGACGATTGAGCATGGGCATGGGAATCACCGGTCGGATAACTATTTTTCGGTGGCCTACTGGTATCAGAGCGAGCCGCATGCGGCGTTTCCGGCGCTGCCTTCGCTGGAGGAGCGGGTGCCGAGGATTTATGCAGTGGGCGGGCCGGGGAACGCGGGGAAGTAAGTGGTTAGTGCACGCAGTTTGGCTGATGCGCGATGGCAGTTAAGCGGGAGATCCTTCGCTCCGCCTGAAGTGCGGCTTCGCTCAGGATGACAACGCTTTGAGAGTGGATTAAAACCACTACTTCGGGCGCGGTCTAGCTGGCTGGCCGTTTCATCTTCATGACGCGTTGGTTGTAGGCCCAGACCTGATCGCGGAGATAGGGCGGGAGGTGGGGATCTTGGCGCTCGTCGATGCGGAATCCGTTGTCCTGGAAGAATTGTTTCACTGAGTCCTTCGTTCTTAGAGCGTCATCGCCGGTCTGTTGGGCGAGGAAATCGTGGCACGAGATGCAGAGGATTTCGGTGTGGCGGAGGGTCTCGGTCATGCCGCGGATGGCGAAGCGCTCGGCTCCTTCGATATTCATTTTAAGGAATTGAATGCGCCCGAGGTTGAGCTTCGCGTGAATGGCATCGATGGTCGTGGCTGGGACCGGAATTCCTTTCGTAGAACTCAGACCGTTGGTCAAGTAAGCGGTGGAGTTGTCGATCAGGGCGGTGCCGGAACTCCGTTCAGTGACGGCCACACGAATGGGGATCACGTTCTTGAGGCCGTTGTAATGGACCAACTTTTCCAGGCAGCGGTAAGTGCGAGGGTGGGCTTCGATGCAGATGACTTTGCCGTGCGCGCCGACGGCGCGGGAAAAAGTTAGCGCCTCTTCGCCGACACCGGCGCCGACGTCGATCACCACGTCTCCGGGTTGGGGACGATAGCCCCAGAAAAAATTGGCTCGCGCCACTTGGTCCAAGTGTGTCATGTCGAGGCGGACGTAGGGTTGGTGATAGACGAAGTAGCCGGCGGTGGTGCCGTGGATCCAGACGCCGGAATCGTGGAAGACTTTGTGGACACCTTTGTTTTGGGAGCGCGCGAGATGATTCACTACGGGCGTGAGGGCGAAGCGGAGGCCTTTGCGGTCAAGCAGCGATTTCATCTGGTCTATGAGTGGCATGGACGGCTGCACTTTCTTCGCCGCTTTGCGGCTATACCGAAGGATACGGCTGTGGGCCGCCGCCAGTCTGTGACGAGTGAACAATTGCGATTGATTTATTCCCGGAGTGGGAATTTACGAGGGGGGGGATCGGGGTGGGGATGCTTCGACTGCATCGTGAGGATCGGTTCGCTCTCCTCATGATTCCGCTCAGTATGACAGGACTTTGGGGTCGGATGCAGGTCAGAGTTTAGTTAAGGGCTAAAAGCTAAGAGCTGATAGCAAAAATAAGAGTTCCGAGGTGGTGTGGGGTCCATTCGTCTCGGCCAGTAGCTCGCGTTTGACCCTTGCTCGACCTGCTCTCGTTGCTCGCCCTTGCGGGGCGCAACGCGCGATCTTCGCTTGGGCTCCGGGCTCACCGCCA